>JAYZCA010000348.1:0-6409 GCA_036339235.1 Candidatus Latescibacterota bacterium | reverse complement strand
TACCAAGGCACCCTCTACCTGGGCGATAACGATCGACTCCATGTCCTCAATGCGGACGAACTCATTCACCGTTCGTACGAGGAACTCGACCTCTCCGTCCTTCAGAAGGCCCCCGGTGAGGTTCACGTTCTCCGCCGCCAGACGCTGCGTCACCTGACTGACCGGGATGCCGAGACTCGCCAGACGCTGCGTCTCGACTTCGACGTGGATCTCCTCCTCCAGGCCACCCTCGACGCGCACGGCGGCGACCCCCTCGAGACTCTCGAAGTCGAGACGAATCCGGTCCTCGGCGACACGCCGCAGTTCCATCAGGCTGTTGCCGCCGTAGAGCGCGATTCGCAGGATTGGATCGAGGGACGGATCGAAGCGCAACAGGATCGGCTTGCTCGCGTCCTGGGGCAGCTGCAGGAGATCGAGCTTCTCACGCACATCCAGTGAGGCGAAGTCCATGCCGGTACCCCAGCCGAACTCGACGATCACGTCGCTCCTGCCCGGACTTGATACCGAGCTGACACGCACGACGTTGCTCACCACACCGACGAGGCCCTCGATGGGCTCTGAAATCAGGCGTTCCACCTCCGCCGGCGCCGTACCCGGGAACTCGGTGCGAATCGTAATCGTTGGGTAGGCGATATCAGGCAGCAGGTTCACCGCCAACCGCGAGAAGCCTACCATGCCGAAGGTGGCGATAGCGACCATGATCATCGCCACAGTCACTCGACGCGCCGTGGAGAAATCGACGAGCTTCACCGGATCAGTACTCGCTACCGGCTCGGGACCCGCTGTCCGGGCCACCTCCCGCCACGGACGTAGTCTCCAGTTCGGCGCCGACGATGCGTACTGCGGCGTGGTCTTTCAGCCCTTCGTGACCGACGGTGATCACCTGGTCATCTTCTCGTAGTCCGGAAACGACCTCGACACGGTCGCCATCGGTGTACCCCAGTACGATGTGAATCCGCTCGCCATGGCCATCGCGTACGGCAAACACGTCATCCTCGTCCGTCTCGAGAAGGAGCGCCTTCTTCGGAATGATGAGGGCATCCTCGCGGCTGTCGGTGATGATTCGCACCGTGGCAAACATCCCTGGCCGCAGGACACCTCCGGAGGGGACGTCGAGGGTGACCTTCACGGTACCGCTCGCAGGGTCGACGCCTGGGCTGATCATGCGCACCGTCGCATGAAATACGCTGTCAGGTATTGGATCGACGGTGATGCGCGCCTCTTGCCCCGCCCGCACCTGGGTCATGCGCTTTTCGGGCACGCGGACGCGCACCTGCAGTGGCTCGAGGTCGGCCACAGCAAACACCACCTGATTCGTGCGCACGAGGTCGCCCTCTTCCACACGTCTCTGCATCACCACACCGTCGATGGGAGCGCGGATGTCGGCGTACTCCAGTTGGAGTTCCACCTCGCGCAGTGCTACTTCCGCGCTTTCGAACTGGTTGCGGGTGTTCTCGAACTCCTGGATACTCACCATTCGGCGCTCGTGGAGAACCTTGGTACGCTCGAATGTTGCCAGCACTTGCTGCAGGGCGACCTTGGCCTTTTCCGCCTGCAGCCGCAGTTCCTCTTTCTCCAGGTTCAACAGCACCTGCCCCGCCCGGACCCGATCCCCCTCTTCGGCGTTCAGGCCCTTGGCCAATCCCTGCACACGCGACACGACCTCGACCCAGCGCTCCGCCTCGAGGCGGGCGTGCGTCTCGACATAGCTGGTGATCTCGCTGCGTGTCACACGTACCGTCTTGACGGGCAAAGCCGCCTCCGCCCTGTCACCCCGTCCACTCGGAGAAGCCCCGCCCCTACGCCCTTCCTCCTCCTGCTGGTCGCACGCTGTCAGCGAAAATGCCACCAGTCCGGAAATCAGGCCGTGGATCCAACCTCTCACGTGCTCAATTAGAGACGCATGCGCGGGCCACGCGCCAGCTCTTTCTGCAGGTGTCACTTTGCTCAATCCCCTGGCTCCAGGCGGAAAACTGAACTGACCGGTCAGTCATTTTTAACCTATCGGCACAGTCGGACACTGTCAACGAAGGACCTCTCCGGGGGCACGACCCTGCCGCTCGTTGACCCGCTCGCGGCACCATTCGAGGTTTGGTCTACCTGACACCAGAGAGACCAAATGACGGACGTACAGATCGCCATTCTCGACGATTACGTGCATATCGCCGAAAGGGCCGTCGACTGACAACACCCTCCAACGGGAGCCCCCATATGCGAAAAGCTACCATCGCCGTACTGATCCTTGGCGTCGTCGCCCTATCCGGCTGCGCTCAGACCGGCACGTTTACCGCCGAAAACCTCACCACCGTAGAACTGTCCGAGCCCAACTATGAGGTCGTCGCCACCGGTGTCTCCGGTGCGGCCAAGGCCGGCTATCTCATAGGCGCCAGCTTCTCCGACGGGGCAAAATCCGGTTCCATTTCCCTGTTCCGCGTCAGTGGCACCGGCCATCTCTACAAGGAGGCCATGGGGTTGTGGGCAGACTTCGAGAGCAAGCACGCCCGGTGGCTGGTCGACACTTGGGCGCTGATCAACATACATTCCCTACGACGCCGATACGCGCGACTTCCTCGTCTACAACGACATCGCCGTGTCCCTCCGCGCCGATGTTGTCGAATTCACTGACGACTGAGGCTCACAGCTGTCCCAGGCGTCTGTTTTCTTCGGCAAGCCATTCCGCATCGATCATGGGCATGGGTTCCGGGGCTCCCAATCCGGCCTCGTGCCGCCAGCGTACCAACGGGTGTTCGCGGTTGGACTGCGGCAGGTCGACGCGGGTTCCGTACGCCGCTGACTCAAACGTGCCCATGATGATTTCCATAACATGGCGTCCCTCTGCGCCGCTGCATTCGTGTTCCCGCCCCTCATCCAGGGCTCTTACATATTCGTCCACGAACCAGTAGTCACCTTCGATCATGTTGGTGTTGCCTGAAATCGTTCCAGCCGCCTGCTCAAAGCTTTCCGGATAGATGGGCGTCAGGGCCTGCCATTGATCCAGGTTGTCTGTGGGCAGAACGTGAGGGTTGGGTAAGATCCAGGCGCCGCGAGGATGCCACATCAATCGCCCTTCCGTGCCATAGAGTTCAACGATGTGAGCATCCAGATCGAGCTTGTCGAAGCGGTGCTGTAGCAGCGTCCCCGTCACCCCGTCGCCGAACTGGAGCGTCGCGGTGACGTGGTCGCCGGCAATGGTGCCGTTTCCGCGTGGAGCGGGCAGAACATCCTGCGGCGTGATGGGACGACCACGGACGGTGGCGTGCGCTGTGACGCTTTGACAACGGCCGCCGAATTTGATCATGTGGCTCAGCAGATGGGTGCCGATTTCCATCAGGCCAAAGCCGCCGTAGTACCCCTTGCCGCTGGCATAGATATAGCGCAACTCCCCGATCTTGCCGGTCTGATAGGCCTGGTTGATGGCTTGCGTCCAGGCACTCAGCCGCCACTGATGATGCACCGCTACCTGGACGCCCTTTGCGCCTGCCTTGCTCATCACCGCATCGGTCTCGATGAGATCCATCCCCATCGGTTTTTCGACTTCGATATTGACGCCATGTTCCAGCACCCGAAGCGCCAGTGGGGCATGTAGGGCCGGCGCCGTCGGGATCGCCACGATTTCCGGCTCCGTCTGGCGGATCATCTCGTCCAGATCCGTGAAACGAGCCTTCAGCCCGAGCTCATCCCCCAGGCTGTTGAGTCGGTCTTCGAGCAGATCACACAGCGCCACAACTTCGGTCCGCGGGTGGGCGTGGTAGACTCTGGCGGCAGACGTTCCGCGGGATCGACAGCCCAGGATCGCGACACGATACTTCTTCACAGTGCGGCCTCCCGTCGCCAGACCTCGTAGGGATTCTCCCGGTTCGCCAGTGGAAACTGCACTCGTCCCCGCACGCGCTGTGATTCGTGTACCGCCATGACCATCTCCAGAGCCGCCCGCGCGTCCTTGCCGCTGGAAGCCTCGACCACGTCGCGATCTTCCTCTATGGCCTGGATCAACTCGCGGGCGATCAGCACGTTGCTGTGGTGCGTGCGCTCGCCTGCGGGTATCGCCTCCCACCCGTCGATCAGGACCCGCTCCCACTGGATCTTGCCATCGGGAATGAACATTCCTTGGCGGTGGATGTACATCTCCCCATTCGGCGAATTGCGCAACGCGATGATACCCTCGGTGCCATGCGCCTCGAAACCGAACCAGCGGCTGTTGACCCTGGCGGTGGTATCTCCGGGCTGTGACTCGAAATGTGCAGTGACTCCGTTGGCAAACACGTAATAGGCCGCCAGGCTGTTGCCGGCGATCGGACCGATGCCCTCGTTGCCCTCGTGCACATCGTCGAGGGTGATCTCGCGGCCATCCTGAGTTATGTGGCCGTGTGCCCAGGCGACATCGGCCCCGGCGAAGTAGCGCATGCTGTCCATCATGTGGGGCCCCAGTACCGCCAGATCCTCTGCCCCGGCACGGTGATCCCACTTGCCATGCCCCCTGAGCACCTGCAGTTGACCGATCTCTCCCGCGTCGACCAGTCTCTTGGCATGCTGCTCGTAGGGATTGGCGCGCCTGTGCGCCACCGCCATCCTGACATTGCACTGGTCGCACGTTTCCAGTATCGCATCCGCTTCGGCTAACGACGCAGCCACGGGTTTCTCGCAGAAAATGCCCCTGGCTCCCGCCTCGGCGGCGGCAATGGCCATCTCCGCGTGCAGCGTGACCACGCGGGGACAGACATTGACCAGCTCGACCTCTTCCTTTTCGAGCATCTCGCGATAGTCGGCATAACACCTTGCCGCGCCGGTCCTCTTGCCGGCCGCCGCCAGGCCCCTGGGATCGGGATCGGCGACAGCGACCACCTCGACCTCGGGCATCCGAGCGTAGACCATGTCGAGCCCGTGACCATAGTTGCCCTGACCGGTATGGCCGATGATGGCGGCCCTGTATTCAGCGCTCATACTCCCCTCCTAGAGCTTGCTATTTCGGCGTAAGATGTGATGTGAACGACGTGTGTTGCGACCCTTGTGTGGACTGCCCAAATTAAATCAATTGCAACACGCGCAACTACATGACGAGGAGAAATAGTATGTCCACCACATTGGTTCACGTCGGCGTGCGCGCCAGCGATTTGGAAGCGACCATCCGCTTCTGGCGCGACGGCCTTGGATTGCCCGTGTTCTCCCAGCAGGAAAACTGTTACGACCTGAGCGACGGCTTCCACAATTTTCGCGTCTTCCAGCATAACGGCCCTGCCCGACCCGCACATGTGAGCGGCATGCTCGATTACCTGCACATCGGCATCCGGGTGCCCGATCTCGAGGTCGCCGCTCAACGACTGCTGGATATGGGTTACGAGATTTTCTCAGACGGCCTGTCCGGGAAGACTCCATTGAGTCCCGACAATCTCAGCGAAGGCGCCTTTAAGGTCGAGGACCCGGACGGAATCACGATCGACGTGACATCGAGCGACGACCAATGGCCCGGCGCCCAACTCGAGATCGACTGATGCGGCTACCTGGTGCGTGATCGGGTATTGTCGGAGCGATGGAAGTGGACGTGGCGCCACTCCCCGTCGCGGCGTTCCCAGACGCGGGTCTCTTCACAGCGCGAGGTCGCCGGCCCCCTGTGGCCCTGCGCCTGCACCAGACGTACGTAGGTCACCAGCGCCGCATCGTCGCCGAGCCACCGCACCTGGGGATCCACCATCGTCGTGTTGCGTGGCTCCGCCGGTGGCCCGGCGTCGAAGTAGTAGCGGTGAAAGTCCAGCCCCGTCACACGCAGGCCGCGCGCCTCGGGCTCGAAGGCGGTGAGTTCCGGGTCGCACAGTTCCACATACGTGGACCAGTCATTGGCGGCGATGGCGTCGAGCAGTCGCTGGCTTAGCTGCAGCAGTTCATCGGTCGGATCGGGCATCGGCGCCATGGCCTCCTGTTAGATTGGAAAAGTTTACCTGGGCTTGTGAACTATCAAAAGCAGATCGAATCGAGCCTTGCTGGCTCGGTGAGTACCCAGGTGGAGATGAGCATCTCCGGCGCCACTCGTCTCGAACTCGAGGGTCCAGCGACGAGCCTCGAACTGCGGGCCAGCGGCGTCAGTTCGGTTGATCATGGGACTTCCCGGTCGCCGATGCCACGGTTGATCTCGGTGGCGCCAGTCGTGCCGTTCTGAAAGTGAGTACATCACTTGCCGTAACCACTTCTGGGGCGTCCAGTCTGACCTTCCGCGGCACGCCCACCCTGAAGAGAATCTCTATCAGCGGCGCTTTCAACGTAACCTCATTGGACCGATCGCTACACCACCTCTTCACATCCCGACGCCGCCGAGCGGTAGGCGGCGTCCAGCATCTCCACGCCGCGCATCGCCGCCTCCCCCGGCGACCAGTTCGTCTCCGTACGGCCCAGTACGAGATCGACGAAATTCGCCGGC
>JAYZCA010000347.1:0-4405 GCA_036339235.1 Candidatus Latescibacterota bacterium | reverse complement strand
CCGCTGACGGCGCTGAACAGCGACTTCTATATCGGCGCCCACTTCGGCGGCTTTCGCGATCACATGCGGCACGTGCTGCTCCTCGACATGGCGATCCACACGTTCGACGCGGCGCGGCTCCTGCTGGAGGCCGATCCCGTCGCCGTCTACTGCCGCGAGTGGAATCCCGCGGGCTCATGGTACGACCACGACGCCTCGGCGGTAGCCGTCTTCGAGATGTCCAGTGGCGTCGTCTACACGTATCGCGGCAGCTGGTGTTCGGAGGGACTCAACACGACGTGGGAGGCCGATTGGCGCGTAATCGGGCAACAAGGCTCGATCACGTGGGACGGTGCCGAGGGCTTTCGCGGAGAGACGGTGGCCGCTGCCGGCGATTTCCGGTCCGAGATGGATGTACTGCCGATCGAGCCCGCCGCTGCTTCAGATCGGGTCGGTGCCCACGAGGGCATCATCCACGAATTCGTCGAGTGCGTGCAGAACGGCGGCACACCCGAGACCGTGTGCACCGACAATATCAAGAGCCTGGCCATGGTCTTCGGCGCTATCGAGAGCGCCGAGAGCGGGCGGCGCGTCGAGATCGAGGGGTAGTGTCCTGTCGCAGAAATCCCTTGCGTTTTCGGGCCGCCGATGCATCCCGGCTCGCCGCGTTGCGCTCCGCGCGGTGTATCCTTCAATACGCCTTGGTCGCGCGCCTTGCGAGCCGAGCGCCTCGCCGCCCGAATTCCACAAGCTATTTCTGCGACAGGACAATAGGACCATGCAAAACGTAGGGGTTATCGGACTCGGTCCGATCGGCAACCGGCACGCACGCATCTACGCCGAGATGGCCGGCGCCGAGCTTGCCGGCGTGTGCGACATCGACTGCGAGCGCGCCGATGCGACGGCGGCGGCGCTGGGTGTGCCGGCGTTTTACAGCGTAGAGGCACTACTCGAGGGTGCCGATCTGACGATGGCCAGCGTGGCCACGGGCGGGGAGGAGTACGGATCCGACCACCACCAGCCGACGCTGCAGGCACTCGATGCCGGCCTGCACGTGTTGTGCGAGAAGCCGATCTCCAACGAGATCGGGCCGGCGCAGGAGATGGTTACAAAGGCCCGGGAAAGAGGGTTGTGTTTCGGCGTCGACCTCAACCACCGATTCACACCGGCAGCGCGGCTCGCCAAGCGCTGGGTGGAGGAGGGGCGAATCGGTACGCAGCTGTTCATGAATATGGCCATGTGGATCCAGAATCCGAACGAGTCGTCGGAGTGGTTCCAGATCAAAGCGCTGCACCCGCATACCGTCGACATCATGCGCTACTTCTGCGGCGAAATCGTCGAGGTGCACTGCTTCGCCCTGAAGGCACCGGGGCGCACCATCTACTCGACGGCGCAGTTCAACATGCGCTTCGCCTCCGGATGTCTCGGGCACCTGACGGGGAGCTACGACATCGAGCGTGGGCACCCGATGGAACGCTGCGAGGTGGCGGGTCTGAAAGGGCGCTTCGTCATCGACGACATGTACCGCGAAGCGACTCTGTATCCGGCAGGGGATATGGAAAAACGAGTTTTCACCAATCCCGTCTTCGGCGGCATGCGCGACTTCGACGACACTTTTCGCGATCGACTGGGTCGTTTCGTCGAGCAACTCAACCAGGGGGCTCAACCCGACGAGATCGATGCCTCAGGCGAGGACGGCCTCAAGGCACAGAAGGTGCTGGCGGCGGCGATCGAATCCGTCAGGACCGGAGCCGTGGTATCGGTGGAGTGAAAAGCCGTGTCAACACGCTGAATCGACTCGTCGCCGCGCGGCGTGAGCGGGTGCCTCGGGGGCAGAAGCTGACGGAGAAGTTCCCCGTCCTGGACCTGGGTGTGAGGCCGGCATTCCACGAGAAACGCTGGCGCTTCACCGTGGATGGAGAAGTCGAAGAGCCCCTTCAGGTGGATTTGCAGGGCTTCGTCGATCTGGCGCCGAAGTGGCAGCAGACGAGCGATTTTCACTGCGTGACAAAGTGGTCGAGACTCGACCTTGTCTGGTCCGGAATCTCCTTCTCACAGATCATCGCCATCGTCCGGCCCACCGACGCGGCGGGCTTCGTCGTCGCTCACGGGGCGGACGGCTATTCGACCAACCTGGGGCTCGAGGACGTCATGGCCGACGACGTCCTGCTCGCCTTCGAGCTGGGCGGCAAGCCGCTGCCGCTGGAGCACGGAGGCCCGATGCGCCTGCTGGTGCCGAAACGCTACGCCTGGAAGTCGGCCAAATTCCTGCGGCGGATCGAGTTTCTCGCCGAGGATACACCCGGTTACTGGGAACAGCGCGGCTATCACAACCGCGGCGATCCCTGGCAGGAAGAACGTTATGGGTGAACGGCGCGTGGCCGACGCCCCCCAGTCACGAGCGGGTAGTAGGCGGGGATCTGCGAGCGCAGTCGCTGCGCTTCGTCCTCGAGATCACGGCCGATCTGTTGGGCTTCGATCTGCTTGCGCGCGAACAGTTCGAACAGCTCCGGCCGCGACTCGGCCTGACCCTGCAGGGCGGCGTCATACGCCTGCAGGCGGACGTCGAGATAGGACAGCAGGAGGAGGTGGGCGTCGCGCGTAATCGGCGTCGGCTGCAGGAAATCGGCGCGGCGGCGCAAGTCGCTCAATGTGGGTCGCAGGCTCTCGGCGATTAGCGGGACGATGACGTCGGCCGACACGGTGTCCGTTTCGACGACCTTGCCGAGTTCGTGGTCCATCAGGCGCAGGTCGCCGAGGTAGAGGCGAAGCGAATCCATGTAGGCATGCGTGCGCTGCAACTTGGAGTCTGGTTCGCCGCAACCGCAGGCCAAGCCAAGGGCTGCCAGGAAAACGACGCGAAAGGATGCGGCAAAAAAACGAAGAGCTGTGGGACTGCGCGTGGTTCTGTCAGGAAGGTTCAAGGACATACTCGGTGCGTTCGGCGGCCGCTTCGACGGAGAGATCGCCGTCGGTGTGAGCGCTGACGATACCGTCGATCACGTCGTCATTGTGATCGGGATGATGGTGAAACAGACAATCTTACACACGCCCGCCTCGCGCGCCAGTGCGACAGCCGCCGCGTCGCTGCAATGCCCGCGGCCGCGCCGGGTTTTCATACTTCGTCGCAGTGTGATGGGCGTCGTGGATGAGCAGGTCGACGCCGTCGGCCAGTTCGAGGGCCGGTCGCCTGTGCGCGTCATCGAGGTACTCCACGTCCGGGATGTAGGCCATCGAGCTGTCGCCGTCATCGAGACGGAAACCGAAGATGGGCACACCCGGGGCGTGGTTGACACGACAAGGGGTGACTGTGGTGGCGCCGCTGCGGAAGGCTTTCTCATTGACAGCGGTCGCCGTCACGGCGCGCCGACGCCATCGTCGAAAATTTTGGCACCGGACAGTAGCGCGCGTTCCATCTGCCGATGCAGGACGTTGCCGAGAGGAGCGTTGCCGCCGCTGCCGTAAAAAATTGGATGTGCCAACCGCCCACCAGCATGGGGGGAAAGAAGGGGAGGCCTTGGATATGACCCCAGTAAGTGTGGGTGATGTGGAGCCCCCTTGGTCGTCTATCTTTGTGGTGTGGGAGCGGGCGACGCCCGGCAGGTTGGTGATACAGGCGGATGTTGAAGCGAAGTATGGCGAGGATCTCTTGAATTCACAAGCAGTTGCGTCATTTGGGCGGGCCGCGGAAAGGCCCGGAACCGGTATCAGGTTTACAATGAATTAGCGCTTATGTATGTTCCGCCTACCAGCCGGGTGGCCGATTGCCCCGGATCCTCATTCCGAATGGAACCGATGCCTGCAGAGACCGACAGTTCGCCCCGCGGCAGCTTCCGTGAATACGGATCCTCAATACTCATCGCTGTCGGTCTGGCCCTGCTGATTCGCAGCACCGTCGTCCAGGCGTTCTACATCCCGTCAGGTTCCATGGAGGAAACCTTGTTCGTCGGCGACTACCTGCTGGCGAACAAATTCGTCTACGGCGCTCCCGTCGAATTACCTGCCCTCAGCGAGCCCCTGTTCCGCCTTCCGGCCCTGCGTGACCCACAACAGGGCGACATCATTATCTTCCGTTCCAAGACGGAGGCGGGCCGCGACCTCATCAAACGCTGCGTTGCCGTCGGCGGGCAGACGGTTGAGATGCGGGACAAGCACCTCTTCGTCGATGGCGAGCCCTTGGAGCTGCCGCCTATGGGCAAGCAGACAGATCGGCGGATCCTGCCCGGGTCAGTGAGTCCCCGCGACAATTACGGGCCGATCCGCGTGCCCGCGGACAGCTTCTTCATGATGGGGGACAACCGCGACAACTCCAACGACAGCCGCTTCTTCGGCCCCGTGCCCCTCAGATTGATCAAGGGCAAGGCGATGATCATCTACTGGTCGTCTACACTCGTCTCCGGGCCGCTCTACACAGGGTTGCCGCAGC
>JAYZCA010000346.1:0-9586 GCA_036339235.1 Candidatus Latescibacterota bacterium | reverse complement strand
TGCCTTCGCAAGGCCTGTTCGTGTCGGCCACGCGCGTCGCCGTGGGTTCCACCGATCGCAGTCTTTACGGCTTCGACACGGCGACGGGTGAGCGCTCGTGGCGCAGCGAAACCGGTGGCATCCTGCGTGCTGCTCCCGTGGGGACGACGGACACGATCTACATCGGTGCCGGCGATGGCTGGCTGCACGCCATCGCCGCGACCGACGGATCGACGCGCTGGCGTCAACAGCTCGACGGACCCGTGTTGACGAGTGTCGCCCTCTCTCTACGCATGCTGGCCGTTACCACCGAACGTGGCACCACGTACGTGTTTGCGACGCGATGAGGCACGCAACCATTCCTATTCGCCGCGTCGCCGTCGCGCTGCTGCTTCCAGCCATGATCCAGGCTCAGTCGCGGTGGTCACCGCCAGCCGATACTTCGCCAGCCGTCGCCGTTGCGCCTCAACCCGCTCTGCCACGGCTGCTGCCTGTGCCGCATCATACACATTCCGGCGTGACAACGACCAGCACGCCGGTTTCAAACGAACCCACACCGGCGCTCCGTACCGCAGCCGCTGCCGGGCACCAGGAGAGACGCTGGCGTCCGGCCGTGATGGCCAGCGCCGGTCTCGCCATAACGGGGGCTCTCGTCGCCTATTGGAGCACGGGTGAGGCCGACTCAGCATACGATCGTTACCTGCACGCCGCCGGCGCCCACCGGCAGCAAGACGCATTCAACAAGGCCGAGCGTCACGACCGCATTGCGGGGGCGGCGTTCTTTCTCATGGAAGCGGGGCTGGTCCTGACCGCCCGCTTCGTGTTCTTCTGATGGGGCGCAGAGACCTGCATCCGAGACAGGTGTTCGTGCGCGGCTTGCTGCTGGGGGCAGCTTTGCTCCTCATCGCCGCCTGTGCGGATCGTGTGCGGCGCAATCCTCTCGACGCGCAGGCACGCGATCCGGTAAATATTGCCAGCCCCCTCGAGGCTCTGGCCGGCGACGGCATGGTGCGCTTGCGCTGGGATTTCACGGAGTTCGATGATCTCATCGCCGTCCGCATCTGGCGTGAGGGCGGGGAGGGCCTTGTCCCCGTCGTCTTCGAGCGCGCTCCGGGGGATACCGGTTTTGTCGATACCGGTGTGGTCAATGGCACCCTCTATCGCTACCAGCTGACACTGGACGTCAAGGATGAGTCAGAGGTGGCTATCGCCGGCGAACAGCTGGCCACGCCGGGGCAGGAGAACGGCTGGGTAGCCGACGCTGGTAGCGGTCTCGTCTGGCGACTGACTCCTGACGGTCGCCGCGGCCTGTTTGCCAGGGGGCGGTTCCCCGAATTGGTGGGACTTGCCGTCGACGAACACACCGGCGCTGCCTGGGTCGGTGACGGGCGGCTCAACGCCCTGCATCGTATTGACACCGACGGCACGCTGCATCGTTTCGGTACGCGCATGACAGCCGGCGGCGCTGTCGCCCTCGACGCGATAGCCCGTGTAGGCTGGGTGGCGGATGCGGCTGCCGGCGCTGTCTACGGATTTTCTCTCGATGCCGAGGGGGACACGCTCGAGCTCGCCGAGGTCGACGCGACGCTGTCGCACCCGATCGCCGTCGCACCGTCGCCGAAGGGGGGCGTATGGATCGCCGACGTCGACGACGACCGCGTGCTCTGGTTCGACGAGCAGGGTCAACGAGGCGGTCAATGGGAGGGATTGTCAGGACTCGTCGCCCTTGATGCGTCCGACATCATCTGTTGCCAAGCGTGGGCGATCGATGATGATGGACTTCGTCTGCTGCGGCTGACACCGAGGGCGCCGGCACGTGTTGTGCCCTTTCCTCATGGTCCGGCGACGGCGGTAGACGTGTCCGACGACACCGGCAACGCCTGGGTCCTCGGTGAGGGCGGTGTCGTGGCCTATGACAGCGAGGGCGGCATTCTGTTTCAAATGCAGGACCTGCCGGGAGGCGTCTCTCTGCAAGCCGACGAGGCGAAGGGCCATCTGTGGGTGGGGGAAGACACCGCCTTGTGGAAGATCGAACTGGCAGGCTTGACGTACCGCTCGCAACTGACGGGTTTTAGCCAGATCGTGCGGATCATCGTCGATCCCGGATCCTGAGGATTCAGGCTCTCTAAGCAAAGGCATACATGGGACAGATCACGAGCATGACCGGATTTGGCAGCGGCAGCGCCGAAGGGGAGGGTGTCCTAGTGCGCACCGTGCTGCGCTCCGTGAACGGGCGCTTCCTGGATCTGTCGCTGCGCTGTCCCAGCGGGCTGCAGGAGCTGGAACCACGTATCCGCGAGCGCGTGCAGGGCCGACTCAGCCGTGGTAAGGTGACGGGTACGATCGACGTCGAGCAGGCAGATCAAAGTGCCGGCCTCCCCCAGTTGAATGTCGAGGTTGCCGCCCAGTACGTGAGTCAGCTGCAGCGCCTCGCCGAACTGGGCAACACCGGTCCTGTCAGCCTCGAGGTGCTGGCGCGTATGCCCGGGCTGTTTCGCTCCGAGACCCCTGGGCCGGATCCTGAACAAGTGGCGTCTCTCGTAATGGCGGCCGTCGACACCGCGCTCGACGAGTTGGAGCAGATGCGTTCCACCGAGGGCGAGACGCTGGCCGCCGATCTGCGCTCACGGCTGCAGATGCTTGGCGAATTGACCGACCAGATCGAAGCCATCGCCGCCGGCGGTCGAGACGCCGTGCGCCGTCGCCTGCGCGAGAAGGTCGAGGCTCTGCTGCGGCCCGGAGAGGTGAACGAGGAACGACTGGCGACGGAGGTTGTTCTGATCGCCGAACGCGGAGATATCACCGAGGAAATCGTGCGTCTGCGCAGCCACCTCGAACAGTTCTTCGAGGCCCTCGACAAGGGCGGGGAAGTGGGCAAACGCCTCAACTTCCTGCTGCAGGAGATGCACCGCGAGATCAACACGATCTCGTCGAAGTCCGCCGACAGCGACATCATCCACCACGCCGTCGACGTCAAGGAGGAAGTCGAACGTCTGCGCGAACAGGTGCAGAACCTCGCTTAGAAGATGTCGGCATGCGACTCGTGACAATCAGCGGTCTGCCAGGCAGTGGCACCAGTTCCCTATGCAGGGGCCTGGCAGAGCAGACCGGGTGGACGTACCTCAACACCGGTCAGGTCTTCCGTCAGCAGGCACAGGAGGCGGGTCTGTCACTGCAGGAGTACGGCTGCCGCGCCGAGGCCGACCCGGCCATCGACCGCCAGCTCGACGAGCGCATGGTGGAGCTGGCGCGCAAGGCTGATGCCGGTTGCGTTCTCGAGGGCCGCCTGATGGGTTGGATGGTGAGTCGGCGGAGCCTGCCAGCGCTCAAGGTGTGGATTCAGGCCGGTATCCAGACGCGCGCGCGCCGCGTTTCCGGACGCGACGAGCAGACGCTCGAGCAGGCGACGACGGCGATTCTCGAGCGCGAGGAGTCGGAGCGACTGCGCTATGCCGAGCACCATGACATCGATCTGTCGGACACGTCTGTCTACGATCTCGTCCTCGACTCCGACCACACCGCGGTCGTCGAACTGCGCACTGAAGTGCTGGCGGCGCTCGGTATCACAGAGTCGACGCAGTGAGACTGCAGGGGCGGCGCATCCTGCTCGGCGTCACCGGGGGGATCGCAGCCTACAAGTCACCCCTCGTGGTGCGGCTGCTGCAGGAGGAGGGCGCCCAGGTCCGTATCGTGCGAACACGCAGCGCGGCGCAGTTTGTCACCGACACCACACTCAGTGTCCTCTCCGGGCGCCTGGTGCACGCGGATCTCTTCGCCCCGACCGACGAGTTTCCGGTGCTGCACGTGGGACTGGCCCGATGGGCGGAGCTGTTCCTCGTGGCTCCGGCGACGGCGAACCTCATCGGCAAGCTGGCCGCTGGTATCGCCGACGACCTGCCGACGACAATCTACCTGGCCACGTCGGCGCCCGCTCTGCTGGCTCCGGCCATGGAAGAGGAGATGCTCGGTTCGACTCGCGTGCAGGCCAGCATCGATACGCTGCGCGCAGCCGGTGTGGCCTGGGTCGAGCCGGAGACCGGGTATCTCGCATCGGGTGTGTCGGGCAAGGGCCGCATGGCGGCGCCTGAAGTCATCGTCGATGCCGCCGTCGACAGGCTGGCCGAAGCCGGCGGCAACGTATCTGGTTTCGACCTGACGGGCCGTCATGTCGTTGTGACGGCGGGCCCCACCGTCGAAGACCTCGACCCTGTACGCTTTCTGACGAACCGTTCCAGCGGCAAAATGGGTTACGCCATCGCCCACCGGGCCCGCGCCCGGGGCGCCACCGTGCACCTGGTCACCGGTCCGACGAACCTGTCGCCACCGGCAGGTGTGCAGGTCACCGCCGTGCGCTCCGCAGGCGACATGCACACCGCCACGGCAATGGCCTTTGAAGAGGCGGACGCGGCGATCCTGTCTGCCGCCGTCTCCGATTACCGGCCCAGGGCGGTGGCAGCACAGAAGCTGAAGCGCAGTGGCGACACGCTGACCATCGAGCTGGTGGAGAACCCCGACATCGCCGCCGCGTTGGGCGCCGGCAAGGGAAACCGCGTCGTCGTCGCCTTCGCCATGGAGACCGAGGATGGTCCGGCTCGGGCTCGAGACAAGCTGAAACGCAAGAACGCTGATCTCATCGTCCTCAACATCCTCACGGAACCCGGCGCCGGCTTCGGCACAGACACCAACGTGGTGACCTTGATCGATGATTCCGACACCGAGACACAGTTGCCGATGATGAGCAAGCTCGACGTGGCGGACCGCATTCTCGACGAGGTGCGCGATCGCCTCAGCCGCCGGCCTGCGAGTTGACGGGGGAGGGTGGCTCGGGCATCTTGCCGAAGGCCATGACAGACGCCCCGATTCACGACACCGACTTCGACGAGACGCTGCTCGACGTACGCCGCTGTCTCGAGGACCTGCTCGCCTTTGAAGGGCGCTACTTCGTCGTGCCCGAGGCGGCCATCGCGGCGTCGCCCCCGTCGGTGGCAGACTCCGAAGACAGCGCGCCTCCGGCGAACGGCCGGCCCGACGACGGGGGCGATCTGGAGACCTTTCGACAGCAGATCTGCGAGTGCGTCCGCTGTCCGCTGGGACATACGCGGACAAACTTCGTCTTCGGGTCCGGCAATCCCCATGCGGACATCCTCTTCGTCGGCGAAGCCCCAGGCCAGCAGGAAGACCGCGAGGGGGTACCTTTCGTCGGCGCCGCCGGCGAGCTGCTGACGAAGATCATCGGCGCCATGCAGTTGTCTCGCGACGACGTCTACATCTGCAACGTTCTCAAGTGTCGCCCGCCGAACAATCGTGATCCACAGCCCGACGAGGTGGCCAGCTGCGAGCCGTACCTGCAGCGGCAGATCGAAATCGTGCGTCCGCGTGTTATCTGTTGTATGGGCCGCCACGCCGCCCACGCCCTGCTGAAGACAGAGGCGTCGCTGTCGCGATTGCGGGGACAGCTGCACGAGTACCAGGGTATCCCCCTCATCGTCACCTATCACCCGGCGGCGCTGTTGCGCAACGCCGGTTACAAACGAGCCGTCTGGGAGGATGTAAAATGGGTGCGCCGCCTGCACGACGGTACGGAACTGTGACGAATACATGAACGGTCCTCCAGACAACGGTCACGAAGGACGGGACTACGGGCCGTCCCCAGGGGGGGCTGCAGACCGCTCGGACCTGGACCGCATGCCGCCGCAGGCGGTGGAGGTGGAGAAGGCCGTCCTCGGCGCCATGCTGATCGACGGACGCGCCGTGGGGCGGGCCATCGAACTGCTCGACGAAGAGGCGTTCTACCATCGCGCCCACGGACGTATATACACAGCGATGATCTCCCTCTACGAACGCAATGATGCCGTCGATCAGCTGACGGTGAGCGAGGAGCTGAAACGACGCGGCCAGCTCGATGAGGTGGGGGGTGTCGTCTACTTGACGGAACTGGCCGGAGGTGTGGCTTCGGCGGCCAACATTGAGCACCACGCCAAGATCGTCGTCGAGAGGGGTCTGAGCCGGGGCCTGATCGAGGCGTCGTCGGAGATTTCCAGCCGCGCCTACGAAGGCAAGGCCGACGTCCACGAGCTGCTCGACTGGTCGGAAGGACGCATCTTCGCGCTCTCCGAGAAGAAACTGACTCAGGGCTTCGAGTCGATCGAGGTTGTTCTGCAGGAGACCTTCGAGAGCATCGAGCGGGCCCACAGCCAGGACAGTGCGGTCTCCGGGGTCAACACGGGCTACGCCGATCTGAACGACATCACCTCGGGGTTTCAGAACAGCGATCTTATCGTCCTCGCCGCCCGTCCGAGTGTGGGCAAGACGGCCCTGTCCCTGTCCTTCTGCTGCCGCGCCGCCGTCGAACACGGTGTCGGTGTCGCCTTCTTCAGTCTGGAGATGTCGAAGATGCAGCTGGCGCAGCGCCTGTTGTGTATCCAGACCGGCGTCGACCTGCACAAGCTGCGCACCGGGCGTCTGCGCGAAGACGACTGGATCCATCTGACGCGTAACGTCGGCCGCCTGGCACAGGCGCCTATCTACATCGATGACACGCCGGGTATCACCGTACTTGAGGCGCGAGCGAAGTCGCGGCGCCTACAGCGCGACCACGGCATCGGCATGGTCGTCGTCGATTACCTGCAGCTGATGAGTTCTCATGAGAACGTGCAGAGCCGGGAGCAGGAGGTGTCGCGGATCTCCCGGGGTCTCAAAGGATTGGCCAAGGAGCTGAACGTGCCGGTCCTCGCCCTGTCGCAGCTGTCGCGGGCCTCCGAAGCACGAACCGACAAGCGCCCACAACTGTCCGACCTGCGCGAGTCGGGGTCGATCGAGCAGGATGCCGACGTGGTCATGTTCATCTACCGACCTGACGTGTACGGTCTCAAGTCTCCCGACGGGGCCAGCCTCGAGGGCACGGCGGAGATCATCATCGGCAAGCAGCGCAACGGGCCCACCGGGTCGGTGCACCTGATGTGGAACGCCAACAGCGCCAGCTTCGAGAACCTGGCGCCGGAGTTTCGGGTCGAGCAGGAAGATGACGAGTTCCCATGACCTGTCTTGAGGACAGGTCATGGGAACTCGTTTTCGAGAATGGCAGACAACGCCATTCTCGTCGACCCTGAGCCCTCGGCCGACTCTGATTTGCCTACCGGATACTTGATTCCTGCGGCAGAGAGTACGGCGGAGATCGCTGATCGGGGGTCTCGGTTTCTGGGGATCTGTGCTTGCGTGGAGTCGGTGGAGGGGGCGCGCTCTTATCTTGCCGAAATCCGTGTTCGCTATGCCGATGCGTCGCATCACGTCTACGCCTTCGCCGTCGGGCACGGGTCGAGTGTGACCCATGGGATGAGCGACGACAGGGAGCCGTCGGGTACGGCAGGACGTCCGGTGCTGGCTGTGGTGGAAGGCTCGGGACTGGGAGATCTCATCGTCGTCGTCGTACGCTGGTTCGGCGGCACCAAACTCGGCACGGGAGGGCTGGTGCGGGCCTACACGAGGGCCGCGCAGCAGGTGCTGGCAGCAACCCCCACGATGCGCCGCGTGCAGACGACGACCGTTGTCGTGCGTTTACCCTACGACCGCTACGATCCCTGTCGCGAGTCCCTGCGGCGAGCGGCGCTGCAGGATCCGGACAACGCCGTCGACGTTGTCGACGAGGCCTTCGCCGAGTCTGCGACGCTGCATCTGTGCGGGCCGGAGGCTGCAGTGGAGTCGATGCTGATACGCTTTCGTGACCTCACCTCGGGGCGCGTCGAAATCGTCGACTGAGAGTTCCCTTCACAAATCACATACAGGAGTTGTCCCGCCCATGTCTGTAAGCAGCGAAGCGCCCGAAGTGATTCTCACCGGCTTCGCCGACGAAGGTCCCGTCGACAAGAAGGCGGAGTCGCAACTCACGATGCTCTCCGCCCTGGGGATGTCGTGGTACAGCCTGCGCTTCGTCGATGTCGGCACGGGCGTCAAGAATGTGATGAAACTCACCAAGGTGGACGTCAGGCGCCTGCGTCGGCTGCACGCCGAGTTCGGCATCCGCGTGTCGTCGGTAGGGTCACCCATCGGCAAGGTGAAGCTACACGACATCGAGGATGGCACGGCGAATGCCTTCATCCCCTTCGACAAGTATCTGAAGAACGACGTGCAGCGCGCCGTCGACCTGGCGGCGGAGTTCGATACGAAGCTGATTCGCGGCTTCTCGTTCTACCATCCGCGCGGTACCTCCGTCGGGGATCACATCGACGAGGCTGCCGCGCGTCTGGCCCGTATCGCCGAGGTCTGTTCCAGAGGTGACGTCCTGTTTGGCCTGGAGGTGGAGGCCAATCTCGTCGGCCAGAACGGCAGGCTGCTGCAGAGCCTGTATCGAAAGGTCAACCATCCGAACCTCTGCCTCATCTTCGACGGCGGGAATCTGTCGAGCCAGAACCTGCGTCCCGATCAGACCTTTGCCGAGTACGAGGCCATGAAGGCTGGCATCGGCTGGATGCACATCAAGGATTATAAGATCGATCCGAAACTGACGTGGACGGGCGTCGTCGACGAGGAACGGTTGCAGAATTTCGTGCCCTGCGACGCAGGTGATTCGGCCCATGAGGCGATCCTGCGCGATTTTCGTGGCCGCATCCCGGCACTGGCGCGCAAGCTGAAGAAGCAGGGTGTACCCGGCGTGTTCCTCGATCTCGAGCCGCACTTGAAAGGGGGCGGGCAGTTCGGCGGCGTGTCAGGCACCGACGGCTTCGGCGTGGCGCTACGCGCGTTGACGAATCTTCTAGACTACGTCGGTATCGGCTACGGTCTCACCGGCTTCGCGGAGATCCTGGCCAGGCGGTAGACATGCCGCCGCGGCTGTGTCGATAAAGATGTGCGTATCGGGATGGACCTGAAGGAAGGACGCAGGGCAAGCGGGCGTTGGCGGACCGTCCAACATCGCTTCCACCGCTGTGGACCTGGCAGCTCCGAAGGCGAGCAACAGAATGGTCTTCGCTTCGAGAAGTGTCTTCATCCCGGTTGTAACCCCCATGTCAGGCGCGTGCTCGTCACCGAACCACTCTCGGTTGGCATCGATCGATGTCGGCGTCAGCGACAGCACACGGCCGATCAAATCGGCGTCGCTGCTAGGTTCGTTAAAACCCAAGTGAGTGTTCTTGCCAAGGACAAGAACAAGAACATCCAGTCCACCGGCTAAGCGAATAGTCATTTCGTGTTGCGAATGCTCCGTCCGGCTTTGGCCTCCAGTGAACGGACCGGGTGATACTGTGCTTCCGGATTTCCCCTTGGCCCGATCATATTACGGCGAATCAGGTTCGCACAATTGCAGGGTTCTTCCTTCGGCACACCCACGTACTCATCGAGGGCGAAGACGTTGAGATACGACAGCTGCGGTTGGCTCCGACTGATCCCCTGGTAGAGAGCAAGAGGCGTGTTGCCCTCTACCAGGACATTCCGGGTCTCGGGAGACTGCAACCTTGGAGTGAGTCAGTCGGCAGCAGCCATGGTAGCGTCGGTCGCGGTGGGAGAAACATGCAGCTTCATTGGCTCAACGCTCATAGTCCTCGGGCCATGAGCGCCGCATGTTCGCTGGCGAAACCCGCCGAGCCGTCGTCCTCGGTCACATCGAGATGGACAC
>JAYZCA010000345.1:0-7072 GCA_036339235.1 Candidatus Latescibacterota bacterium | reverse complement strand
GATCCTTGTCGAGATAACTGTCCATGGTGTCAGACAGTGTTACCTCGAAACCAGCCTCATCGAGAAGCGGCGCGAAGATGTCCACCGTCTGCTTCGGCTCGTGGCCTTCCCAGCCGCCGTATACCATCAATGCCTTCCTGCCTGCCATGGATCCTCTCTTCTTGTTCAGATTGTGACCAGGTTGTCGTCGGATGTCTGTGTCGATACCCCGAGATCAGTCAACGCCGTCGTCAGCGCCGTTGCCGCCGTGCACGAGGGCGATGGCGATACCGCCGGCCCCCTCCCCTGCTCCACCAGATGCCAGGCGGCGTCGACGACGACGAGTCCGGTGTGGCAACCCTCGGAGCCGTAGAGAACGAGACCGCGGGGCAGAGTGAAAAGCAGACCCATGAACATGCCGAAGCGCACGCCCTCGAGCCATGGGGAGCCGCCCTCGTACCCCTTGGGATAGATCACCGCCATCAGGACGCTGAGAAGTAAATAGCCCAGGCCGATGATGCGCAGCAGCGGCACTTCGCGCAGAGTCGGCGAGTGCGTGGCGTAAAAGTCCCTCATGGCCAGGCCGTGCCACAGACCGGACAGGAACATCATGACTGCCAGACCGAGAACCGTGGCCAGGATCAGCTTGCGGACTTCCATCGCGGACTCCAGGATCGACTCAAGGGGAGTACCAACTGTCCGAGCAATCATCTGCCCATGTTGGCAGGTCGTCAAGAGCCGTGTTATTCTTGCCTTCCATGGGGAACATGACGGTAACCATCGACGGCGAAAGCTTCCACGGGGACTGCCGGCCCACCTCAGAGGGCCGACGCCGGTGAAGTGGTGCCTGGAGCACTATGCAGGTGTGCCCGCGAACCAGACCGCGGCGCTGGTGCGATGATGCGAATCGACCTGCAGGGAGCTAGTCTGCACTTCGGCGATCACGAGCCCCTCTTCGAGGGCGTCGATCTGGCGATTGAAGGTGGCCGCCTCGTCGTCATCGAGGGCGCTTCGGGTTGCGGCAAGTCCAGCCTGCTGCGCTTGCTCAACCGGCTTCAGGAGCCCACGGCGGGACGCTTGCTCGTCGACGGCTCCCCGGCTGCCGCCATCGACATCACCGACCTGCGCCGGCGCGCCCTTCTCGTGCCTCAGAGCCCCGTGGCCGTCCCGGGCACAGTGAGGGATAACCTCTGCTGGCCCTTTACCTTCCGCGCCAACCGCAAACACGCACACCCCGCCGACGATCTCCTGCGGCACCGTCTCGACGCGCTCCTGCTGCAGGACGTCAGCCTCGACGATGAGGCAGGCACCCTGTCCGTCGGCCAGCGGCAGCGGCTGGCCCTGCTGCGGGCCTTGCTGCTTGAACCGGACATCCTGCTCTGTGACGAACCGACGGCTTCTCTGGACGACGTCGCCCGGGATGTGATCGAGTCACAGCTGGAGGATCGCTGCGCGGCGGGTTTCGGTGTCGTCGTCGTCACCCACCAGGGCTTCACGGCGCCGGCTGGGAATGTCTGGCGGGCAAGACTGCGGCGCGGCGGTCTGGCGGCAGCCGCATGAGCCCGGTAACCATCGGTCCGGGACAGCTGTTGTTGTGCCTGCTCTTCGTCGTCATCGCCGGCGGCGCCTCGATGGCCCTGCAGCTGCGGCTGGAGCGTGACCTGCTTTGGGGAACCGTGCGCACCTTCGCCCAGTTGTTCCTGGTCGGTTATGTCCTCGAGTTCGTCTTTGCCATCGAAACACCGTGGCTCGTTCTGCTCGTCTTCGTCTTCATGGTATTCTGGGCTGCCCACGCCGTGCGTGGCCGCGTACGCGACTCACAGGTGACCGTGTTCGCGCCGACCTTCCTGTCCATGGTCATCAGCTATCTGGCGGTCACCATCCTCGTCACCGCCGTCGTCTTCCAGGTGGACCCATGGTGGATGCCGCAGTATTTCATTCCTCTCGGGGGCATGATCGCCGGCAATTCAATGAATGCCATCTCCATCTGTCTCGAACGCCTGCTCACCGGTCTGCGCGACCGGCGGGAGCGGATCGAGCTGGCCCTGTCGATGGGGGCCACCTACCGCGAAGCGACGTCGGACCTGCTCGGCGATGCCGTACGCGCCGGCATGATCCCGTCCATCAACGCCCTCATGACGGTGGGTCTGGTGTCGCTGCCCGGGATGATGACGGGACAGATCCTCGCCGGCGTGGCCCCTGTGTCGGCCGTGAAATATCAGATCGTCGTCATGCTGATGCTCGTCGCCTCCGCCGCCATCGGCACCGTCGTCGTCGCCTCGGTCGTGCTGCGCCGCTGTTTTACCCGTGCCCAGCAGTTGATCGTGCAGTAGCAACCAGAAAGACTCCAGTGATGACCATCAAGTTCTGCCCGCTGAACCTGACATCCGAAGAGATCATCGACTACACCCCGGAGTGGACAGGGGAGCGTTTCGGCGACGGGCGCCCGCGTGTACCGGACGACATCCTCGTGCGCATGCGTCAGGTGACGACCACCCAGGCCTGGGGTGTGGTACGTGGTCATGGCTACGAATGTGCCTTCGAGGGCGGCTGGATGTGCACACATCCCGACGAGGTCCTCGTCGGTCGCGCTCTGACGGCGATGTACATGCCACGGCGGCCAGTGCTGCGCCGGGTGATGGAGACCAGGGGCAAGAAGGCCGGATGTGTGGGCGACCAGATCTCCTGGCCTATCGACATGCTTGTGCCGGGCGACGTCTACGTCGCCGACGTCTTTGGCAAGATCGTCCAGGGCCCCGTCATCGGTGACAATCTGTCGGTGGCGATTCTCACGAACTCGGGAAATGGCGTCGTCCATGATGCCGCCGTACGTGATCTCGACGGCATCCGCGAGTTGGAGGGCTTCTGCAGCTTCGTGCGCGGCTCGCACCCCAGCTTCGCCTCCCCCACCATCATGCTGGCCGGTATCAATTGCCCGATCCGGATTGGCGCCGCAACCTGTATGCCGGGCGACGTCGTACTCGGACGCCACGACGGCGTCGTTTTTGTCCCGCCGCACCTGGCCGAACAGGTGGTGAAAACATCGGAGGTCGTCGGTCTGCGCGACAGCTTCGGCAAACAGCGACTCAGCGAAGCGAAGTACACGCCCGGACAGATCGACACGCGCTGGACGGACGACATCGAGCGCGACTTCTCCGCCTGGCTCGACGAGCACCAGGACGATCTGCCAGTCCCAAGGTCGGCGATCCAGGAGCTGCTTAACGAGCGGACATGGTAAGCACCCCATTCAGTCAGAAAAGGCCACCGATGAAGCGCCGCAGGTCCCGACATACCGCTGGTTCAGACGTACCGTAGAGATCGCGCAGCGATCTCGAGTCGGCGCGCTTGGACCACCGTTGATTCTTGATGCTGTGGGTGGCGCCGCAGCCGACAGCTGTGATACCGACGATCTGGCCGTCGGTGCGCTGCGCCCCGGGCAGAGACCTCCACATCTGTCGGTAGCGGAGGGCAGGCCCTCCGACTATCCTTCGAGCCCGCAGCAGTCGCCGCGGAATGATGGTTGAGAAGAGAGATGGCAAGAGTCGCACACTTCGAAATCTGTGCAGAAGACGTTGAGCGCGCCGTATCATTTTACCGCCATGTCTTCGGCTGGGAGATCCGTCTTTGGGACGGTCCTCACCCCTACTGGATCGTCATCACCGGGGAGGATGCAGAGCAACCCGGAATAAACGGCGGCATCGTCGACCGCCGGGACCATTTTGCCGGCTCGGTAAACCTGGTGGACGTGGTGGCTCTCGACAACGCCCTGCTGCGCGTCGTCGAGGCGGGTGGTGTCATCATCCATTCCCGCAGCACGATCCCTGGCGTCGGCTTCGTCGCCTACTGTCGCGACTCTGAAAGCAACCCCTTCGGCCTGATCGAACTCGACGACCAGGCATCCTGAGCAGTCGTTATCGCAGCGCCCCGGCGATGGCGGCCAGCTGCTCGCCGATGAGGCGGTTGCCGTCCACCGGCATGCCGGCGTCCTCCCAGTTGCCGGGATTCTGCGTCACCACAAGATCGAGACTCGGGCACACCCAGATCAGCTTGGCGCCGGCGCCGCGGGCGGCGAAGCTGTCGCGCGGCAAGTCAGGCCACAGCCCGCCGTGGTCGTTCGTCCAGAAGCCAAGACCGTAGTGCCAGTTTTCTACGGGCTCGCGGGCGACGATGTCATCGTTCGTTCGCGTGGCGTGGCGCAGATACGACTCCGGCACGACCTGCGTGTCCCGCCAGCGTCCGCCGTTGAGCCAGAGCCAGCCGGCGCGGGCCGTCTCCCGAGCCGTTGCCACGACACGCGACGAGTGCCCGAAGATCCCCTTCTTGGCATCGGGAGGATGCTCGAAATCACTGTATTGGTGCTCCCATGACCCGCCGATGGGATCGCGGATCTTCTCTTCCAGCAAGCGATTGGCGCCGGGCAGGCGGTCGGGGTCGCCACTGTCGTAGAGGCCGTAGGCTGTGGCCAGCGAATTCGTCAGGATGTTCATGCCGAAAGTCTGGTAATGGAACACTGTACCCGGTGCCTCCCCGGGCTTCATATAACCGGAGGTGTTGCCGATCAGCTGCCGGAAGGTGATGTCGCGATCCTTGTCGAAGGCATGGCGCCCCGGCTTGGGGCCATCGCCTGGGCCGACGTCCATCATCTCGGGGTACACGTCCACAACCCTGGCGTCAGCCGACGGGATGACACCTTCCGCCACGGCGATCCCCAGCAGGCAGGAGAAATACGACTTGCTCGCCGACGCCTGGCCCAGCCGGGTGCCGGCGTCGATCCCACCCATCCACTCCGCCACCAGGTAGCCACCGCGCACGACGACGACGCGGTACGGCGAGGAGCCTGCGCCGTCGACGAGGTGTCGCGCTCGTTCGAGCCGTTGGGTGTCGAAACCGAGCGCCTCGGGTGCACGAACCTCCCAGTCGGTGGACGGAAAGACGCGTTCGGTGTCTGCTGTTGTCATGTGAGAACCACCTGAAGAGAGTAGAACATATCCGACGTTGGTCGCAGCACGATGTCCGAGTTAGCATTCACCACGCCAAATTAAAAACTGGATCCCGTCGCTTACCAACAATGCTCACCTCACCATCCGCATCCTCCGCCTACCTGATGGCGGTGGCTCTCAGCGCCTGGAAACGGCTACTGGGACCTCCAGGGAGCGACCGCCTCACGGTGTGGCTGTTCCTTCGTGGCCTCGGTCTGATCTATGCCGTCGCCTTTCTGTCTCTGGCTCTGCAGTTACCACCGCTTCTCGGACGCGACGGCCTGCTCCCCGTGCAACTCTACCTGGAGCGCATCGCCGAGGCCAGTCTGGCCCCGTGGTGGGACGTACCGTCGCTCATGTGGATATCCAGCGGTGACGGCTTCATGCTCCTGCTGGCCTGGTCGGGGGTTGCCCTCGGTCTGCTGCTGCTGAGCGGTCATGCCAGCGCCATTCACCTGCTGCTGCTGTGGATTCTCTACTCTTCCTTCGTCAACGTGGGACAGCTGTTCTACAGCTACGGCTGGGAGATTCTGCTGCTGGAGACCGGATTCCTGGCCGTGTTTCTCTGTCCGGTTTGGCGTGGTGGCTGGCGGGGGCATGTCGGCGGCTGTGAGCGCATCGTGTTGTGGCTGCTGCGCTGGCTGCTCTTTCGCGTCTTGTTCGGCGCCGGCCTCATCAAGTTGCGCGGCGATCCCTGTTGGCGGGACCTGACGTGCCTGCTCTATCACTACGAAACACAGCCGATCCCCAACCCGATCAGCCCCTATCTGCACGCCCTGCCGGCCTTCGTCCATCACTTCGGTGTCCTCTTCAACCACCTGGTGGAGGTGGTCGTACCGGTCTTCTACTTCGCGCCGTACCGGATGCGCCGCATCGCTGGCGGGTTGACGGTGCTCTTCCAGGTGCTGCTTGTGCTCAGCGGCAATCTGTCGTGGCTCAACTGGCTCACCCTCGTGCTCTGTGTGCCCTGTTTCGACGACGGTCTGCTGCACCGAATCCTGCCGGCATCCCTGATCCGGCGTACCGTGGATACGCCCAGCGACGCCCCCTCTCCCATGCGTGGCGTAGCCACGGCCGGTCTCCTCGTCTTGATCCTCTCCCTGAGCATTTCTCCTGTGATCAATCTGCTCTCGCCGGGCCAGATGATGAACACATCCTTCGACCGTCTGCACCTGGTCAACACCTATGGCGCCTTCGGCCACATCGGCAAGGAACGCGACGAGATCATCCTGCTGGGAACGCTGGATAATGCTCACGACGCGGCGGCCGACTGGCGTGAGTACGAGTTCCCGTGCAAACCCGGTGACCCGTCCCGACCGCCGTGTGTCGTTTCTCCCTACCACCACCGCCTAGACTGGCAGATCTGGTTCGCCGCCATGGGCGACTACCGCACGCAGCCGTGGCTCCTGCACCTGGTCTACAAGCTGTTACACGCCGATCCGGAGATCCTCGGATTGCTGGCGTCGGACCCCTTTGGCGGCCGGCGTCCCCGCTGGATACGCGCCGACCTGTACAGGTATGAGTTCGCGCCGCCGGTTGAAGATGGTTGGTGGCGACGGAGACGACTGGGGCCGTACCTGCCACCGCTGTCGGCCCGAGACCCGTCCTTGCAGCGTATCGTCGAGTCTTTCGGCTGGCCGCTGCTGTCCTCGACGACGGTGTCGTCACCTCCCTGCGCCTGTTCGTTCTGACTTGAAGACAGTTTGGATCGCTTTCCGCACGACTCTATCTTCAGCAGGGACCTGCTCCCGTGGCCGAATCCATTCCTTCTCCTGAGATACCTGCCGTGCTCCAGCTGCAGTTGCACATCGCCGCTGTTGACGTTGAGCGGCGGCGATCTTATCGTCATATGTAGAATTTAGCCGCATCTAAAAATAAAATTAGCGCTGTGGAGCCCCCCATCTTCTCCTATTCCGTATATCTCGTCGCCCTCGTCGCCCTCGTCGCCCTCGTGCTGCTTCTGTGGCCGGGGCGCGGTTATCTGTCGCGTTGGCGTCGGCTCTCGCGGTTGAGCGGGAGAGTAGACATCGAAGACGGGCTCAAGCATCTGTACGATTGCGAATACCGCAAGCGGACCGCCAGCGTCGAGAGCCTTGCGGGGGCGCTGGAAGTGC
>JAYZCA010000344.1:0-5881 GCA_036339235.1 Candidatus Latescibacterota bacterium | reverse complement strand
GGCACCTGCCAGCCCACCCAGGATACCCGCCGTGATCAAGGACGTGGCCAACTTCGGGTCGATGGCACGGCGATCGAGCTCGCGCTTGATGAAGTAGTGCACCGCCAGAAAACCAAGCACGACCATCGGGCCGAAGGTGGGGAGACGGAAGGTGCCGATTTCGAGCCAGTATGGATACACGTTCAGTGTCCTGTCGCAGAGATAATTTGTGGAATACGGGCGTATGAGACCGCAGGTTTCCGGCGCCCGGGTCGCAAGGCGCGCGACCAAGGCTTATTGGAGGATACACCGCGCGGAGCGCAACGCCGCGAACCGGGATCCATCGGCGTCCGAAAACGCAAGGGATTTCTGCGACAGGACACCTAGTCCCGCCTCTGGGCTAGGTCGCGTAGGCGCACACGCACGTCGGCAGCGATCTCGCGGTAGACCTCGTATGATGTAAGTTGGGTCCGTTGCGGAGCGTAATCGTCGGGATCGATGGCGGCGCCCACCTCGATGCGGGTTGCGCCTGCGGACTCACTGATATTGAGCGGCACAATAGGGACATCAAGCTCGAGCGCCAGCAGGCCGACACCCGACTTGAAAGCCCCGGCGCCGCGGCCGGCAGTACCGCGCTGCCCTTCGGGAAACAGCAGCAGTGGGCGACGCGGGCCGAGTTCGGCGGCGGCGGCCCGCATTCCGCTCTCCAGGCTCGAATGACTGGCGAGCACAACCCGTTCTCCAAGCCATCGGCACAGAAGCGTGTTCCATCCTGGTTCGAAGTCCTCCTCGCGCTCCAGCAGCAGACATATGCCTTCCAGGTGACCACCCAGGGCGGCCATGATGGTCGCCAACTGCACCGCCACCGGGCCGGAAGCCACAAGCAGGTACGGGCGCTCGTCGGGTAGAGCCTGGGCACCGACGACTCGCGTGCCCCGCAGCCACCGTACCAATCTCCCCGCCAGGTAGCCCACCGCCGGCCGTTGTCGGTGTGACGGTGTGACGTCGCCGAGGATCTGAGACCAGTACGCCCCCGAGGGGTGTTGCGCCGCTGATACCTGCGGGTCGACACTGTCGAGAAGCTGACGCAATGTCGTGTGACTGCGGTCGAAGACGAGGCTCTGCAGCTCTGCGTCACCTTTCCCCTGTCCGAACCCCGCGGCCAGTTCCGCAGCCATCATTGAGTTGATCATCGTGTCGAGAGGGGCATCGGCGTGGGAAACCACCTCGCTCAAGGCCAGCCCTGACAGCTCGCTGACGCGCTGATAGATTGCACGTTCCCATGGGGCCAGGCTGTCGCCGATATCGACATCGACGGCAGCGATGTCGCCAAGCGCCAACTCAGCACACAGAGCCCGGCGATCGACGCGGCCGTCGTCGAGGCGCGGCAGCGGACGATGCCACACGTGCACCTGGGCGATCCGCTGGTATGTCGGCAGATCTCGTGACACGGCGTAGACCCGTTGGCGGATGGCATCGGCCACTTCGTCGGCGTCGTGGTCTCGGGCGCGACTCGACAGCACGGCCACTCCATGTACCTCTTCACCCATGGTGCGCGCCGAGGGCAGGCCGACGACGGCCAGTTCCGCGGTGTGCGGCAGGTCGGCGTAGAGATCCTCCACTTCGTCGGGGTAGACATTCTTGCCGGCGCCGGTGACGATGAGGTCGCGCCGCCGGCCGGTGATGGTCAAGTGGCCATCGACGCCGAGGCATCCGATATCGCCGGTGTGCAGCCAGCCTTCTCGCAACACCTCCGCCGTCAACTCGGGCCGCTCCAGATAGCCGCGCATCACCATGGGCCCGCGTACCAGGATTTCGCCGTTCCCATCTGCGTCGGCGGCGTCGATGCGCACTTCGACCCCGGGCAGGGGGATTCCGACCGAACCGCGGCGACTGTCTCCGGGCGGGTTCACCGAGACGATGGGCGACGCTTCGGTCAGCCCATACCCCTCGTGGATCTGCAGCCCAACCCTTGCGTATTCGTCAAACAGGTTGCCGTCGAGAGGGGCGCCACCGCTGACGATGAGCCGCAGGCTTTGCAGAATCGCCGCATTCGGTCCGTCCGCCACGGCGCCATCGAGCCGTCGTACGCGGTCGAGCAGGATTTTCAGGATACGCGGCACTGCCAGCAGAGCTGTGACATTCCGGTCGCGGATCGTCTGCAGAATTCGACGGCTGTTCAGCGGACCGTCGATGTAGGTCGCCGTCGCTCCAGACCACAGCGACAACAGCAGCCCGCCAGTAAACTCGAGGCCGTGATGCAGGGGCAGCAGCGACAGCAGGCGATCGTCGTCGCCGAGTCGCTGCACCTCG
Organism: Candidatus Latescibacterota bacterium; assembly: GCA_036339235.1. Lineage (GTDB taxonomy): Bacteria > Latescibacterota > UBA2968 > UBA8231 > UBA8231 > UBA8231. The sequence continues at coordinate 3,589 of JAYZCA010000344.1, read as the reverse complement.
CTGAGCCCGAGCAGGTCGGCGATAAAATTGGCGTGCGTCAGGATGACGCCGCGTGGATCGACACGGACTCCGGAGGTGAAGATGATCGACGCCTCCATCTGTGCGTCGATGTCGGGCTCCTGGAAGGATGATGTTGATGCGTCCGCTGAAACCGGCTTGACCGTCGGCTGTGGTTCCCCGGTCGTCCAATCGAGCAGATGCCCCTGCCAGCTACCCATGGCCAGTACCGCGCTGAGACGGTCGCTGGCGGCGACGAGGGCGACAGCACTGGTGAATTCGGCGATGCGGGCGACCTCATCATCCGGTGTCTGTGGGTCGACGGGGACGACGGCTCCTCCCAGGAAAGAGGCAGCCAGGTAGGTGACCACCCACTCCGGGCCGTTGTCGCCGACGATGACAACGCGATCGCCCGGCGCCAACCCTATGGTCTGCCAGCGACCGGCGCGGACTTCTACCTGCTCCAGCAGCTGGGCGTAGGTCAGACTCGTCCAGACACTGCCTGCCTGGATCTCACAGGCCACGGCCTCCGGATTGCGGGCGCACGCGGAGCGCACCAGGTCGGGAATGGTTTGCACCTCATCTTCGGCCTGCAGGCGCGCTTCCTCGATCCCTGGCTCTTGCGGCGCCTCGGGCAGGACGGCTTCGGGGGCAAACTCGTCGCGCAGGACGTTTCGACGCATGCCAGGCAGGTGGATGTCCTCGATGTATTGTTTCCAATCGATGCGCGTCACATCGAGACTGAACGTCTCGCGCTCGTCGGCTGGCAGCGATTCGAACAGGGTGCGCGTACGCCCGGTCTTGAACTGGCAGTCCAGGTGTGTGTACGGGCTGTAGATGTCGATGTAGTAGAGCACACGCTGCAAGCGTACTCGCATCGAACCCAGCAGACGCTTCTGCCTGGGCGACGCCTTGAGCCCGGGCACGTTGTTGAACAGCCACTTGCGGACGCGAATCGGATACAGGTGCTTCAAGTGGAAGACAAGGCGGAAGGTCCGCAGGCTCGGATAGGTCCAGTCCGGCAGCTTGGGAGGACCGCCTCCCATGTCCATCATCGGCGAGCGCTGGTAGTGACTGCGGACGCTGTCGAACATCTCGCCGATCTTCACCGGGTTCTCGTCTCCCGTGGCGATGTGGAACACCTGCACTCGCCCGGCGTCAGACTGCGTCGCCGCCGCCAGGCAGCCGTTGACCACCAGATCCACGGGGACCACGTCGATGACGACATCGGGCCGCGCCGGAAAATCGGGAATCAGCCCACGACCGTAGGCGGCCAGCAGTGGATCCATCACCTTGAGGCCGGTGATCCAACCCGGCTCCGGGTCACTCAGACTGCTCTCTATGATGCTGGGCCGCACGATGACGAGAGGCACATCGCCTCGACGCAGGGTCAGCAATTGCTCACCCATCGCCTTGGTGTAGGTGTAGACGTCCGTCCAGCCCCGCGCTTTGCCCCGCCGCATCCCCTCATCCACGAGGCGCCGGGCGATCCATTTGTCACGCCGGGCGACGACGAGCCCTTCCAGCCGCTTGCGCGTCATCTTGCGGCCGCCGCTGCGCGGGTATTGCCGCAGAATGTCCCGCTTCAGGTCGCGGGTGAAGGCCTCCGACGAGGCCTCCTCGCGAATGTCGGCACAGAAGGCGCGGCACGCGGCGACTTCAGCCTCCGGATCGAACCCGCCGCCGGAGACAGCATCCATGATCTGCCGCATATCGCTGTCGGTGGGCAGCTCTTCGTCGTCGATGCGGCCGCTGCGCTGACCGTTCACATAGGCTGTTGAAACGTGCACGAAGTCGACGCGGCGACGCGACGATTGCGCCAGTTCCAGCAGCGCCTGCGGTCCTCCCACATTGGCCCGTACCGAGATGTCGAGAGGCTCGTCAAAGACGACGGTGGCGGCGCTGTTGAACATCGTGTCCACCTCGGCCAGCAGCCGCAGGCGGTCCTCGTCGGTCAGACCCAGGTCGGTGCGACGCTCGTCTATGGCTACGGGCACGACCTTGGCCCGCAGCCGCGCCCAGCGTTCCGCGTCGCTTCGTAAACGGGCGAACAGGCTCGTCTCGAACAGCTGCTCCAGTCGTTCTGCAGGTGCGATCTGGCCGCCGTCGTGGCGCCGACGCGGACGGATGAGGACGTAGATGCGGCGCACCTCCTCGCCCAGGTCGGACAGGATCTTGGCGATCAAGGCCGAACCGACAAAGCCGGTGCCACCCGTGACGAGCACAACTCGGTCGGTGTAGTAGGTACGGATCATCAGCGATAGGAAAGCGGCGGCCAGCCCCGGACTTTATCGGCGAGAGAAATACGCCTAAGCTCAATTTAATCTATGAGTTACGCCACAACGGAAGGAGGCGAGAATATAGCGGGACGTGCTGGGCCTGACAAGACACCGCAGACCCGCTGCGCCGCCCCGATACACCGTCAGCCTGTGCCTTTGTCACGTTCAGACACCACCCTCGCAGGCATCCCTCTCCAAGGACTCCTGAGACCCGGACTCTTCTGGAGTCCCGGACTCATGCGCAGACGGGGCATCCTTTCCTTCAGACCCGACGTCGCCGCCCGCAGGATGCTGGCGGGTGATGTACGGATGACGGACCGAGTGTCGCAGTGAATCACGATCAGCCTGCTTCCGCGGTCTGCCCGCTTCGTCCGACCTGTCCATGAGCGCAAGGTAGGTGTCACGGCGGCCGGTGTCAGGGACGGCCGGGCTGGCTATCTTGTCCGGGTGAACACCACCTGGACCCTGATCGCCAACCCCCTCGCAGGCCGTGGCCGCAACGAGCGTGCCGCCAGCGACTGTGCCGCTCGCCTGCGCCTGTCCGGTCGCGATGTGACGGTACGGTTTACGGAGCGTCGCGGTCACGGTGCCCAGTTGGCCGCTGAGGCGGTCAGCGCCGGTCATGGCGCCGTCATCGTCTGCGGTGGCGATGGTACGATCGCCGAGGTTCTGCCCTCCCTGGCGCATACCTCTACGGCCCTCGGCTTGATCCCACAGGGAACGGGCAACGACCTGGCGCGGGCCCTCGGGATCCCGCGCTCCCCCGCGGCGGCGGTTCGCCTGTTGCGCGACGGGCAAGCGCGCAGCATCGACCTGGGCCGCTGCGGCGAGCGCTGGTTCTCCACCGTTGCCACCTTCGGCTTCGATGCCGAAGTCAGCCAGATCATGGAGGAGGGTCGCGCCCCCCTCTCCGGCACCGCCGGATACCTGCTGGCGAGCCTGCGCCATATGCACCACTACCGTCCACCTCACGTGCGACTCAGCGGCGACTTCAGCGAGTCGGACCAAAGTGTCTTCCTCGCCGCGGTGGCCAATACCCGCACCTACGGCGGTGGTCTGCGCATCGCCCCCGAGGCAAGTCCCGACGACGGTCTCTTCGACGTGTGCATCGTCGACGGCACGGTCTCCATGTCGACATTGTTGTCGCTCATGCCGCGCATCTTCTGGGGTGGTCACATCCACCACCCTGCCGTGCGTGTGGTGCGCACACAGTGGGTTCGGTTCGAGCCCCTCGACGGGCAGCATCTGCTGCACGCCGACGGCGAACCCCTCGCCATGGCACCGGCCACCCTCCGGATCGAGGCCCAGGCCCT
>JAYZCA010000343.1:0-4642 GCA_036339235.1 Candidatus Latescibacterota bacterium | reverse complement strand
GGTGGGGGGTGTGGAATCCGGGGCACAGGCCAGCAGGAGGCCACAGGCGACACCGACCGTCGGCAGCAGCGACCTCACTTCAGGTCGGCGATCAGGCAGCCCACGGCTCGCGTCCGCTGCAGCGGCGGGACCTCTCCGGTGGCCACGGCATCGAGGACGTCTCGCAGATTCTGGCGAGTGGGCATCGGTCGGGCCCGCCCCAAGTCGATGTAGCGGTCGTCTATCCGGCCGCTGTAGACGAGTTGATGTCCGACAAAAACCGCGGCGGACGGTGTCACGGTCGCCTCTACATGGTCCACGAGTTCATGCGCCGGGTCTCGAAGCACCTCGGCAGACAGATTGTAGTCGACGGTGTGGCGCTGGATGCTCTCAGGCGTCTCGTCCGGGTCCGGGTAGACGAGATAGAATTGCATTCCTGCGGGGTCATATTCGTCGTGCAGGCGCTGCATCTCGGGTGCGTACCGGTTGGAGATGGGGCAGTCGCTGCGCACGAAGATCAACGTCGTGGCCGTCGCCTGGGTGTCGAGCGGAGCGACCTGGTGGCCCTGCAGATCGAGCCCCCTCGGTCCCTCCTCCAGCTGTGAGCAGGCCAGGGAGGCTACTCCGACCAGCCCCAGAAGCACGGCGGACCGCCATCTGCGTCCGTGGTGTCCTTCGGTCATGAGGTGAATGTAGCTCTTCACTCGAATTGGAGGCGAGGGTTATACTTTGCGATTGGCGCGATCGGCGATTGCCAACTACATGAGTAAGAAAGGATGCACATGCGTTTGAGCAGGATCCTGGCGGTATTGACCCTGGCCGCAATGACATTGATGACCGCCGCCGACATTTCGGCCGCTCCGCGTCCGGACACCGGAGAGATGGTGCCCATAGGGGACTCCGGGGTCCATTTGGATCTGTACGAAGTCACGAACCGGCAGATGTCGGCCTTCCTCAACGACGAGGGCAACCGGCGCATCAAAGGTGTCGCCCTGGTCGAGATGACAAGCGCCCATGTTCTCATCGAGGAGATCAACGCCGTCTTCCGGGCCAAGATGGGGTTCGAGAATCATCCGATCATGGAGGTTTCCTTCGATGGCGCCCGGTCCTATTGCGAGTGGGCGGGCAAGCGTCTGCCCACCGAGGCCGAGTGGCAAACCGCCTGTGAGGGGCCAGAGAGACTCACTTTCCCCTGGGGACACCACTTTCGCACGGCAGGCCCGGAGGCGCTGCCGAGGGCCAACATCTTCGGCGACACGGACGGCTTTCTGCGCACGGCGACGGTGGGCAGCTTTCCCCATGGTCGCAGCTCGTACGGTATCTGGGACATGGGTGGCAACGTCTGGGAGTGGACGTTAGGCGCCGGAGACGGGCCTAGACTGAGGGGCGGCTCCTGGATCAACGGCAAGACGCTTGCAGCGTGCGCCAAGAGCGTCGACATGGGTTCGTCCCACTCCTACGTCAAGGGAAACAGTGTGGGCTTCAGGTGCGCGCGCTAGGAAGTCTCCTGGCGCGGATCACCCTGGCAAGCGTCACGCTGCAGGCTGGAATGGCGACGGGTAGCCTGGGCGACGGAACAGGGTTGCTGTTCTCGGACCAGTCCGCGGCAGCGGGTGTCGACGTGCCCAACGTCTTCGGCAGCCTGCAGAAACGCCACATCCTCGAGGCCCACGGCAGCGGCGCCGCCTTCTTCGACTACGATGGCGACGGTCATCTCGACCTCTATGTGGTCAATGGCTCCACGGCGGAAACTCTCGGATCCGGTCCCGGGAACCAGCTGATGCACAACGAGGGCTCTGGCGTCTTTCAGGATCGCGGCGCCTCGGCTGGCGTCGACCACCGTGGCTGGGGCGCCGGCGTCGCCGTGGGCGACATCGACAACGACGGTCGTCACGACCTGTACGTGACCAACTACGGGGCCAACGTCCTCTACCACAACGACGGCGATGGCACCTTTTCCGACATCACGGCGACGTCGGCTACCGCTGGGGCCGATTTCAGCGCCAGCGCCGCCTTCTTCGATGCCGATCTTGACGGCGACCTCGATCTCTACGTGACCAACTACGTCATTTTCTCATTGGATGACGTGCCCGAAGACCCTGCCTACGACGAGCTCTGCATGTACCTCGGAGGCATCCGGGTCTACTGTGGGCCCCTCGGCTTGCCTGGCGCGCCGGACCGGCTCTACCGCAACGACGGCAGCGGGCATTTCTCCGACGTCACCTCGGCTTCGGGCGTGGACGCGGCCAACGACTACTACGGTCTGGGGATCGTGCCGGAGGATTTCGACAACGACGGTCGCATCGATCTGTTCGTGGCCAACGACGAGACGGCCAACGTGCTGTTCCGCAACGATGGCGACCTGCATTTCACCGATGTCGCCATCGAGGCAGGCGTCGCCTTCAACGGCGATGGCGAGGAGGAGGCGGGTATGGGCGTCGACGCCGCCGACTATGATGACGACGGCGACATCGACCTCTACGTGACGAACTTCTACGGTGAGACGAACACGCTCTACCGCAACGACGGCACCTGGCGCTTTTCGGACGCTACCGACGTGGTGGGCCTGGTAGAACCGACGATTTCGCTGCTGGGCTGGGGGACGCATTTCTTCGATGCCGACCTCGACGGAGACGTGGACCTGTTCGTCGCCAACGGTCATGTCTACCCACAGGTCGACGTGACCGAGACCGGGGCATACTATGCGCAGCCGAACCAGCTGTTCCGCAATGACGGAGACGGAACCTTCACCGACGCCTCCACCAGCGCCGGAGAGGGGTTGGCCGTCGTCAAGGTCAGTCGCGGCAGCAGCACGGGGGACTACGACGGCGACGGAGACATCGATCTCTTCGTCGTCAATCTCAACGACACGCCAACGCTGCTGCGCAACGACACGCCGAATGCCGGGCACTGGCTCGCTGTGCGGCTGGAGGGAACGGCGCATCAACCGGTGGCTGGTAGTCGTGTGCGCCTGCGCACGTCCGCGGGCAGCCAGATACGAACGCTGAACTCAGCGGCCGGCTACCTGGGATCCAACGAACCGGTACTGCGCTTCGGGCTGGGTGACGACGATGTCGCCCACCTCGGTGTTACCTGGCCGGATGGATCCACGACCGACGTGGGCGAGGTGGTTGCGGACCGTCTCCACGTTGTGCGGTGGCCCGCCGGGCCATGAGTAAGGACTGTGCGGAAACGCCTTCCTGGTGCCCCTCGCCCGCAGCGGTGTGGCTGGCGGTTTTGCTGCTGTTCACGCAGGAAGCGCAGGCCACTGGCTTGCCCTTCACCCGCGGCGTCAACCTGACCGGGTGGCTGCAGGCGCCCGGTGTTCGTCAGGTGCAGTTCAGCCGCTTCACACGGCAGGATCTGTTCGACATCCGGACCCTCGGTTTTGACGTGATCCGTCTGCCCGTCAACCTGCCGGCAATGACCGGACCCGCCCCCGACCACACCGTCGACCCACTGCTATTCTTCTTTCTGGACCAGATCGTCGACTGGGCCGAAGAGCTGGGGTTGCACCTGATCTTGGACAACCACGCCTCCTCGCAGGCGCCCACCGCAACAGACGTCGACAGCTTCCTCGTGCCGGTGTGGCGGCAGCTGGCGCAGCACTACCGCGACCGCTCGCCCCTGCTGCTGTATGAGATGCTCAACGAACCGCACGGGATCGCCGAGATTCGCTGGCACGAGATCCAGGAGATGGTGGTAGCCTCGATCCGCGCCATAGACCCTGAGCGTCTACTCGTCGTCTCGGCGGCTGACTGGAGCAGCTACCGGAATCTGGAATTGCTGCCCACCTACCAGGATGACAAGCTCATCTACACCTTCCACTTCTACGATCCCTTCGTTTTCACCCACCAGGGCGCCACCTGGGTAACACCGTCGATGATGTCTCTGCGGGGCGTGCCCTTTCCCTACGACGCCCAGCGCATGCCGCCATTGCCCCAGGCCCTGGCCGGCAGCTGGATCGACGCGGCCCTGACCGCCTATGATACGGAGGGGACTCTGGCTGACATACGCGATCTCATTGACATCGCCGCGCGGTTTTCCACAGAGCGGGGCGTGCCCGTGTTCTGTGGCGAGCTGGGAGTTTACATCCCCAACAGCGATCCCCGAGACCGGGTTCTGTGGTACGACATCGTGCGCTCGCATCTGGAGGAACGGGCGATCCCGTGGGCCATGTGGGACTACCGGGGCGGCTTCGGTCTGTTCGAGCCGGGCACCGGCGAGCAGTTCGATTTCGACCTGAACGAGCCTCTCCTGGAGGCGCTCGGACTGCAGGTGCCGGCGCAGAGCGAGTTCGTCAGACGGCCGGACTTGCTTGGCTTCCCATTCTACGAGGACGTGATCGCGACGGGGATCGTGGAGGCCAGCTGGATCAGCGCGGGCGACCTGGACTTCTACTCGGAGGCCGCCGCCAGTGGCCGTTTCGGTGTCACCTGGACCGGAGCCGATCGCTACAACTCTGTCACCTTCGACTTCCGCCCCGACCGCGACCTGTCGCAACTCGTCGCCCACGGCTTCGCTCTCCAGTTCCGAGTGCGCGGCAACTCCCCGGGCACCGCCATCGATGTACGTTTTCTCGACGGCCAACATGCCGCCGACGGCGACCTTCCCTGGCGTATGCGGGCCACGGTGGACGATGCCGTCGTCTCCTGGGAAGGCC
>JAYZCA010000342.1:0-4288 GCA_036339235.1 Candidatus Latescibacterota bacterium | reverse complement strand
GAGTGCGCCCTGGGTGAATGGTACGGTGATGCCCGTCGTCTGGAAGCGGCCGTGGGGCCAGGGCAAGGTGTTCTACTCCTCCCTGGGCCACGTGGCCACCGACTTCGAGGTCGAGGAGGCGAAGGAAATCCAGCGCCGGGGCCTGCTCTGGGCGGCGCGCTGAGGAATCTGATGGAGGCGTCCCACGATGACTACCTTTCCACAGCTGACTCGTTCTCGGGAGACTAGGGGCAACGCATGGCACCAGCTGAATCGACGAAGATGAGCGACCAGGAACTGGCTCTGATCGTGCTGCAGCAGGGCAAGCCGTAGCAGGTGCTGGCCAAGTTTCTGAACCTCATGCTCAACTATCAGTACGGGCTGTCCATCGTTGTCGCGCCGGATCCGACCAAGGCGTCGTCGTTGATGAGCGAGCACGAGGGCAAGGTCCGCTGCGTCTGTGTCATCCAGGAAGAAGAGATCACCGAACAGACCACCGAACAGACCACGTTGCTGGCTCTGGGCCAACGGGGCAATGTGCCACTCTTCCTCATCCTGCCGACGAAGAAGCTCGGCTTACAGCGCATGGCCTGCTCCGGCTTGGGCCGCGTCAGCTTCTGCGCCTGGGAACAGGCCTTCAGCTAGGGAGGCGCCTCGCTACAACGCGCCGTAGGCGACGTCCTCGAGGAAGGCGGCGTGGGCAATCTGTTCCACAACGTGGACGAACTGCCGTACAGCACGATGCAGCAGCAGGTGGAGCGCTGTCTGCGCAGCATCAACACCTTGCCGACCTTGCCCGAAATCGTCATGCGCATCATGCGCATGGTGAACGATCCCAAGACCACACCCGCCCAACTCGAGCGGGTTCTGTGCACGGATCCGGCGATCGTCATGAAGCTGTTGCAGGTGTGCGTTCACCGGTGTTCACCGGTACCGGCGGCCGCACCACGAAATGGACTTTGCAGGAGATCATCACCCGCCTCGGTGTGAAGGAGGTGGGCGTCATCGCCCAGCAGGTGAAGATGATCAACAGCCTGGTGAAACCGCAGGAGAGCGAGTTCGACCTGAAGCGCTTCTGGGAGCACTCGGTGGACACGGCGATCATCGCCGACAAGCTCGTCACCGATCGTCTGGTGCGGCTGGAAAAACCTCTGGAATTCAGCGACTACTGGATCGGCGCTCTGCTGCATGACGTGGGCAAGCTGGTCCTCGGATTTTCTTCTGGGACTGGATGTCCCGCATCCTCGAGCACCGCACCGAGAAGGGGTGCTCCTTCCGCCAGGCGGAGGTCGATCTGGGTGACGTCGCCGGTCACCAGCGCGTGGGACAGCTGATGCTGCTCAACTCCGACATGGGACAGGCAGCCGTCCGCGCCGTCGGTCACCACCACGAGCTACCGGATCCGGATGATCTACTCAGACTGCTACACGTGGCCGACAACCTGGCCAAGTCGGTGGGGCTCGGTACGCTGTCCGGCGAGGAGGCAGAGTTCGACGCCGACGCTCTCAAAGGATTGGGGTTGAGCCGCGACCGAGCCGAGGAGTTGTGCGAGGATTTGCAGAAGGAGATGGTGCAGGAGATCAGGTCGGTCGTGGCCAACTGTCTCTGATCTGCTGTCGGGGTCGGCTGTCGGCGTAACTACGGGTTCAAGGCCGGCGGTGATTCAACGCCTCCGGTCCGAGTTTCGCCAGACGCCCAAGGGCGGCGAAATTCTACGGTGAGTTGGTAATGAGTACGTCCCACGAATCAGCTCCCGATGGCATCTAGTGCCCGGGGGCTTCTCGTTCATGTGCCGCGCGCCTTGCTGCGTTCGTCTAGAAAGGCGCGCTTGAACCGGTAGTCACGACTCGTATCCACATCGACAAAACCACTGCGGATGAGGTGGCGGTTCACCGGGGTCTTGTTGCGCAGATATAGATAGACGAGCGGAGCGCCATCGGCGTCGGCGCAGGCGTCGTCGTAGCGCAGGAAGACTCGTTGGCCACCGGTGAGCTCGCGAAGCCGGGCTTCGGCCTGGCGGCGTCGGCGGGCGACGGCGCGCACACCCAATAGCCGAACCCGCTTGCCGGTATCGAGTTGCACTGCGTCCGGCGCCAGAACCTCCTGAACGCGACAGAACACCTCCGGCGTGTTGCCGCTGCCCTCCTGATCGATGCGGGATCCGTAGGCGCGCTGGCGCGGGTCCACCTTGCGGTCCATCGGCACCGGGTCGAGGAAGCGGTAGGGCAGGGCATCGATGCGCGTGCCCCAGTCGACGCCGTTCGCCGGCACGCACTCGACTTCGACGCGGTCGGTGACCCCCGCCAGACGCTCGCGGATAACGGGCCCAAAGTCGGCATTCACCTCGTATCCCACGGACTCCCGTCCAAGGCGGGCGGCGGCGACGCTCGTCGTGCCACTGCCCAGAAAGGGGTCCAGGACGGTCTCGCCGTCGAAGCTGAACATCTTGATGAGCCGTTTCGGCAGTTCCTCGGGGAAGGCGGCCAGGTGCCGGTCCTGCCGCTGGCCGGGGAAGTTCCAGTGGCCGCTGAAATAGCTATTCCACTCTTGTGGCGTCATGGCTGACGCTTTCTTCTGCTCGCTGTCGATACGCTCCGGGCGGCCGTGCCGCCGAAACAGCAGGATAAACTCGTAGTCGAGTTTTACCACGCCGTTGCGCGGGTATGGGTAGGAGCCCATCACGGCGCCGCCGCCGGACGAGTTCGTCGTCGTCACCTTCTGCCAGATGATGGCGCCCATATAGTCAAAGCCGACGGTCTCGCAGAAGCGGACAACCTCGGTGCGGATGGGGATCACCTTGTAACGTCCGTAATAGGCGGAGCGCGCGAACTGATCGCCGATATTCACACACAGCCGACATCCCGGCGCCAGGGCCCGGTGACACTCGGACCAGACGAGGTTCAACTGGTTGATGTAGTCCTCGTAGCTGTCGGCGAAGCCGAGCTGTACGTCGCTGCCGTAGTCTTTCAGCTGCCAGTACGGTGGCGAAGTGACGACGAGGTGTGCCGAGGCGTCGGCGACATGATCCATGGAGCGCGCGTCACCGAAGATGACGCGACTGCGTGGTGCGCCCCGCTTCGCGGGCTGGGAGATCGACATGTGCGTCCCGAAACGTAGTTGTGGACACCAGGGGTTGGTCGTGGGTGGGAGGAGAGTCGCCATGGGGATGGCGGTTGGGCGCAGGCCAGGGGGGTTCAGATCAAACGGTGTACTCCGACCACGTACCGGTGCACCCCAGGCCCCGGCGCACGTGTAGCACGCCGGCGCCTGGGTCGGCGATGTATCCGGCCACCGAGTACGAGCCGCCGGCGCCGTGACGACAGATGCCGCCAGGGTCACCCGCGTGGTCGGCGAGATATGACTTGAGGCGGTCCAGCGTGATGTTGCCCCATTCCTCTGTCACCAGGGCGCGCAGGCGGTCGAGGCGGGGGCCGGAATCCGGGGTGTTGCCGTCCTCGTGTTCGGCGAACTCGCGGCTCACGTAGTGATTGGTGTGCAGTCTCCGACAAGCGTGATCATCGTCGAACACGGCAACTCCCTCAGGCCGGATCTCGACGTCCGCGATGCCGCCGTCGCCATCGCAGAATACCATGTTTCCAGCCGAACATGTACGGTGCCTACTCACCAGGTCGACGCACTCCTCGACGGTGCCCATTTCGAAGCAGCGCCGCTTCAACGGGTAGTGGGTCAGTCCCGGCTGCCACGGGGCATTACCGAGGGCGTTGGCGAAGTGGGCGACGCCGTGCTCGTTCATGCCCATGTAACCGAGCTGACCGGCGAAGGTGAAGGTCACCAGGCGCGGCCGTCCGTCCCCCGGTCTGAGCCGCAAGACGATGCCGAAGTCGCTGAACTCCGGGCCCAGATCCTGATTCTGGCCGGCGTAGGTGCGTCCCTCGGTGGTTCCTTCACCGGCGATGGCAAAAGCGGTGCAGCCCTCACTGGCAGGCTGTGCGGCAGCGCCGCGGACCTGGCAGATCATGGCCTCCTCAAAGGAGATCCGGGCACCGTCGGCGAGGCCGCGAACTTCCTCCAGGTAGGCCGGGCTCAAGGCCTCGATGAAGGGCACGTACGTCAGGGCACCGGCGCCCAGGGCGGTACGGTCGCGCCCTGTCGTCTTTTCGATGAAGCCCAGGTAGCGCTCGATCAGCCCCGCCGCCTGGGCACCATGGGCATAACCCATGTCGTAGGCCGAACCGGCGGCCTCGACGAGGGGAAAGAGGTTCACAGTCGTGTAGTCGTCCCAGCCGAGAGTCTGGATTGCAGAGGAGGGGGCCCCTTGTCTCGCAGGAATGATGGTACCCACGAGCAC
>JAYZCA010000341.1:0-4757 GCA_036339235.1 Candidatus Latescibacterota bacterium | reverse complement strand
AAGCGTCATTTCGCCTGCCGACAGCGTCGTATAGAGCCCCGTGAGCACGGGGTAGGTGTCGAACAGCGCCTGCGTCTCACGCAGCGGCGTGACGATGACGGCGTCGACGTCGACGAAGGCCGCCGGGTCGAGGACCAGGTCACCCGTCCACTCCTCGAAGGCTGATGTCATTGTAGAAGGCTCGTTCGGCGATGGACAGCAGGCGTCCGTCCTCCTGGGCCTGCATCCAGGCCTCGATGCCACCGCCGAACACGACCTGCAGGACCCCTTCGTCGAGGACTGCCTGTGGCATCGGCACGTGGCGTCGCCGCAGCGACTGCATCTGCTCATCGCGTGGGAAACCTGGCGCAGCAAGGCGTCGATGATGCGCCCCGGGTCATCGATCCGGCGCAGGGCGTCCAGGTTCCAGCGGTCTGGCTGGTAGATACGATCTTCCATGATGAGGCTCGGGCCGGCATAGTCGGTGACGAAGGCCAGGCCACCCTCGGCCTCGTCGACGGCGGCGGTGACGACATCTTCGTAGTTGAAGCCCCCATAGAACCAGTCCACCAGGGCCTCGTTGATCTGCACGTGACGGTGTTGACCGGCACGGCGCGGGCGTCTCCGAGAATCCAGGCGGTGACGCCCAGGTCGGGTTCGGTGGCGACGGCTGTGAGCTGGATCGGGATCATCGGAGTATCGGCAGCATAGGTCATGGCGATGGGCTGCAGGTCGCCGAGCTCGCGGTCGGGGGCCAGGCGCAAGGCGAGAAAGTGCATGCCGCCCTCGACATACGGGGCCAGCAGTTCCGGCCCGAGGGCACCCAGCTGGTAGCCGTTGTCGGCCAGCCAGTGGACCACGGCTGCAGGATCGTCGGCGGTGATCACGACGGTGTCGTATGGGCCGACACGCTCCTCGGCGACGACGGTGACGCCATCCTCCGCCGACGTCGGCGACGCTTCCTCGAAGCGGACAAAGGGCGGGAACAGGAAGCCACAGTCGTCAACACCTTCCTGCCATTCCAGGAGGAACATCGGCTGCGTGGCAAACTGCAACTGGTTGAACAGTTCGTTGTGACTGACCGCCAGGGACGGCCGCGACGGTACCGGCAGGATCCAGGCGAAGTCGGCGGCTTCGCCGGTGTAAGCGATCTGCACGTGGGCCGTCACGGAGTCGCCCCGATCGACGAAGAGGATCCGTTCGCTGACCTGGTTCATCGGAGCGAAGCTGCAGAAGAAGCCGCCGCAGGCTCCGGCAGTCGTGGCGCTCAGCAGCACGGCGGTAAAGACGGACAGGCTCCTTGTGGGTCGTAACATCGTGGTCTCTCACTGCTCGAGTCGGTTGACAGACGGCGGGCTGCCCGTCAGCTTGGGGCAGCCCCTTTAAAAGTACAACACCGGAAGCGACGGTATGCGTCACCCCGATCAAGAACGGGATGCCGATCCCAACTGGGATTCCACATTCCTCAACACACGCCGGGAAGCGCTGATCATCTTCGCCGTCTGGGTGGCGACACTGCTCTGGGCGGTGCCCTTCAGTTACCTGCACGGGTACGACACCGGCGCCGTGATCGACACGGTGTGGGGCATCCCCTCGTGGGTGTTCTGGGGGATCGCCACACCCTGGGTAGCGGCGAGTGTCTTCGCCCTGTGGTTCTCGCTACGGGGAATGGCCGACGACGATCTGGGCAGCACACCCGACGACGAAGATGGTTGAGATGGGCGGCGGCGGCACGGCCCTGGCGACGTTTACCCTCTACGTCTGCGGTGTGCTGGCGCTGGCATGGTTCGCCAACCGCCTGCTGAAGAGACGCAGCTTTCTCAGCGAATACTTCCTTGGCGGCCGCAGCCTCGGCGTATGGGCCTTCGCCCTGACCTTCGCCGCTACCAGCGCCTCGGGAGGCTCTTTTACCGGCTTTCCATCGAAGATCTACTCCCACGGCTGGGTGCTGGCGCTGTGGATTGGCAGCTATATGGTCGTGCCCATCTGTCTGATGGGACTGCTCGGCAAGCGCTTCAACCAGGTGGCACGCAAGTCCGGTGCGATTACGGTACCCGACGTGTTCCGCGACCGCTTCGAGAGCCCCGCTTTCGGCCTGCTGGCGACAGGACTCATCGTGTTCTTCATGGCCTTCAACCTTATCGCCCAGTTCAAGGCGGGTAGCCTCATCCTGCAGACGCTGCTCGCTGGTACCGCTTCGTTTCATGGCCTGGCTGCTGACCTCGGCAGTGCCGTAGGTGGAGGCGCCATGGGGCTGTCTTCCGGAGTCGATCCCGAATACCTGCTGTGCCTGCTCGTCTTCGGTACCATCGTCATCGTCTACACTGTGTACGGGGGCTTTCATGCCGTCGTCTGGACCGACGTGATGCAGGGAATTGTCATGGTGTCGGGCGTAATGATCATGCTGCCCCTGGCGCTGCACCAGGCGGGGGGCTTGGAATCGGTGACCAAGCAGATGGGAGCCATGACACCACCGCGGCTGGGCGTGGCCGCCATCGAGTGGTCGTCCCCCTCGGAGCGGGAACGGATCGTAGCCGCCGGTTCGTGGGGCTGGCTCGACGGTGACCCAAACACCGGACGGTTACTGCGCGTGGCGCGCAGCGCCGTCCTGTCGCCGGGTGACACACGCGTCGCCGGCGTGCGGGTTGTGGAGTTGACGACGCCGGGCCAGATCGACCGTGTCGCCTTTGACAGGGCCACGAACTGGCTGCCTATCGGG
This sequence comes from Candidatus Latescibacterota bacterium, assembly GCA_036339235.1. GTDB lineage: Bacteria > Latescibacterota > UBA2968 > UBA8231 > UBA8231 > UBA8231. The sequence continues at coordinate 2,059 of JAYZCA010000341.1, read as the reverse complement.
ACGAGGCTGACGCGGGCCCAAGTGCGGCCCTACGCCTACGGTGACGGTGTCGAGGGGACCTACGTGAGCGGCCCGGGGCCGAGCGCCTCGGACCCGCAGGGGTTTCTGCCGCTGAGCCTGGCGTTCTCCTTCTTTGTCATGTGGGCTATTGCGGGGACGGGCCAGCCCGGGAATTATGTGCGTCTCATGGCGTTCCGCGATTCGCGCACGCTCCGGCACTCGATCGCCACGGTCACCATCTACTATTCGCTCATCTATTTCCCGCTCATCCTCATCTTCTGCTGCGCGCGCGTGCTGTTGCCGGGGATGGAGGCGGAGTCGGATCGTATCATGCCGGCCATGGTCATCTTCCTCACCGAAAACGCGGGACTGGCCTGGCTCGGCGGGCTCGTCGTGGCGGCACCGTTTGCTGCCGTCATGTCCACTGTCGACAGCTTTCTGCTCATGATCTCTTCGGCTCTCGTACGTGACATCTACCAGCACAACCTGCGGCCTGACGCCGACGAGGTCCGCATCCGCCGGTTCAGCTACGCGGCGACGCTGGTGGTGGGCGTCGCCGCGGTGATCGGTGCCGTCGACCCGCCTCGATTTCTGCAGGATATCATCGTCTACACCGGCAGCGGGCTGGCGGCCTGCTTCCTGGGACCCACCGTGTTCGCTCTCTACTGGCCGCGCGTCAATACCGTCGGGGCCATGTCCGGGATGATCGCCGGTTTCGGTGCGCACCTGGCGATGTACATCGCCGGCGCCTTCGTCAACGGCAGCTTTTTCCGTCCGGTACGGATCTTCGACCTGGATCCGATCCTCGTGGGCCTTACGGTCTCCTTCGCTGCCATCTGGCTGGTGACGCGGTGGACGGCAAGACCCCCACCGGACCTCGTGCACCGCTACTTTCTCGCGGGAACCGGGACGACGACACAGACGTCGGCCCAGTGAGTCGGACTACCGACGATCGGGAGGGGGAACAGGCGGACCGGACAACTGAGGAGAATCATGATGACGATGACCAACTACGAACATGTCGGAGACAGGACGGGACTCCGTTCGACGCGTGGGCGTGTGTTGCTCGTGGAAGATGACGAGCTTGTCCGCGGCGCCCTCGAGATCCTGCTGTCGGAGCGTCTCGATGTGGTTGCCGTGCCGAGTGCGGAAGCCGCCCTTGATGGCTTCGTCGCCGGGCGCTACGATGTGCTGGTCACCGATCTCGGCCTGCCCGGCAGGCAGGGAGACGAACTGCGCCAGGCGTTGTGCGAGGTCGACCCGGGGCTGACGGCGATCCTGATCACCGCTGACGATCTGGCCAGCGACGATCCGCGACTGGCCGGGTTCGAGACCTGGTGGCAGAAGCCGATGTTCGACCTGGATGCCGTGCTTGATCGCATCGAGTCCGTGGCGCGGCGAAATCGGGGGCGGCGCGCGGGGTAGAACGGGCGGCGTTGAACCCGCTGCTCCGACGGTTTTCGTTGCATCACGGCTATCCAAAACGGCGACTGCGCCGGCCACTCAGTAATGATCTAAGTCCACCGCATCGGCCCAGGCTGGCAGCATTTCCTTGAACGTGCGTTCCATATAGACCCGCATGCGTGCCTTGCCTTTCTCTGAAGCATCCCAGCCACCGCGACCGCCAAACATGAACCGCCCATCGGGCAGCAGGCGACGTAGTGGAGCAGTCTGCGACTATCAAAACAAAGATCCGTCGTGCTCCAGCCTTGCGCCTTGATTTCTTCCTGGCTCAAGGGGCGCGTCACCAGAATGTTGGAGAGCCCCGGTAACATCCGTCCGGCCAGTCCTTTGTGTGTGTCTTCCGCCGTAGCCGTTGGTGGCGATGATGACACTTTTCGCGCGGGCCACACCTTTGGGTGTCGAAAGGAGGTGTATGTCTCCATGAGTCAACGGGGGCGTGTTCGTGGATGACCACGCCGTGCTTCTGGACGGCCTGGGCCAGTCCGCGAACATACTTCATGGGATGAATGCCGAAGCAATCCGGGATGACATAGCCGCCATGCACCTGCGGCCCGGCGAGGCCATGCTCACGGCACTGGTCTCTGTCCATATAGGA
>JAYZCA010000340.1:0-12850 GCA_036339235.1 Candidatus Latescibacterota bacterium | reverse complement strand
ATAGACGAGAGCCTCATCGAAGCCGGCGCGCTCAATCCCCTGCTGCACGACCGCGGGCAGTCCAGACACATCAAATTCGATACGGATCTCGTGCAGACTGCGCTGCAGCCGCTCCATGTGCGCTCCCATCGCATACGGCCGGCCGCCGTAGGTAGAGACCACCTCGTAGACGCCGTCGGCAAACTGAAAGCCGCGGTCCTCGATGGAGATCGTCGCCTCGTCGATGGGCAGGAACGTGCCGTTTACATAGGCAACCTCGGTCACCCGTTGGCCCCGAGGGCGAGCCAGAGGGCGCGGTAGTACTTCATCAGCCGGACGGCGTCGGCGCTCTCGGGGATCTCGGCGAGGGTGAAGCCGTCGTACCCGGAGCCATTGAGCAACTCGAACAACCGCCTCCAGGGATACTCGCTCCACAGCTCGGTGATGTGTACGAGGCGAATATCCTTCTCCAGCAGACGGTAGTTGGCGTCGATCGATCCTGACTCGTCGCGGTCCTGCATGTTCGAGTTCCAGCAGGCGAAGACATTGTCGGAGTCGGCGTGGTCGAGGATCGTACGGATATGTGGCGGCTCACAGGTGACACGTCCGTGCACCTCCAGACGAATCTCCACCCCCAGGTCTCTGGCGAAGGCACCGCATTCGCCCAGGGCCAGCCCGATCTGCTCCAGTGTCTTGTCGATGGGCACGCCCTCATCCACGTGAACCTTGTTGGGCCGCACCTTCACGCCTGCGCATCCCACGTCGGCGGCCAGCTTCACGTACTGCTTGGTGCCCTCGATATGAGTTCGCAGTTCATCAGCGTCAACCGCATCGTATTCGAAGGCCGACCCCAGTCCGGCCAGCGTCACCGGAGACTGGGCAAACTTCGCCTTCACTTCATCGCGCTGGGCCGCACTCAGCGACACCTCGACGCCGTGCGCGTGTGTCGTCCGGCACTCGACGCCTTCAAATTCCGCCTCGATGCAGTTGGCGATGATCGTGTCCACATCCCAGTCCTTGGCCAACTGATAGGTGACCAGTCCCAGTCTCAGTGCCATCTGTTCCTTTCGTCGTTCTCAGGCTTCGGGGTCCCAGACTTCGGTATTGAACAGCGCCTTCTGCTGGGCCAGATAATCCGCTTTCGTCAGCGCTGGCCGACTGCCCGCCAACACCTGCCGCGCCAGGGCGGCATCGTCGTGCAGCAGATCGACAGCCATCATCGCCAACGCTTTCGCCGGCGCCAGGTAGCCCGCCTCGGGGTCGGCGATGCGCCAGTCCTTGCCGTGGATTGTCCCCGCGGCACCGGTCATCACCGGATGCAGAACGGGCATGATCTGGCTCAGGTCGCCGGCGTCGGTGGATCCCCCCGAGTGCGGGAACTCCTGGTACGAACCCTCACCGAAGAGTTGCTCGGCGTTGTTCTTGAACAGCTGTGCAAGCTGTTGATCGTTGGCCAGGGGAAGATACCCAGGAACCGTGTTGATCTCCACCGTGCAGCCGCAGGCCATGGCCGCCCCCTTCAGGCAGCGATCGACTTTGGAGGCCGCATCGAGCATGGCCTTCTCGTTGCGGGCCCGCACGTAGGTCTCCATACGAGTCTCGGCGGGAACGATGTTGACGATGTCGCCGCCCTTGGTCATGATGGGGTGCACGCGGACACAGTCCTCGTCGCGAAAGGTCTCGCGCTGCGCATGGATGGCGTGCAGGGCGAGGGTAGCCGCGTTCAACGCGTTGACGCCCTGTTCCGGCGCCACGCCGGCGTGGGCCGCCTTGCCGCGGAAGCAGATCGTCTTGGCGAGAAATCCATTGGAGGAGGCGGACACGCCAGCCGACCCCTCGAGACTGTCCATGCTACCAGAGTGAATCATCACCGCCATGTCGATGTCGTCGAAGGCGCCCAGTTGCACCAGCTCCGGCTTGCCCGCCAGGAAGGTCGTCTGGCCCTCTTTCGTGAGGCCGAGACGGTACTCGATCTCGACGTACTCCTCCGCGGGCACGGCGAAGAACACGACCGTACCCGCCAGCTCGTCGGCGACGCCGGCCTCGACCAGCCCCAGAGCCGAACCCATCAGACCGGCGATTTGCGCGTTGTGGCCGCAGGCGTGAGCCGCCCCCGTCTGCGGGTCACAGCGGGGATGGTCCGGCACGATGAGGGCGTCGAGCTCTCCCATGAGGGCCACCGTCGGCCCGGGCCGATTGCCTTTCAGTACGGCCCGCACGCCGGTGAGGGCCAGGCCAGCCTCGGTGGGAAGGCCGGCCTCGGCGAACACCACCTGCACACGTTGTGCTGTCTTCATCTCCTTGAACCCGAGCTCGGGCTCATCCATGATCGCCTCGCCGACGCCGACGACACGATCCCGATGCCGGTCGACGGCATCGCACACAGCCTGCTTCAGACGTTCTCTGTCACTCACCGGTTGCCTCAGTCGATTTCCGCACGGGTCAGAGCGTGGGTAGTACACCTATGGGTTCGCCCCGGCGGTGATTGAGGGCGTCCACCATCATACGCACCACATCGTACTCGGGATGAAAACCCAGATCGTGTCGAGCCCTTTCCAGGTCGAATTCATAATGTGTCGGCACCCCTCCCGGCCGGGCTTCGACGAAAGGTATGTGCAGCAGTTCCGTCAGGCGGTAGATCGCTTCGTCCCACGTGAATGGAGCGGGTCCAGCAAGTTGATAGGTCTGACCGAAGGCCCGCTCTTTGCCGAGAGCGCACAGGCAGCCGTGGACGATGTCACGGACATCGGCGATGTGCTTCTTGTACGGCCGGCCATCGTCGTCCTGCAGCAACACGAGCCGCTCTTCCCCCTCCCACAACGCCTCGAGGACGGGGCGTCCGTCGTACATGCGACTGAGGAAAAACTGCGGGAAGTCGAGAATCTCACCGGCGCCGAGAACCATGGCGAAACGCAGGATTGTCACCGGAAGTCCGTACGTGCGATGATACCCATCGCAGAGTTCCTCGCCCGCCGCTTTCGACAGCGCGTACCACCCACGTGGCTGTCGCGGCGTTCGCTCCGTGATCGGTGCCGTCATCCCGCCGGGTACGTATTTGTCGTAGAGCGCGTCGCTGCTGGCGAACACCAGTTGAGCCACCCCGGCATGCCGGCAGGCCTCCAGCACGTGGAAGGTGCCGCGAAGGTTAATCTCGAAGTAATCGTCCTCGGAGAACGGCCCTCCACCCTGGAAGGCGGCGCCCAGATGATAGACGACGTCGACACCCGACACGGCGGCATCGACATCGCGCCGCTGGGTGAGGGTTCCTTCCACCAGCTCGACACCGAGCCCCTTCAGTTTCTCCGTGCGCCGGTCACGAGCCCACACCAGCCCCCTCACCGTGTGTCCGCGGTGGATGAGCTGTGCCGCCAGGTTGGCGCCGATGCGACCCGTGATGCCCGTGACTAGTACGTGCATTGGCTGCGCCTGGTTCACTTCAGATAGTCCTCCACCTGCTCGATATCGACGACGTCACCGAACTTGGCATCGATGTCAAACAGGTTGTATTCGTGCGCTGCCGGGGCGCGGTCCTGCACACACTGCCGCGGCACGATGGCGTGTAACCGGTACGCCCGGGCGTCCGTCGCCGTCGCCCGCACGCAGGCGCTCGTCGAACAGCCGGTGATGAGCAGCGTGTCGATCCGATGTTCGATGAGATAGGCGGCCAGGTGGGTGCCGAAGAAGGCGGAGGCGTTCTCTTTGTGGATAACGAAGTCGCCGGTCTCCGGTCTCAGGCGCGCGTCGATCTGGCAGGCGCGCTCGTCCCAGGCACGATACTGTCCGGTCTCGCGAGCCAGCATCGGATCGTCGTCGTCCTCGCGGAAGGGAGAGGTGGTGTAGATGACGGGAACGTCCCGGCCGCGGCACAGCGGCAGCAACCGCTGGATCCCGGCTACGGCGGCGTCCAGTCGTGTCGAGCCGGTGGCGTACGCGGGGTCCGTCCAGCCGTAGGCCATGTCGATGATGATGAGCGCTGGGCGCTGACCGAATCCGAAGGTGGGCCGGAAGATACCCCGCTCGGTGTAGTAGCGACGCACGGCATCGACGGCCTGGTGCGCTGCCGCCACCCCCTCGTCATCGGCGTTCACGCGGGCGCTTCTTTGCCTGCCAGCTGATCCACCGGATTGATGACGGCGGTAGCGACGTTGGACAGGTGCCCGCTGACGCGCCGCATGTAGCGTGAGGCGACGGCGTAGACGATGGCCTCACGGCCCTCGGCCTCCATCGCCTCTTCCAGCATGCGATCGGTGAACTCCTTGACCTGTGCGTGGTCGCGCATGACCTGCCGCGCCGCCTCTTCGTCGCTGTCGCGCAGCGCCGTGAGGGTGGCGCCGAACTCGGGCTCCACCATCTGGTGCAGCTCGCGGCACAGTGTCGCCAGAGCACTGCTGCTGTTCTTCGTCGACCAGCGGCTCAGCTCCACGAGGCTCTTGGCGTAGTCGCCGATGCGTTCCACGTCGTGGACGACGCTGAGCAGGGCGACGCTGGTGGACAGATCCTGCTTCGGGTTGACGATCAGGTGCTGGAACACCATGCGGCGCACGACGCGCTCGCCCACGTTGAGCACCTCGTCCTGTGGCAGGCCGCCCTCCGGCGGCCGGCCTTCGCGCAGGGCGGCGCACGAAGTCTGAAACATGATGTGACCCTGTTCCAGCATCCGCAGGATTTCGTCTACCGCATCGTGTACGAGGGTGTGTTTCGATCCTTGCAGCAGTTCGCGGAACATGTCAGCCTATCTCCAAATAAGGATGAGGGCCAGGGGAACGGCGTAGAATACGCCGATGATGTAGACGAAGGCGTAAAGGCGGTTACGACTCGTCAGCCGCGCCAGCCCCCGCGCCATTCCCAGCGGGATCTGCCGTAGGAGCTTGAGCGGGTAGATGATGCCGATCCCTGTCAGGTTGAAGAACAGATGTGCAAAGGCCACTGTCACCGCCGCCAGACTCCCAGTCGCCAGCGACGCGAGCATCGCCGTGACCGTTGTGCCGACGTTGGCCCCCAGGGTGAAGGGGAAAACCGCCTCCAGCGTCAGGATCCCGGCGCCGACGAGAGGCACCACCATCGACGTGGAGATGGAGCTGCTCTGCACGAGCACAGTGAGGGCGGCACCGAAGACCATGGCCATCAGCGGCGCGCCGAAGAGATAGCGATTGAGCAGGCGCCCGGAACGCTGCACGACGATCCCTCTGGCCAGGTCGACGAGAACTTTCAGCGCTCCGTACATCAGCACGAGAGCCAGCAGGACACCCGCCGTCGGGTTCTGCCCGACCAGATCCAGCAGGAAGTTCACCGCGGGTTTCGTCACCAATTTCAGCGGACTGCTGAAGGTCATGCCCCCGACGCCGGAAAACACCTCGGTCGCGATCGTAGCGATCCAATGCAGATAGCCGGTAGCGATCTCGAGAGGTAGCAGCAGCAGGACGCAGACCAGGTTAAAGAAGTCGTGCACCGTCGCCCCTGCCAAAGCCCGACGGAACTCCTCCTGCCGTGTGATGTGCCCCATCGACACAAGCGTGTTGGTCACACTCGTGCCGATGTTGGCACCCATGACGACGGGGATGGCGCCTTCGATGGTCATGGCGCCGGCGGCGACCAGGCCGACGACGATCGAAGTCGTCGTCGACGAACTCTGCGCCAGTGTCGTCGCCAGGATTCCGGCCACTAGGCCCACCATGGGGTTCGAGGTCATCTCGATCAGCTGGCTCGCCAGCCCCTTGCCAAAAAGCTTGAAGGCGGAGCCGAGCAGACCGATGCTGACGAGGAATGTGTACAACGTCAACACCAGCAGGATAATCTGTAGCCAGACCTTCCACGGTGGTTCGGTGACGGAGACATCTGCCGGCATCATCGCCGCCGTGTGTGCCTGCGATTTGCTCATGCTCCCTCCTCCAGTGCCGCTCGCAGACGGTGGGCCACGATCTCTTTTTTTTCTTTCGGCGTGTGCACATGAAAGCACAACTCCACTCCCGTCTCCTTGGCGAAGGGGTAGATCGGTTCGTCCATGAGTTAACAGGCAGCGCGCCGGTAGACATCCACGTCGCTCATCCTCCCTGCCAGACGCTCGCGGGGCGACCTGTGCGGGCCGACTCGTTGGCCGCCAGTGACACTGCCGCTGACTTGAGCCCCTCCTCGTAGTCACACAGGATCGGTGTCCTGTCCTCGCTGGCCACGGCATGTACGAAGGCGGCGTCGATGCTCTCGTACTCAGGCTGCGCCGGCACGGCTATGGCCTCCTCGGGGCGCACCGTCAGGTCGCTGCCGATGTCGGCGATAACGTCTCCCATGAGCACCTGCATGCCACTGCGGCCACCGCCACGAGTCAGCGTGCAGACGGTGGACACGTAGCCCACGGCACCGGAGGTGAACTGCAACGTCACCACCTGAGAATCGGGTACGGTCATGTTCGTCGTCTTCTTGGCAACCCGGTATCCGTATCGGGCGTAGACCTCGTCAACATCACCGGCGATCCAGCGCATGGTATCGACCTGGTGTGTCGTCTGCTCATGCAGCTGGCCACCGGATTGCTCCTGCACCCGCCACCAGTTGCTTTCGTCCCCGGGGATCCCTCCCCACCGGTCGGCACAGATCATCGACACTTTACGATCGTGGAGCAGGTCACGGGCGGTGCGCCAGGGGTGTCGGTAACGGAGAGTGTAACCCACGCTGGAAAGAATCCCAGCTCTGCGAATCGCCGCCAGATTGGCAAGCCCCAACTCAAAATCGAGGACGACGGGCTTCTCGACGAACAGGTGCAGGCCCCCTTCGGCGGCCAGTTGCTCGGCGGTGTCGTGGGCGAAGGGCGGTACGCAAATGTAGACCGCGTCCAGATCCTTTCCGGCCTCGTCGAACATGCGCCGATGGTCGGTGAATACCCTGGCACCCTCGATCCCTTCGGCGGCAGCGCGGGCACGTTCCTCAGAGATGTCGCACAGGGCGACGACACGAGCCTTCTCCGGACCGAGGCCGGCAAGCTGCTGCAGGTGATGGCCAGCGATGCCGCCGATGCCGATGAGGCCGATGCGGACAGGATCGGTCACGGCCGGTCAGGCGCCGGCGATGCGCGGCATGGGCAAAGGTTCCTTACCCATCTCAGCGAACAGCAGACGTCGGGTGAGCTCCGCCTTCAACGCTGCGTGTGTCGGATCGTCCCACAGGTTCATCGTCTCTCCAGGGTCACTGCTCAGGTCGAATAGTTCACCGTACTCCCTACGATAATACACGGTCAGCTTGTAGCGCTCGTCCACGTACGTCTTCACGTGGATCGTCGTCGGCTCGTGGCGGTTCTCGACGATAACATGGTCCCGCGCCGCCGCGCCGCCCTGCCAGGTGGCGAGCTGACTCACGCCGGACATGCGGCTGGGTATGGGCTGACCGGCGGCAGCGAGAAAGGTAGGCGCCAGATCGACGAGTGATACGAGGGCATCGGACACTTCCCCGGCGGCGATGCGGCCCGGCCAGCGCGCCAGGAAGGGCAGCCGCACCAGGTCCTCATAGTGGAAGGGACCCTTGGCGCACAGACCGTGCTGGCCGAAGAGGTGGCCGTGATCGGTGGTGAAAACGACCAGTGTGTTATCCGCCAGTCCGAGTTCGTCGAGGCGGTCGACGATACGGCCGATGTATTTGTCCATCAGGCTCACCATGCCGTAGTAGACGGCCACATCCTTGTCCATCGTGTCGCTGTCGCGCAGGTGTGACTGCATGCCGTGGATACCGAAGCCGCTCTCACGCCAGGCGGAAAAATCGGGTTTTGCCTGCTGCGTCATGGCGAAGTGGGGCGGATTGCGCTCGTGCTCCCCCAGCGTCAGCCCCGGCACGGAGATCGAGCCGGACTCGTACATGGTATCCCAGGGTTCGGGTGCCAGATACGGCGGATGGGGATCGAAAAAGCTCGACCAGAGGAAGAAGGGCTCACCCGCTTCGGCGTAGCACTCCAGTTGCTTCTCGCTCTGTTCGGCGATCCACGTGTTGTAGTGGAACTCCTCCGGGATCTCCCAGCGATGTTTCTGCGTCGTGTTGGTCCCCGTGGGTGGCCGGTAGGCGGAGCGCCAGTCGGTGTACCCCTTGTCCTCCATCCAGATCGCGTAGTGCTGACCTACGTGGGCCTCGTCAGCGTGGTTGCGCGCCAGCCGTACCGTGTCGAAACCATAGAACGGCTCGTCGAAGCGACGCCAGAAGTCAAGATCCTGCAGGATGGGGTAAGACTCCAGCGACCCGAACTCCTCGGTACCAGCCAGCGGCTGGAAGTGGGCCTTGCCGATCAGCGACGTGCGGTAGCCTGCAGCACGCAGGTCGTCGCCCACGGTCGGTTCGCTCTCCAACAGCTTCGTGCCCAGACTCCAGGCGCCATGCTGACTCGGGTATTTCCCGGTGATGATCGAGGCCCGTGTGGGCGTACAAGTCGGGTTGGGACAATAGGCGCGATCGAAGCGCGTTCCCTGGGCCGCCAGCCGGTCAAGGTTCGGCGTGGAGATCTGCGGATTGACGCAACCCATGGTGCTGAAGTGCTGCTGATCGGAGGTGATCAGCAGGATGTTCGGGCGGTCGGTCAATGTGTCATCCTAGCGTGTTGGACGTCTGAAAATTCTGACGTCTAGTGAAGAGCGAGGGCGAGCAACCCGCCTCCCGTGACCAGACCTATGGTTAGTCGCCGGTACATGCCCGTCTCGACGCGCCCTTTCAGCCACATGCCAACGACGAACCCGGTGGCGACCCCGGGCAATGCCTGCAGCGACATCGACAAAGTATCCCAGGTGAGTAACCCGATGTTACCGAGGGTCAGGGAGATCAGTGTGTGCAGGATGAAGAAATAGCACAACAGCGTGGCGCGGAAGCTCTCGTGCGACCAGCGTTGGCGCAGCCCCAGCAGGACAATGGGGGGCCCCGACAGCCCGCTGGCCCCGGCGAGTGCACCGCTGAGGAGGCCGGCTCCGAGAAGTGCCCTCCCCTCCCGGGCCAGAGGCTCTGAGGTCCTCACCGCCATGGCCACAACCGCCAGCAGTGTAATGGCTCCGATGACGGCTCTCATCGTGCTGTCCGAAAATGACGCCAGTCCATAGATCCCCAGCGGCGCCCCGGCGATTCCGCCCACCAGCAGACGCATCAGGCGGTCCCGCACCAGATGCCTGCGGCTGCCGATGACGAGAAAGATGGCGATGGGAAACCAGCTGATGAGGACGAGAGGAACCGCCTGGGCCGGTGGCAGCAGAAGGACGAGGAAGGGTATCGCCACCAGCGCATAGCCGAACCCCGTAACCGAAGCTACGAGGGCGGCGACACCGAGGATGGCGTTGACGAGCGCGATGGAGGGAGCGGGTTCCAGGTCTGTCACCTATCTTGAGACCCCCGGAAATTACCAGGAGCGTCATCGTGAAGATTACTGAGATCGAGTTGTACGAGGTCGAGATTCCGCCGATCCCGCCCATCGCCAAGTATATGCCGAAAATCTACGACCTCACGCTGGCGCGGGTGACGACCGACGAGGGGCTCACCGGGTGGGGCGAGTGCCAGGGTCGGAAGGCGGACCTGGTGGCAGGCCTCACTTCCCTTGTCGGGAAGAATCCGCTGGCGTTGGATCCCTTCGCGCAACCGGACCACATCACCTGCGCCCTCCTCGACATCGCCGGTCAGGCCTGGAGCGTACCCGTGAACCGCTTCTTCGGCGCCCGGGTCCGTGACCGGGTACCGGTGTCATACTGGTCCTGCCACATGGAACCGGCCGAGACCGCCGCCGAGGCCGAGGTCGGTGCCGGTCTGGGATTCACCAATCACAAACTGAAGGCGCGGCCCTGGGACATCGTCGAGACAGTACGCCTCATGCGAGACGCCGCCGGCCCCGACTACACCGTCGGCGTCGATCCCAACACGCTGTTCGTACAGCCATCCGCCGCGGCGCGCCTGGCGGCAGAGCTGGAACCCTTCGGCACGGTGGCCAACTTCGAAGACCCTGTCCTCAAGGACAACCTCGACTGGTTTCGGCTACTGCGCGAGAAGACCTGGATTCCCATCGCCCTGCACCTGGGGGCGCCTGCCGGGGTGTTGGCGGCGCTGAAAGCAGAGGCGGTGGATTACATCAACCTCGGCGGTTCCGCGCTGCAAGTGCGCCAATCGGCCGCCCTTGCCGAAGCGGCGAATGTGCCGGTGTGGGTCCAGATGGGAGGTTTGTGCCTGGGAGTGAAGGCGGCGTATTCGGTGCACCTGCAGTCCACCCTTGCCAACGCCACGCTTGCCTGCGACGAGCTGCCTTTCACACGAATCGCCGATGTCTGCGATGGATCGCTCCAGGTCGAGGCAGGCCACTTCCTGGTGCCGGAAGGCCCCGGCCTGGGTATCCACGTCGATCTCGATGTGGTGGAGAAGTACCGCGTCGCCTGACTGTTCTCAGGCGGTCAGTGGCAGAGCCCCCAGGATCCCCCGGATGTAGCCCCGCGTGTACGTCAGCTCGCGCTCAATTGTTTGCGGGTCGGGCCCGCTGCCGACACACTCCACGTAGTACGGCCCATCAAAACCGACGGCGCGCAGTTTGGCCAGCACGAGTGGAAAGTCCACGAGCCCGTCGCCGGGTGTCACCATGACATCGGGTTTGTCACCATCGATGGCGCAATCCTTGACGATAAAGGTCGTCACGCGCGCCGCGACCTTCTCCACGTCCCCCTCCGGACGCCTTTCCCCCACCGTATAGTAGATGATGTTGCCGGGATCGAAGCAGATGCCGAAGGCGGGGTGATCGACGGCCTCCGTCGTCGCCACCAGATGCTCGACGGTGAGGCTGATGCCGCCGTGGGGTTTCATGCTGATACCCACGCCTGCCTCCTCGGCGTGCGGTGCGGCGCGACGCATCAGCTCGAGGTAGGCCTCATAGCGGCTGTCATCGTTGAGTCCAAGGTCGAGGATCCAAGCGGCGCCGACTTCGGCGGCGTTGTCGATGAGCCTCAGGTAGTCGTCGACGGCGGCGTCGAGGTCGAGGTCCAGACGCGTGCGACCGAGTACCATCGAAGGCGCCAGCCCGGCGGCAGCAACGGCCTGCGTCGCGGCGACGACCTCGTCGGCGCTGCTGTCAGAGCGCACCGGTGCCTTACCCTGATTGGCGAAGAGGGCGACGTGATCGTAACCGGCAGCGGCGATGCGCTCGCAGGCTTCGGCAAAGGAGAGCTGATTGAAAGGGCGGGTACAGGCCCCCAGTACCGCGGTGGAGTTCGTCATGGCGCTACGGTAGGTTTCACATAGATGGGCGTCAACGGTTGGGACACGAGAGCCTCGCGGCTCTATAGAAAGCCCAGGTCTTCGCGAACCCCGGCGCGCAGGTTGTCGTCGATCAGCGTCAGCCCGAGGCCGGGCCCGTCACCGACGGTGATGTGTCCCCCTTCGATCAACTGCGGTCCTTCTTCCACGAGCCCCGACCACACGTCGTTGTCGAGATGATGAAACTCGAGGGCGAGAAAGTTCGGAATCGCCGCGCACACGTGGGCGGCGGCGTAGGTGCCCACCGGGCCGCAGATGTTGTGCGGCGCGATCGGGATGTAGTAAAGGTCGGCCAGGTCGGCGATGCGCCGTCCCTCGAGCAGTCCCCCCGCCTTGGCCAGATCCGGTGACAGGATATCGGCGCCCTGGTTTTCCACAAGCTCACGAAAGCCATACCGCGTGTACAGGTTTTCGCCGGTGCAGATCGGTGTCCGTGTCTGCGCCGTGAGATGCCGCAGGGCCTCGTTGTTCTGTGGTGGGATCGGATCCTCGAGCCACAGCAGGTCGAGATCCTCGAAGGCGCGGGCGATTTTTAGCACGTCCACAGGTGCGTAGCGCCAGTGGGCGTCGATGGCCAGGTCCGTGTCGGGATCGAGGGCCTCGCGAATGGCCGTCACGACGTCGACATAGTGTCCGATATCACGATTGCGGATGCCGCGGTTGTAGGCGTCGCGGCGCGAAGGCAGGGGATCGATATCGAACTTGATCGCCGAGAATCCGCGCGCCTCCACCTCCAGCGCCTTGGCCGCATACGCTTCCGGCCTTTCGGTATCCCCGGCATGGCAGTCGTTGTAGACGCGGACTCGGTCACGGAAACGGCCGCCCAGCAGCTGCCAGATAGGAGTGCCAAGGATCTGTCCCGTCAGGTCCCACAGGGCCATCTCGATGCCACTGATAGCGCTCATCACGGCGCCCTGGAAGAACCCTGACGCTGACATGACCCGCTGCATATCGTGGAACAGCCGGTCCACATTGCACGGGTCCTGACCGATCAGCGCCTTTGTCAGTCGCTCGTCGACAGCGATCTGGTGCACGCCGGCGCCGTGATAGGCCTCACCCAGGCCGACGAGTCCCTCGTCCGTGCGCACGCGGACCAGCACCCATGGGAAGGGCTGCAGAACGACGGCGCCGATGTGCGTGATCTTCACTGGAGTCTCCGCTAGAGCCGCGCGGCGTAAGCACGGCGGTTTAAGATGGGCGACGAGGCGCCCGGGTCGCAAGGCGCGCGAGTGATGCGTATCGGTCGGATGCACAGAGCGAGCGCAACGCCGCGAGCCGGGGTGCATCGGCGCCCATATTCCGCCGGACTTGTGCCGCGCGGCTCTTGGAATGACAAGAGGGGCACCCCGTCCGGGGTGCCCCTCTCTTTACGTCAAACGTCAAAGTGGTGGAGCGATCGGCTGAATTAGAGCTCCCAGGCCAACGAGAACCGGTGGGAGCCGTTGGTCTCGGTCAGGTCCAGCGGGATGTGGTAACCGTAGTCGAACAGCAGCTGATTCCACTGGTAGCCGAGGCCCGCGTTCAGGTCGCCGGAGGCGTCGTCCTCGAAAATGCGGCTGCCGCCAGCCCGCATCAGCAGGCCCTCTACCAGCTTCGTCTCGCCGCCCACGATCAGCCGGTTCTCGGACGAATC
>JAYZCA010000339.1:0-6852 GCA_036339235.1 Candidatus Latescibacterota bacterium | reverse complement strand
CGCAGGCCTGCCAGGTCGCCTGGTCCGGCACGTCGAATTCGAAGTGCCGCAGGCCGCTGCCGTCGGCGTTCATCACCGCCGTCTTGCCCTGCGACACAAAAAAGATGCGGGCTGTTTCTGTCGTGCGATCCGTCATTGCCTTCAGTCCTGTCGGCAGCGTCGATCAGCCGGCTGGCCTCCGCCAGCAGCTCCTCGTTCCGGCCGCAGGGCGAGGCGATGCGCTCTGCGACAGTGGCCCCTGAATCCTGCCAGGCCACCGCTGCACACTGTGCCGGACACCCCTTGCACATGATACACCACAACCCCTCTCAAAACCACCCCGAAATCCTTGACCTGACGATCGATAATACCTTTATAAACACTATAACGTTGGCCGAAGTGATAACGTTGGCCGAAGTGGCCGGTGCCCTGCTCATCCTATTGGGAGGGGTCGGCCCCGACTGGGCCACCAGGATAGGCGGACCTATCTTTGCTGCTGTCATGCTGGGAGCCGTCGCCGTGGTGCACGGACAGAACGGCTGGAACTCCATCAACATGGGAGAGGGAAATAAAGGCAAGGGAATGGAGTTCCAGGTGCTGATACTGGCGATCTCCCTGTTCTTTGCCTTCAAGGGGAACTCCGCCAACGCGGCCGTGGAGAGTGACTGAGTAGACATTTCGGTCGAGAGTAGCCCATTTTGCCGAAAGGCCCCGTCGGCATGACTGACGGGGCCTTTATAGCACTCGGAGATCATGCGTATCAGGTTTCGACATCTGCTCATCTCCCTGCCCATCGGCATCGGCCTGCTGGCCGCCGCCCAGCGTCCTGAAGTTGAGCCCACTCACCCCTACTTCTCGGGGGATGAATTCCTCGTAGCCGCCCATCGGGGCGGAAAGCTATTGGGGCCTGAGGGCACTCTACGCACTTTCCGCCATGCCGTCAGCATGGGTGTCCAGGTGTTGGAAATGGACGTGCGCCGCAGTGCTGACGGCGTTCTCGTCATCCATCACGACAGCCGCGTCGATCGCACGACAGAGGGCACCGGACGCATCGATTCGCTGAACGTGGCGCAGCTGCAGTCGCTGGACGCCGGCTACCACTGGCGCGACGAGGGCGGCCGTCATCCCTTCCGTGGCCAGGGATTGCGCATTCCCACGCTGGAAGAGATCTTCCGTGCCTTTCCGCATCAGCGCCTGTTGCTGGAGATAAAGCCCCGAGATACGGATATTTCGCGTGCTCTGTGCGAAGCAGTGCGCGGGCATAGGTTACAGGAGAGGGTTGTGGTCACTTCCTTCAGCGGCGAAGTGCTGGACGCCTTGCGCGATGCCTGCCCCGAGGTCGCCACCTCGGCCAGCCCCGGTGAGGTGACCTGGTACTGGCTGCTTCACCGGCTGCGGCTGGACAACCTCTACGCGCCCGACTTCCAGGTCTTTCAGGTGCCGGAAAACATGGGCGCGCTCACCGTCGTCGACCGCAGTTTCATCGAGAGCGCCCACGCCCGCAACCTGCCGGTCCATGTGTGGACGGTGAACCTACGGGAGGATATGCGACGCCTCCTCGATCTCGGCGTGGACGGCATCATTACCGACAGACCCGACCTCATGCTGGAGCTGTTGCGCGAAAGGAAGCTATAGTGGGCGACGCCGCCTCCAACGCGGTCCTCGAGGTCCGCGATCTGACCAAGACCTACCGCAGCGGCGGCTTGCCGCTCACGGTGTTGGATGGCGTCGGTTTCCGCCTTCAGGCAGGTGACACCTGCGCCATCGTGGGGCCATCTGGTAGCGGCAAGACGACCCTTCTGGGGCTGTGTGCCGGGCTCGACCGCGCTACATCGGGCTGGGTATCACTGGACGGCGTGCGACTCGACGAGCTCGACGAGGATCAACGCGCCCGCCTGCGTGGCGAACGGGTCGGCTTCGTCTTCCAGACTTTCCAGCTCGTCCCCACCTTGAGCGCGCTCGAAAACGTATCGGTTCCTCTGGAGCTACGCGGCGACCGCGGGGTCGAAAACCGCGCCGCCGAACTCCTCGACCGGGTCGGACTTGCCGATAGGCGTCATCACTACCCAGTGCAACTGTCGGGAGGCGAGCAGCAACGCGTCGGGCTCGCCCGCGCTTTCATCAACCACCCGCGGATCCTCTTCGCTGACGAGCCCACCGGCAACCTCGACACCGATACCGGCAGTGCCGTCGAAGACCTGCTTTTTGCCCTGAACAAGGAAGCCGGCACTACCCTGGTGCTGGTCACCCACGACCTCGAACTGGCGCGTCGAGCCCATCGGCTGATCCGCCTGAGAGGGGGTACGATCGTCGAGGACAGCGGCGCTGCTAAGGCGCCTAACTGATGCCGTGGGTCCTGCGCATGGCCTGGCGCGACAGCCGCGGCCGACGACAACGCCTGCTGCTCTACACCGGTGCCATCGCGGTCGGTATCGCCGCCCTCACGGGATTGCGTGGCCTCAGCCTCAGCATGGAACGCAACATCGACGAGCAGGCCGCCGCTTTGCTCGGCGCCGACATGGAGATCGAAAGCGACGACCCTTTCGACACCGAGATCGAGAGTGTCATCGACTCGATCGGGGGGCGCAAAGCACGGTTGGTGGAGCTCAACTCCATGGTCTACCTGCCGCGCAGTGACGACACTCGCCTGGCGCAGGTTCGCGCCCTGGAAGGCGGATACCCGTTCTACGGTCAGTTGCGCACCGAACCGGCATCAGCTTCCTACTCCTGGCAAGCCGCCGATGGGGCCCTCGTCGACGACGGGCTCATGCTCCAGTTCGGCGTCGCCATTGGCGACTCGATTCGGGTCGGCTATGTGAGCCTGCCCATTGTCGGACGGCTGCTCTACGTCCCGGGCGAGACCTCCGTGCGCAGTGACATTCAGCCACGCGTTTTCATCCCCCTGCGCTTCCTACCGGAGACCGGGCTGGTAAAGCGCGGCAGTCGTGTCGAGTACAAGGTATATCTGCGCTTCGACGACGGACGCGATGTCGAGGCCCTTGCCAGGTCGCTGAATGGACGCTTCGACCATCGCGGCGTCGATTTCGATACTGTCGCCGACCGCAAACGGCGCTTGGGACGCCGTCTCGGCAACCTCTACCGATTTCTCGGACTGGGCAGCTTCGTCTCCCTGCTTCTGGGTGCCATCGGTGTTGCCAGTGCGGTCCACACCCATGTGCAGCAAAAGCTCGAAACCGTCGCCATTCTGCGCAGCCTCGGCGCCACCTCCAGCCAGGCCCTGCTGATTTACCTGATTCAGGCCGTCGCCATGGGGCTCGTCGGCTCTCTGGCTGGAACTATAGCTGGCGCCGGAACGCTGTCGGTTCTGCCTGGGCTGCTGTCCGACTTTCTACCCGCCGATCTCGCCGACCTGCAGGTAGTAATCTCGCCCCTCACCTTGGTCGAGGGATTACTCGTCGGCACCTCGGTCGCCCTCCTGTTTGCCGCCCTGCCTCTGCTGGCCGTGCGCCGCGCTTCGCCTCTGCTGGCGCTTCGCGCCTCCTTCGAGACCGAGCCGAGACCGAGCGACCGCGTTTTGCGCCTGGCGCTCGGCGCCCTTGCCTTGCTCGGCACGGTATTGTTGGCAAGACTGCTGGCCGGC
Organism: Candidatus Latescibacterota bacterium; assembly: GCA_036339235.1. Taxonomy (GTDB): domain Bacteria; phylum Latescibacterota; class UBA2968; order UBA8231; family UBA8231; genus UBA8231. Next base: position 3,272 of record JAYZCA010000339.1, on the reverse strand, counting down.
CGGATCGACCACGCCCTCTACTTCACCGGCGGTACTGCCTGCGCCCTTGGCCTGCTGTCGCTGGCCGCACGCCTGTTGCGCGACGGCGCCCGCCGCTTCTTCCCATCCTCCTGGAGCTATGTCTGGCGCCAGGGACTGGCCAACCTCTATCGCCCACACAACCAAACCTTACTGCTGCTGGTCAGTCTCGGGCTTGGCACTTTCCTCGTCGCTGCGCTCTACACCGCGCAGAGCTCGATTCTCGCTCATCTCGATCGGGTTGGGGGTGGCGACCAGCCCAACATCGTGCTCTTCGATATTCAGAGTGACCAGCGCCAGCAGGTGGCTGACTTCGTCGAAGAGATGGGCATGCCGCTGATTCAGCAGGTACCGGTAGTCGCCATGCGCATCGCGGCCGTCAAAGGACGCCCCGTCGGCGCCAGCGCTCCCGACTCCCTGCGACGGCGTGGCGGCTGGGCCGTGCGCCGCGAGTACCGTGTTACCTATCGACGGCACCTCGAGGACAGCGAACAGATCGTTGCGGGCAGGTGGCGCGGCGCCGCCGAGGACACAGTCTTTGTGTCGCTCGATCAGGGAGTGGCCGCCAGCCTCGGGGTCTCCCTTGGCGACTCCCTGGTTTTCGACGTGCAAGGTGTGGCGGTGGGAGCCGTTGTCGGCAGCCTCCGCGAAGTGGACTGGCAACGCATCATGCCCAATTTTCTCGTCGTCTTCCCCACCGGTGTCCTCGAGCCGGCCCCCCAGTTCCATGTGTTAGTGACGCGTGCCGACGATATCACCGTGCGCGCCGAACTCAAGCGACGCGCCGTGCGACGCTTTCCCAACGTCTCTGTCATCGACCTCGACTCCGTCCTCCGCACCGTCGACACCATCCTCGACAAAGTGAGCGTCGTCGTTCGCCTGATGGCACTGTTCAGCATCGGCACCGGTCTCGTCGTCCTCGTCTCCGTCGTCTCCGGGAGCCGTTTCCAGCGTCTGCGCGAGAGCGCCCTGTTGCGCACCCTGGGCGCCAATCGCGGACAAGTGGCGCGCATTCTGCTGGTCGAGTATGTGTTGCTGGGGAGCCTGGCCGGGTTAACGGGTTTGGCCCTCGCCCTGGTCGGCGGCTGGGGGATAACCCGCTTCGTCTTTGAAATCAGCTTCGCGCCCGCCCTGGAGCCGTTAGCGGTCGCCCTCGTCGGGGTCCCCCTGGTCACCGCTGTCGCCGGCCTGACCGGCAGCCGCGGAGTCCACACCGCCCCGCCCCTCGAGGTCCTGCGACGCGCTGACTGACGCGACACTGGTTGTATCGCCGAACACCGGGCCCAAATGCCTCCAGACCACATCCGCTACCAGACGGTGCCCATCGGCCGTCGGGTGAATGCCATCGGCCAGCATGAGTTTCGCATCGGTGCCTACGCCTTCCAGCAGAAAAGGGATGAGCAACGCCCCGGTGCGATCCGCCAGCCGTGGAAAGATGGCACTGAACTGTTCGATGTAGTGCGGCCCCAGATTGGGTGGCAACTGCATACCCGCCACCACCAGCACGACCTCCGGCTCTCGCTCTCTCACCCGCTTCAGGATCAGCAGCAGGTTTTTCTCCGTCTGCTCCAGCGGTAAGCCGCGGAGACCGTCGTTCCCTCCCAGCTCGAGCACAAACACCGCTAACGGCCGGCGCAGGATCCAGTCGACGCGGCGTAAACCGGCTGCGGTAGTCTCGCCGCTCAACCCCGCGTTGACAACCTCGAAATCCAGTCCCAGCGAATCGATGCGAGCCTGGAGGACCGCCGGATAGGCCTTCTCCACACCGACTCCGAAACCGGCCGTCAGGCTGTCGCCGAAGAACAGAGCGACGCGGGTGCTGTCCCCCGCCCATGCCGCCGCTGCCGCTGCGACCCAAAGCAACGAGGCGACCAGACGGGCTGGCTTAGCGAGAATCATGCCCTGACCCCCTGTCACAGGCGATGGGAGATTTTCGATTACCGTCCTGGGTACACACGGTAGCTGACAGCAGTCAATTTCGATCAGCTCGGTATGAGGCGAGCTCCAGACAGTACTGGCAAAGGTGGTAGCACAGCTCGCCGGCCGCGTCGCATTCGAGAATATCCGAACGCCCGACCTCGGCCCAGTCGCCTTCTGGCCTTTGGGCAGCCACGATTTCTTCAGCCGCCTGGCGCGCGACTCCCAGGTACTCCCGCTCACCGGTGATGCGGAATAGAGCCGCCGCCGCCCAGCCGGTCTTGCAGCAACCGGTGCCGCGAAGCGCTCGCTCGCCACAGGCTCGATTGACGGCAAAATAGCCGCGGGCGCCATCGAGGAAGCGTCGCTCCTCTACCACCATGTATAGCCGCGCCAGGAAGATGGCCGCCATCCCCAGATACACATAGGCCTGGTCGACTCCGTCCAGGTGGATGCGGATGAGACGGTCGGGAAGATCCATCTCCTCCAGTGTTTTCCCATCGCGATCGATGTAGAAACAGAACGGGTCGGCGGGGCCCTCCTGCGCTGCCAGGATGTTCAGCAGACAGACACCGGCATCGATCGCTTCCCGGCTATGACCACAGGCGAGGAAGGCGTTGCCGCAGCCGGCGATGGTGACGATATCCTGCCGTCCGTCGGCATGCTGTCCCGGTGAGCCGGTGAGATACCCGCCGGTCAACGGCGCGTGGCGCCGACGAAGACACTCGAGACCAGCCTCGGCGACATCGGAACGCTCGAGAACGCGAGCGGCGATGATGGGCCAGGTATTGGTGTAGGTGTCGGCGATGAGGCCGTAGATGGGGTCGCCGCTCTTCTCGTCGCCGCTGCGGAAATCACCATCGACGGTCATGAAGTCATCGACGATGACATCCAGGACTTGACGCGCCAGCTCCGTCCTTCCACATGCTGCCAGCGCTAGAGGCCACTTGTAGTAGGAGCCCAGATCGTGACGCGAAGCCGGTAGCCTACACCCCGCCTCGAGCCGGGTCTCAAACCAGGTAACGCCGCGTCCGGCTGCCCGCAGCCACACCTGCGCAGCCGCGTCGAAAGGTAGCTGTGTGACCATGCTCTACTCGCAGTGTGGTTGTTTTCCCAGTTCACTTGGGGGTGTGTCACTCGAGGGTCCGGAAATATACGAAAAGCACAGCGCCGCGACATGACCGTGTTGCTGCCGAGGGAAGTCATTCTGGCGATGGCTCCAAAGGCCCTCGTCTCGTCCGACATCAGGGCGTCGGTCTTGCGGTGCCGCCGCCGATCGCTCCAGCTCGACCCCCCCCTCGAACAGCGTTCGAGTTCACCGACTGAGCCTTCACCCG
>JAYZCA010000338.1:0-6141 GCA_036339235.1 Candidatus Latescibacterota bacterium | reverse complement strand
ATACCGCCTGTGTCGCCTTTGGCTCAGGTGAGGCGGCGGATCGCGCCTGGGTTTCCGAGGGCGAGCGTTTCTACCGCTCCGAGGATCGCGGCGAGACTTGGCGTCAGGTGTGGGAGGCGCCTGCGGAGATCACGGGGATGGCGGCGGCGCGGGCGCTTTGACTGGCGTAATCTCGACTGCCCAAGGTAATCCGCGATCATCGAGATTGGGGGAGATCCTTCAGAAATCGGTCAATACATAAAGGTCTATGAGGGGTTTTTGGCGTCCTCGGAGGCGTGTTCGCGCAGCGAAGCGAGCATGTCCTTGATATCACCGGCGCCACCCACCACCACGACAACCTCCACCACGAAGAACAGGACCACGGACACACCAAGAGCGCACGTCCACAGAGTCTGCCAGCCACTCATGTCGTTACTCCTTCGCGAGGTGCCAGCACTTTTGGCGGGTGAGATTTCTGTGTCAGCAGAGAGGCGACGACCATACATACGAGACTCGATATGAAGGTGGCAATACCGACGACCTTGTCCTCCACCATCCATCGATACTCGAGCGGCAGGATGTCAGAATCACCGAGAAATATCGTCGTCAATGGCAGGGTCCCGGCCACCACCAGCGAGGTCAGCGTCCCCACGGTGTTGGCTTTCTTCCAGTAGAGACCCGCCGCCGTCGTCAGCAGTACGCTGGCCGAGTACATCGTTCCCGTGATCGCCATGAAACGAAAGAACGTCTCCGGCGGCTTGTAGAGGTAACCCCACGATAACACGAAGATGCCGCAGGCGACGACGGCCAGGCGCGTCAGCCTGATCTTCTCGCGGTCCGTCATCTCCGGCCGCAGCGGCAGTACGATGTCATTGACCAGGATCGAGCTCCAGCACAGCAGGTAACTGTCGAAGGTCGACATCATGGCTGCCAGTGCCGCCGCCACCATCAGGCCGCGCACGCCGGCAGGCAGGATCTGCGACAGGTACGCCGGCATGGCTGCCGCCGTGTCCGGCGCGCCATCCTGCATGGGTAGCGGAATCGCGTCGACTCCGGCGAAGTAGGTGAGCGCGCAGATGCCCCACATCATCGGCATCAGCGCCCGCCCCAGGAACGACAGGCCCACGAAGCTGTACAGCTTCTTCGAGGTGTCGGAGTCCACGGTGGACAAGGCCCGTGACAGCGCTGGCGGCCACATGCCGGCGAAGGGGATGCCGAAGATGAGCCAGATGATGAACAGCCAGCCGAGATCGTCGCTGATGAAGGGGTCGAAGCCCCCAGCGCCATACTCGCGTTGCACGGTGTCGATAACCGTGTCGTAACCGACGTGAGTGATGGCGAAATAGGTGGTGAAAACGACGCTAGTGAAAAGGATGACGAACTGCGCGTAATCAGTAAGCACCACCGACACCATTCCCCCCACCACCGTGTATCCGAGGACGAGCAGCAGCAGGCCCACCATCAGATAGGGCAGCATGTCTGGGGGAAAGCCGACCATGTAGAGCAAGAACTTGGCGCCGAGCACGAGGAACAGTCCCATGTTCATCAGGCCGGCGGCGAAGGTGATGATCGCCGCGATCACCTGCGTCGAGCGATTGTAGCGCCGGCCGAAGAATTCGGCGATGGTGCGCACCTCCAGGTCGCGCAGCCCCTTGATGATAAACCCCGTGCGGCCGACGAACATGAAGCCGATGAGCGCGATCACACCGATGGAGAAAGCCGCGAAGCCGCTCTTGTATCCCTGTTGGGAGAAGTACATCAGCGTCACCAGCCCCAACTCGGTGGCGCCCATCGTCGCCATCGCCAAGTAGAGCTTGAGAGTACGCCCCGCCAGCAGGAACGAATCGTAGTCGCTGATGAGGCGTCGCGTCGCCAAAGCGACACCCGTGGTCAGCACCAGGAAGGTGATGACGGTGACCCAGTCGATCCAGATAAAGTTCAAGCCCTTGTTCTCCCCCGCGGTTTCGTGAGGCCGGTCGCTCCATTGAGAGCGGACGCAAACGCAACCGCAATCGAGGAGCGGCGTCAAGACACCATCTTGGGGGGCATCGCTACCGGATCTTCACCTCGGCGCCCTTCGCTGCCGACGCGTAGATGCCATCGAGCATCTTCTGCACCATCAGACCATGTTCGGCAGGCGCCAGCGTCGGCTTGTCATACAGGCAATGCTCGACGAAGTTGCGCATCTTGGCGGCGAAGGGACTGGCCGCCGGGCCGGAGGGCAGCCAGGTCGGCTGGGCGTTCATCATGTAACCGCCGTCGTCGGAGAAGATGCCCGGCGGATCCCAGTTGGCGCCCGCTTTCTCTCCCATGAGTGTAAAGTTCCACACATCCTTCTCGATGTGGGCGGCGAAGGATGCCTCGATGGACAACACAGCGCCGTTGTCGAAGCGGATCTGACCGACGGCCAGGTCCTCCACGGTGTAACTCTTGTAGTCCCAGTTTGGCCATTGCGACACGACGTTGGACTTGCGGTCACCGAGGTAGGTGAAAATGCTGCCACTGGCAGCCACCGGCGTCGGCGAGCCCATGGCGAAGTGAGTCATCTCCAGGGCGTGGACGCCGATGTCGATCAACGGCCCTCCCCCTTGAAGGTCCTTGCGACCAAAGACGCCCCAGTTGGGGATACCGCGACGGCGCAGCGCCTGAACGCGGCCGTAGACGACCCTTCCCATATGTCCGGAATCGACGGCGTCCTTGATGAAGGTCGTCCTCGCGTCGAAGCGGTGCTGGAAACCGATGACGAGCTTGCGACGCTTCTTCTTTGCGGCGGTGATCATTCTCCTGGCTTCAGCGGCTGACATGGCCATGGGCTTCTCCACCAGCACGTGGGCGCCGGCATTGCTGGCGGCGATCGAGGCCTTCGCGTGAGCAGCGTTCGGCGTGCACACACTCACCGCATGGGGCTTGACCCGGGACAGCATCTTGCCGTAATCGGTGTAAATCCCGTCGATACCGAACTGCTCCGCCTTGGCCTCCATGGCGGGTTTCGAGATATCGGCCATGGCCACCATCTCGACGTCGTCCATGTCCTTCAGGTAACGCATATGCGCCCCGGCGATGCCGCCGGCGCCGATGAAGGCGTAGCGCAGTCTTTTAGCCATCGGTCTCTTTCTATCGTGGTTTCTGGAGTTGGTTCAACGCCAGGCAAAACTACCGTGGCATTCCCCTTCCTTCCAGTGAGACCCCTGATGTTACCCGAACCGTTCCGTATCATCGCCCACCGCGGCGCCTCAGGCTACGCACCGGAGAACACGATGGCCGCCTTCCAGAGGGCCGTCGACATGGGTGTGAACGAGATCGAGACCGACGTTCACTTCACCCGTGACGGCGAACTGGTCCTGCTGCACGATCACACCCTCGAGCGCACGACGGACGGGCACGGGACCCCGGCGGATTACACGCTGGGGCAGTTGCGGCGCCTCGACGCCGGTTCCTGGATGGGTGATGAGTTCGCCGGGGAGCGTCTGATCACCCTGAGCGAACTGCTGACGGCCTTCGGCGACCGGTTGACGTACCACGTGGAGTTGAAGGATCGCACTGCCGGCATCGGCGCAGCCACCGCCGCCGTCGTCAGGCAGCACGGCCGTGAGGCCGACGTGCTGGTTTCCGGCTTCGATTGTGAGGTGGAGCTGCTCGCGGCGAAGGCTGCCCTACCGGCCCTGCGCTCCACCGTCCTCGTGTCGCCGGAACTCGACACCGGGGCGACCATCGCGCGGGCGGCGCGCGACGGGCACGACGGCGTCTCACTCTACGTGGAGGTTATCACCGGAGATTGGGTCATCGCGGCGCACGCCGTGGGACTGGAGGTCCGCTGCTGGGGAATCAACACCCGTGATGACATGGAACGCGGCGCCGCCACGGGTTGCAACGGCATGACCATCAACTGGCCCGATTGGCTGCAACAGTGGGTGGCGCCTACAGGGTAGTGATGGAGTTGGCCTGCTGGCGGGATCGAGGCAGTGGCATGGAGACGTGCAGGTGATCCGCGTTACCGCCGTGGCGCTCGGCCCGCAGTCCGAGCGTCAGGAAGACGCCTTGCCGGGCCCAGTTGCGCAGGGCGCCGGTGTCGCGTACGCGCAGATCGATCGCGTGCGCATAGCCGTCACGGGGTGAAAAGAAATGTTCCGACCAGGAGGGTGTGGTCAGCCCCATCTCGTCGTAATCGGAGGGTCGGCGACTGACGTCGGTGAGCAGGAGGTCTGCTGCACCGAGACGGGCGATCCACAGGGCCACACGCAGTGTCGGATGCAGCCGATACCACTCGGCGCGCAGCTCGTCGCTCTTGAAGTTTGACCGCGGGAAGTGGGTGACCGAAAGGCAGCCCACCGTCAGCAACATCGTCGGCAGTGTCACCAGCAGGATCAATGCTCTTCGGGGCGAGCGCATCCGCAGTACCAGGGCCACCGTCACCGCCAGCAGGACACCGCCAGCCAGGAGCCCCGCCACCACGGACGGCCAGTCCGCCGTCGGGTAGTGAGTCAGCAAGGCCAGCTGCACGCGAACCGAGACGATCAGGCTCGCGATCACACCCACCAGCAGCATGATCAGCGAGGCGGCCACCGACATCTCGTCCTACCTCACCTGCTGCCGACTACCAGTCATTTTGGCTTGTCCGATTCATTGCTCTGACGAATCTGCGCGGCGAGTTCCACGAAGCGCTCTTCGAGACGATCGTATTTCTCGCTCATGGCGATAATTACATCCTGTGTGTCGGTGACGCGCTGCTCGAGTGTCCCCATGCGACTGCCGCCCATCCAGCCAGCCACTGTGCGGCGTAAGCCTGTGCCGGCGGCAACGAGGGCGACGAGACCGATGCAGTAGAGAGCGAACTGCCCGGCCCAGCTGGCAACGGTGCCGAGGGCGTCCCAGAGGGGTGATGTGGCCCGCTCTGGGGAAAGTGTCAGGGGGACAACCCGGCTCGGGCTTTGAAACTTGGAGCCCTCCGGATTACCCCAGGCCTCCCATTTGTAGGCATGGTCGTGATCGTGATCGACGATGAGGAGGTCAAAGCCTATGGTGCCCCCCGGTTTCAGGGCGACGGGATCCCAGCGGAATTCATCGTATACCGGTACCGAGGCCTCGTAGATGATCATGTTGCCAGTGCGCCGCCATGCAGCGTCGGCCCCTTTCCCCACCGCCGCTACAGGTCCACTGCTGAGGTGATACGCACACGGGTTGCCGCAGCCAGGGTTGTACTCTCCAGCGCCGGGCACGACCGCCCACTGAATGGGGTTGCTCTGACGGTTGGAGTGACAACCTTGAGTCGGATCTCCTCCCCAGGTGTAGATATCGGCCGCGTCGGTGACATTCCACCGGCCGCCGACGACAAGATCGTCGTCCTCCACCTCGATGGCGAGGTAGACCCTGTCCGTCTCCGGACTGTAGGCGACACGGAAGGAAGCGGGTGCTGAACCGCCGACGGAATGTCTCACCAGATCGGGCCAATCCGACAGGTCACCATCGATTGTGGGAGGGTCGATGATGAGGGCCGTCGCCCGCACACCGCGGTCTGCGCAATTGGCCTGCGCCGAGCTCATGGACAGCGACACGCCGAGGCTGACGGCACCGATGAGCACTGCACACCCACGACCGGTCATTTTGCGTCTCCTTTGCGGTCCTGATCGTCGAACCGGTCTAGCTTCTCGCTCAGAGCGATCATCACGTCCTGCGTGTCCGTCATCCTTGACTCGATCTTCGCGATGCGCTCGTTCATCGCCGTCACGGCGTCGGCGGCGTCGGACAGATCACCATCGATTTTATGTCGCTCACGGGCACCGCCATGGGGGGAGAGCCGGGCGTCAACCTCTCCTCCGCCACCCATTTCCGCAGCGGGCGGCCGGCGGCGTCGGTGAAGGCACCGGTAAGGATCATGATCAGGTCGATCGTCGCCCATATGCCAAAGCCACCGACGGTGAGCACCATCAGGATGGCCGTGCCGATCTTGCCGACGTAGAACCGATGCACGCCCAGCTACCCGAGAAAGAATGCCATCAGCGCCGCTGCCAGCCGCGAGCGCTTGGAAACGTGGTCGTTCATGACTTCGTCTCCTCTTCCGAGCCGGTGGCGCGCAGAGCGGCCAGTTCGGCGTCGACGCGCTGACGTACGTCGAGATCGGCGAAGCGCCGGCCCAGCAGCGCATCCTCGCCCAGCTCGCTGCGC
>JAYZCA010000337.1:0-12296 GCA_036339235.1 Candidatus Latescibacterota bacterium | reverse complement strand
GAGGGAGTCGACGCAGGCGTCGACACATGTTGTCGTGTTGCCGAACATCGACGCGGCGACGACGGGTCGTTCGTCCACTCCGGTTTCGACGTCGGTCTCGACCATACCGCAGATAGCTCCGGCGGCTCTGGCGTAGACGCCACGGGAGATGCTGTTGACGCCAGCGACGTCGACGATGGACGGGGTCAAGACCACATCGCGCAGGCCGACAAAGGCGGAGGTGTCACCGGAGGCGGCGGTGGACACGCAGATCTTTGGCACCCCCAGGGGCAGCGCTCTCATGGCGGCACTGATCACGCTGGTGCCACCGGTGCCGCCCATGCCGAGGATGCCGTGGAATCGACCTTCGCCGAACAACCGGGCTGCCACCACAGCAGCGCCTGCTGCCATCACTTTCATCGCCTCGCCGCGGTCGCCGACGTTACGCAAATCGGCCAGAACCCTGCCCCCAGCAGCGGCCACGTCACTGGCCGAGACGTCGACTACAAAGCGGTCGGTCGTGGTCAGGACGCTGGTATCGATGGTCAGGGTGTGATGACCGCGACTGCGGATGCACTTCCGCAGATAGGCGTAGTCTGTGCCCTTGGTGTCGAAGGCGCCTATGAGAGCGATGGTTCGTGGCGTCGGCATGGTGGGAAAACATGGGCCGACGTGGTGACTGAGCGCAACCTAGGCTACCGGAATGAATGGATCGCCGGTCTGTTCGACCCACCGCGCCAGGTACGCGCGGTGCACGCCCAACACGGCAGCGGCATCCGGGCGTGCCGCCAGGTCGTCGACCTCCCCCGGATCCGTCTCCAGGTGGAAGAGCAGTTCCCGGGGTTCACCTTCCGAGAAGGCGATGTATTTGTGTTCCCGTGAGACGACGATGCGGGCGGCAAAGTCGATGTCTTCCGTGTCGGGGTGGAGCTGAATGATGACGAAATCCCTGGCGTCGTCGCCCTTGCCGTCGATGGCGTCACGCAGGCTGCGGCCGCTGACACCTTTCGGGGTGGTGATGCCCGCGTAGTCGCAGAGCGTCGGCAGGACATCCATGCCGCTGGTCAGTTGATGGCGTGTCCCGCCAGCCGGGATCGTACCTGGCCACGAGAGAGTGAGCGGCACACCGACCACGTTCTCCCAGAACATCAGCTTGACCACCCACCGGTGGGCGGCCATGCCCTCGCCGTGATCGGCAGTGTGCAGGATGAGGGTGTCCTGCTCGAGGCCGGATTCGCGTAGCGCACCGAGCAGGCGGCCGACCTCGGTATCGACGCGTTCGCACAGCGAGTAGTACTCCCGCAGATAACGTCGCCAGCGATTCTCGTCCCATCCTGCGGTATACGTGTTCTCCTGTCCGTAGTGCTGGCGAGTACGGCAACGGCGGATGAAATCGGCTTCTGGCTCAAGGGGCTCGAAGTTTTCCGGGAGAGGCGGTAGCTCCTGCTGCTCATCGGCCGTGTCCGGCGTCTTGTCCATGACGGAGTAGCAGATGTCGTGAGGATTCATCAATGGTACGGTGAGAAAGAAGGGTCGATCACGCTCTCGGCGCAGGAAATCGATGGCGGCGTCGACGACGGGAGCGTCCATATCGGCGCCAAGGCCGGGTTGTCCTTCGGGGAAGGCGAGGTGGAAGCGCTCGTCGGCCTCTGTGGGTGTGGGAGGCTGATCCCCCCGGCGATTGCCCACCCAGGCCACGTCATATCCTGCTGCGTGAAACAGCCCGCACATCTCCGGCAGATCGGATCTCGGTGGGATGCCGTTGACGAACACCCCCGTTTCATGCGACGGGCGACCCGTGTTCAGGCAGCTACGCGAGGGGCTGCAGACCGGCGCCGCGCAGTACGCGCGGGTAAAGCGCACGCCCGATGCAGCGAGGGCGTCGAGATTCGGCGTGTGCACCCAAAAGTTACCGCTTGCACCCATGGCGTAACGCGACTGCTGGTCGGTGTTGAGGAAGATGACGTTCGGAGCCATTGCGTTCAGGAGGGCTGCAGCCGGATCACGCTCATGCCGTAGACGATAAGTCGGGGAATCTCGAAGGTCACCCGACCGTCAGTGAACGCGTGATCCAGCGTGATGGCTTCCTTCATCTCCGGGTAGCGCCATTCGATACGATCCAACTGCACGTCATCCGGGAGTCGCAGGTCCACGTGGATCGGTCCGACGGGAATGGGAATCTCGATGGCAGCCGCCTCATCCTGTCGGTAGTTGATCCAATGCACGGGGATGGCCGCAGTGTCCCTGGCCCGCCAGGCACGGGTCCGTACCGACCAGGGCGCATCCGTTCGCAGCCAATACCCCCCACAGGTTTTCTCGATGGCGGCGATCAATTGTTGACCTCCGGTATCGTCGGGGAGGCGCGAGTAGACGGGCATTTCCGGATCGCCCTGAAGGGTCCGGATCGTCTTCGTCTGCGGCTGCCAGTCGGTGGACGTCCACCGATAGACCGAACCGGACGATCGTGAAAAGAGTGGATCGCTGTCACGGGGACGACCGTCGGCTTGCAGGCTCCCTGTGGCGCCGGCGACGACGAGACCGCCGCCCGCCGCTACGTGTCTGTGGAGGTTGGCGATCTCGGTGTCGGAGAGGCGGCGTATGTCGGGCAGGATCAGGGACCGGAAGTCGCTGGCACGCTCCGTCAGCTGGTCGTCGAAGAGGATATCGTAGAGAACATGCGCATCTTCCAGCCACTCGGCGATCCGCTTCAACGCGTCGAGATAGTCTGTCTCGCCCTCGCGTTCGGCACGTCTGGGGTAAACGAGGCCGATCTGTGACAGGGGACTGGCGGGGTGGAGCAGTTCCTCGTGCTCAGCGAGAAAGCGCTGGTAGCGGATGATGGGCCCGTAGTAGTCCTCCGGGGCGATACGTGTCGTCTCCTCCTGGTTCGCATGGGGAGGCCCGGCGTGGTAACAGGGGGACGCTGCACCATGGGCGGCGGCTTCTCCGGCCCAGACGCGCCAGCGGCGGTAGTCGTACTTGTTGATGACAAAGGGCCGACCACCGCCGCCGGCATGCATGTGCCGCGCGTTGAGCCCCATGTCGGCGATGAATCCCTGCTCTATGGAGCTGCCCCAGCGGTAGGGACCCTGGCTGTACCAGATGTAGTCCTCGCCTCGCCCCCAGAGATCGGCGGGCAGGGCGGCGCGTTCGTCATTGACCCGCATGCCGTACTTGTGGTACCACTGAGCCGCCAGCAGCCCGGGGCGCAGCGATCGACCGTAGTCGATGAACACCTCGTCAAAGGCGTCTTTGCGGCGACGAGCGGCGGCCTGCTCCAGGATCACACGGTAGCGGTGCTGCAAGTCGTCGGGAGCATCGTCCCGGGGAGCGCGCACGTCCGCCACGTCGGCAAGATCCGTAGCGAAGAGGGTGTGCAGCTCGTCGCCGCTGAAGGCTTGCAGCATGCGGGCCCGAATGATGTCGGCGCAGTACTCGCAGCCGCAGAAGCCCTCGTAATTGTGCGTCGTGTTGAAGCCGTCGAGGCCCAGGCTGATCCCCTTGCGTACCATGGCCTTGAGTGTCGCCAGCCAACAAGGGTTGGAAATGCAGCCCCGATAACTGAAATACGGTCGGCCTTCGATAGCGCGCCGCGTCGGTTCGCCCGAGGCCTCGAGGGCCAGACCATCGGACACGGAGTCAGCCGGTGGGGCGCCGAGCAGATCGGCAGTCCACATCCGCCCCCAGACGTCGCCGAACAGGCCCAGCCCCGTCTCGTGATCGCCGTAGTGCAGAGTGGAGGACAGCTGGCCGACGACTCGGGCACCGGCCGCCTGCACGCGGGGGATCAGGTTCTCAGCTCTTTCGAGGTTTTCCTCGATGCCGACGACAGGCATGCCCGCCCACGACCGTTCGACGTCGGAATCGTCGGCAAGGCTGTAGAAGTCCGGGCCGAAGTTGCCCATCTGGACGACCTGCACATGTCCCCGGCGCACGTGATCGAGGACCTGCTCGGGCTCGGGCAGAGTCCAGTACTCGATGAGACGGTTGAACCAGAAGCCGTCCTCGGATGATGTCATTGGCGGACCTGGTCAGGGCGGTGCCAGTCCATCTCCTGCTTGCGTGTCATGTGCGCCTCCGGATTGGCAGGGAAAGGATCGGTGCTCACCACGCAACCTTGGTCCCGTCGCCATGAGAAAAGATGTTCGATCATCATGTACCAAAGCTGGTGTACGACCCTGCTCTTCGGCAAGCCGGACGCTGTTGGGTTACAGGTGCAGCTTCGAGTAGTTGATGTTTTCGCGATCGAGCCAGAGGCGGAGGATGTGGTGCGATTGGGCGAGCAACTCCTGCTCGCGGGAACTCAACCGGCCTTTGAGCCGGCCGCCGCCACCGTCCTGGGGGTTGAGGTGAGGGCCCTCGACTTGGCGGTCCGGGTTGGCGTTGAATCTGCCCCACGCCTGGGTCACGGCGCCAGTGTTGATAAGGTCAAGGGTTTGCTGAAAGTTGATGAATTCGAGCCCCGGCACGTCGAGACTGGCGTTGTGCCAGGGGATCTCGCTGAAGGGCCGGTATTGCCTGACGGCATTGTCGACGACGGCGAACCACTTGATGCTGTCGCCGAGGGTGTGCGTGCGCACCCGGCCGAGCCAGAACAAGGGGACGGAGCCGAGGAGCAACGCCCAGGGTAACCAGCGATACGACAGGGCGCCTACCACAGCCTGGCGAACTGATGGGGGCAGCAGGAACCTGGGAAGGCTCAGCGTTGCCGCCGGCAGGGCGATGAAGGCGGCTGTCACCAGAGGTCCGTAATAAGCAAGACCGTCGGCCCCCCACAGAACCGGCGGTGCCACCCGGGCCATTAGGTGGAGCAGGATGAACAGCCCCGCCGGGAGTGTGGCCACAAGGTGCCACGCGCTCGATTCGACGATCTGTTCGGTTCGATTTCCGCCAAGAACTCCTCCCGGTTCGCCTCTTCACAAAGGGGATGCGTGAAGGGAGGAAACGACAAGGGAAAAACTAGCAGGCCCTTCCCATGTTCGACTCAAAACGTCACTATTATGCGCACCTTCAGTGACCGAGTTCTCGGCCATCGAACCAGGAGCAGGGATGTCTCGAGGAAGAACAGGATGGGGTCTCCCCGTGTTGCTTTTCGTGCTGGGCACGGTGAACATCGCAGCTGGCATCGATTCCCTCGTGGTGGGCACCGTCGCTCTTGCCAATCGGAGATGGCGGTGGGACAGATTGCGCGTCGACTCGCGTCGCCTGAACGTGGCGACTGACTCCGTGTGGAAATGGAACGTCGAGGCGCATACGAACATCGCCCCTGGGCTGTTCGACCGGGGGGGACGAGTCACCGTCATCGGCGGCGGCGAATATCACACGAGTACCGACAGCACCCGCATGCAAGGCGGGATGCTGCCCATTCCGAGCACGTCCTACTTCGGCGAGACGGTGATTGCACCCTTTCCCGGCGCCGGCCTCCTCGTCGACGGCCACGCCGGCACGGCCTATGAGCCGGATGGCGTCGAGACCGTGCGGGCCTCGGCTATCCACATCGATCTGGGAGAGGTATTCGGCGTCGAGCGGGTGCGCCTGTATCCACGCCTCGATCGCGACCATCGTGGCGCGTTTCCACAGGTCTTCCAGATCAGCTCGTATGGCGAGGAGGGCGCCCCTCTCGTGATGACGCGCGATGACGTTAGGCGCCATTTCGAGGTGATCTCGTCGCTGGCCTTCACGCCGGTGCTGCGCAATCACGCGCCCGTGGTGGATGAGCCGTTTCGCAGCCGTCCCGTGCGCTTCCTCCGCATCGAAGTGTCAGAAGGCCGACCCTGGGAGCTTGCGGAGATCGAGATTTACTCCGACGGCACCCTGCCACCTGGCGAGTATACGTCAGACGCGGTCCTGGCTAGGTCCCTGCACCCGATCTGGGGGCGCGTGCTGCACGACGGGCGCAGCGTCGCCGACCTACCCATCGTCGTACAGACCGCCACGGGCTCCACGCCCGACCATACCCTGTATTTCCGGCGGACCGGCTACGGGGGAGACCTCGCCCGTGTCACGGCGCGGCAGTACGGACGGCTGGAGGCGGAGGAGCGTGGTCCGGCGAGACGCAACCCCGAGTGGAGTTCGTTTGAGACGTTGCGCAACGGCATCGTCGCCTCGCCCGGCGCCCGTCGGTACCTGCAGTTCCGCCTGCTGATGCCGGAGCCGGGGACCGTACTGCGTCAGCTCGTATTCCAATACACAGCGACGCCACTGGTCCTGGTGCTGGCGGGCGAGATCAACCCCAGCCGCGTCGATGTCGGCCGCGACACGACATTTACGCTATCTCTGCAGGCGAATACACGGACCGAGAAGCAGCTGACCATCGACTCGCGCGGTTTTCGGCGGCTTCGTGTCAACACAACGGCTGCGGTACACGAGGTTACGGCCGTGACGGTACGCGACCATCCGGCTCCCTACCTGGTGAGCTACAGGCCGGGGCGCGGCTTCGACATCAGTCTCGGGCAGCGCATCTCGAGGGACGCGACCTTCGTGCAGATCATGTTCCGCGGCGCCGTCTACCGCGATGGCACGCGCTTCGAAGTACAGGCACAGGATGTGATGCTCACTGAGGACGGTCTGGACACGCTCTACCAGGTGGCCGTGCCGACGGACATCGAGCCCCGTACCCCGGGAGGTTCGCTGACTGTGCGTCTCACCGAGGCGAGCCAGCAGGTGCGGCTGGTGTCCGGCGTCGCTGTCAGGCCACCCGTACTGACGCCCAACGGCGACGGCATCAACGACGAGGTCCAGATCGGCTACGACCTGGTTCGCATTGCCGTGCCCGCCCCGGTACGGGTCACCTTATACGACCTGTCGGGCAAAGAGGTGTACGTCCTGTTCGACGCAGAGGCTCTGGCGGGCGCGCATTCGCATCGCTGGGACGGTCGCGACGGGTCGGGGCGGCTCGTCACGCCTGGTCTCTACGTGGCCCGGATAGAGGTACTGGCAGCCCATGAGACGGTCGTTCGGCAGATCCTGGTGGCGGTTGCCTACTGACATGAGGACATGCCGATCAGCGTCCTTGGTGGTGGTCTTGGTGGCACTCGTTCTGCCGTGCCTGGCGCAGGAGGAACATGAGGGTTATATGGTGTGGCGTGGTCAGGTGATCGTCGAGGGGAAGACCCACTGGCTGGCCTGGGACGGCGTCGCGGTAGGTCGAGAGGTAGATGCGGATGGCACGCTGCGGCCACGTTTTCTGCGGCGGCGGATCAACGCGGCCCTCGACGCCCCCGAGTTTGAGGTCAAGGTTGGCAGAAGCGATACGACACAACCGGCGGGGATCTGGCGGCTAGGCGCCGGAAGACGGGACGACGCAGCGGTGATCATCGACGGGGATGACGCCACCGCCTGGGAGCCGGATGTACGATCCATTGATGCCGAACTCCACTGGGTCGAGATCAACCTGGGTCGTGGCGTCATCGCCGAACGCATCAGCGTTCGCTTCGCGCAGGATGGCGATCCCTTCCTGATGTTTCGGGTACTGGCTTCCGACGGGGAGGAGTCCTTCGGCTCCCTCCGGGAGCGCCGTTTTTTCCGCGTCGGCCAGGTGGCGGTGCCAAACAAGACAAGGCGTGAATTCAGCTACGAAGTGCCGGCGCAGGGCCGGCGCGCCGACAACGTCACCGGTGCCGCGGTACAGTTCGTTCGTATCGAGATGCTGGCGACGGACGGGCCTCGCGGGGAAGAGGTTACGGAGGCGGAATACCAGGGGCTCCGCCCGCAGGACCGCGGCGCCATCGATTACTACCTGCGCACGGTCACCGGGCGCGAGATCCGTGTCGTGCCGACGACGTACGAGGAGCTGGTCGCCGATGAGCGTGGGCCGATCCGTTACTATCGCTGGGAGAGGCCCCGCCTGGCCGAGGTCGAAGTCATGGCTGCGGGGGACAACGTCATCGGCCTGACGCAGAAGCCCGAATTCGCCGTGGGCGATTTTTTTCAGGACATCGCCAAACGTTTTATTACCGACGGGTTGTTCTCATCGAGCTACTTCGTGCGCGCCTACGATCCGTTCCGCGATCGCAACCAGGTCCTCATCGATCTGGGCGCCCGCTTCTGGGTCGAGCGACTGCGCCTGATCAGTTCCCGCAACCCACCTACATCTTTCCAGTGGCGCGTATCCGACGGTTCCCTCGACGCGGCGGGTCGGTATGTGTGGAGCGCCTTCGACGAGAGGCTGAACCGCGAGCAGTTCCTGCAGCTGGAGGAGACCTTCCCGCCGCAAGCGGTGCGTTTCATCGAGTTGCGGCGGCTGAACCTGGTACCTGGAATCGATCAGGGGGAGGTAGCGGAGCTGCAGGCCTTCGGTGAGGGCTATGTGTCGGACGTGACGCTCACGTCACCGCTGATCCGGCTCGACACCCGTTCGATGTTCTCCCGTCTCGACTGGGAGGGCGAAGAACCACCGGGTACGGCCATCGAGTTGCGTACGCGGACGGGAGATGATCTGGTTCAGGTTCCGCACTACTACAACAGCAACGACGCGGAGGTCTCCGAAGTGGCATGGGAACAACTGAAGTCGGCCGACAGGGGACCGATCCGTATCGAGGAATTCGCCGATGCTGACTGGAGCCCCTGGAGCAGCGTCTATCAGCAGGCGGGACAGGCCTTTCAATCGCCGATGCCACGGCGTTTCACCCAGATTCAGGCGCGTCTGCGCAGCCTCAAGCCTCTGCGCGCGGCAGGGCTGCGCCGGTTGTCGCTGGACCTGGCGGCGCCGCTGGTGGAACAGGCCACAGGCGAGGTGTGGCCCGTGCGCGGGGTGATACCGGGACGCTGGACTTCCTTTCGCCTCTACGTCCACCTGCGGCCGAAGGTGGGCGATGCAGGGGTGCAGCGGCTGCGCGTGCGCACTACGTCGTCGACGCCGATCCGACTGCAGTCGGTACGGGCGGGGGACGACATTGCCATGCGCTTCGGTGGAGCGCGCACGCTTTACCCGGGCCTGACGAGGCTGCAGGAACACGATGACGGTAGCCTCGAACTGGTGTTTGCCGACATCGAAGGCCTGCAGGATACCCAGCTGGAGTTGAACCTGGAGGCCAAGATGTTCCTGTCGGGTACGACCTTTCTTGTGGAATTGCGCAACGACGAGCGGCCGGCGCTTGTGCAGCTCGTCGACCCAGGGCCGGCTTCGGCCCTCGTCGCTTCGAATTCATTCATCGTCACCGCCGATCTGGGTCGAGCCATTCTGCTCGACTCGGTGCGCGTGGAGTCTCCCGTACTGACGCCGAACGGCGACGGAGTCAACGACGAAACGACGGTGCTGGCGACGATCTACCAACTGGCCGGGGCGCAACGAATCCACATAGGCGTTCATGATCTGAGCGGCCGGCGCCTCCGCGACCTGTCGATCGAGAGGGATCAGCCCAGCGGCGAGCACCACGTGCCCTGGGACGGCCGCGACGACGATGGCCGCGTCGTGCCGCCGGGAACCTACCTGGTTGTGGTGGAACTGACCACGGACGGGCGGGGCCGGCTGCGGCGGGTGGTGCCGGTGGCGGTGGTGTACTAGAGCCCTGAGCGCCTGGTCTGCCAGTCCGCATGGACGTAGAGGAGGACGCTGTCGTCGGTATTGGGGCCGATGATCTCGTCGGCGACGGCGCGAACCTCAGCGATGGCGTTGGCCACGGCGACGCCGCGGTGCGCGGCACGGATCATGGCGATGTCGTTGGCCTGGTCACCGAAGGCGACGATCTCGACGTCCCCGAGGCCGGCGTGCTCGAGAAGCATCCGCACAGCAAGGTCCTTGGTGGCGCGGCCGTCGTGGATGCTGACCCAGAACCAGCCGGGGGAGTAGCTGTTGTCCCAGAAGCTTACGTCGATGGCGTCGCCAAGGGTGGCCAACTGCTCGGCGAGGGGTTCTATCACTTCCTCTCGGTCGATGACGGTGAGACAGACGACCTGCTGGGCGAGACCCACCGAGACATCCTCGACCTGCCGCAGGCGCTGATCACCGGCGGCGAGTCGATCGTCGAGATACCACCGCATGCCGGCGTGCGTCGCTGGCGGCGCGTAGAGTCGGTCAGCGCAGCCGTCATAGGTGGAGACGAAGGGTGCCAGCCCGTGGCTGCATATCGTCTCATAGACCGAGCCGAGGACGGGCTGCCGTATGTCGTTGACCCATAGATGTTCACCCGTGGACAGGTCAGAGAGGAAGGCGCCGTTGAACTCGATCACCGGCAGGGACAAATCGAGGCCCTGAAGGATGGGCCCCATCGAGCCGATGCTGCGGGCACTGGCCACGGTGAAGGGCACGCCGTCGTCGAGTAACTCGGTGAGCAAGGCGCGACCTCGTGGCGACAGGGTGGCGTCATCCTGCAACAGAGTTCCGTCGAGGTCGGAGACGTAGAGGACATCGGGCTTCATGGGAAAACAGTCGATGCCTCGGCAATCGTCGCCAGTGACTGCTGGGCACGAGTGCGTACGGCGACATTCGTGGTGGCAGTGGCGATGCTGTCGAGGGCGTCGGTGATCAGTCTCATGTCTGGCGCGGCGTGCCCCTGCCACGCAGACTGGTCAACGCTGGTGATCTCGCCCAGGGCCTGCACGGCCACGTGCTGGACCTCCGTCGAAGGATCGTTGAGCAGACGCAGCAGATCATCGACCGATCCGCGGTAGTCGAAGCTGCGCAACGACACGATGCCGGCGATGCGGATGCTGACGAACACGTCGTCGAGAGCCCGGCGCGTACGGCGCAGGGCGTCAGCGCTCTGCTGGGGAGCTGAGCTGCTGTCGTGGCAGGGCCCCAGGGCGCTGATGGCGGCGGCGCGCACCGACATGACAACCGACTCCGACAGGCGACCCAGGGCCGGCAGAGCAGCAGGAGCCGAAATCTGTCCCAGGGCGTTGGCGGCGGCGATCTGCACAACCTCGTTGGTATCGTCGAGCAGGTCGATGAGTCCGGGTACCGCCTCCTGCGCCTGCAGGGCGCCGAGGGCGCCGGCAGCTTGCACCGTGACGCCCCCGATGGAGTCGTCGAGGGCGTCTATCAGTTCGGGGATCGCCTCCTGTGCCTGAAATCGGCCCAGGAGCTTGGCGCTCATGTAGCGCGTCCTCCACTTGGCGGCGTGCAGTCCCTGCCGCAGGGCGGGGACGGCGAGGGCGTTGGGCAGGCGTGCGATCTTGCCCGTGACCTCGCGCAGCTCCTGAGCGTCACGCGTCTTGAGTCGCTTGACGAGATCCTCCACTTCCTTCTCCGCACAGGCGGTGACGACGAGGCACATGGCGAGGATGAAGCGGAGCCGCACGATTCAGCCCTGCTGCTGGTGCCAGGTCATCGCTTCGCCGCGCACGAGGCTGGCCCGCAATTCGTAGGCGCCTGGCCACTCGACGGGCAGGTCGCCCTCATCCACCATCAGCGCGAGGGGGTTGATCCTCGTCCTGAGCGGCAGGTAGATACGCTGCTTCTTGCGAGCGGACTCGAAGAGAGCCATCATCACCTCCTGCACGGCACGGCCGCGATCGGCGCCACTGATGGGGTTGTCGGTCCGGCCTTCGACCCAGTCGACGGTGTCCTGGCACTGGTGCGCCCAGCTGTCGTGCCAATCAACCTTTACGTGCTGCCAGCCGCTATTGCTGGAGTTGATGTAGCGAGCGGTCCCCATCTCGAAATTGTAATTCGCCGACTTGCCCTCCGGCATTCGCATGGGCGCATCGGAGGGGACCTCCTTGTCGGGGTGGCGCGTCGTGGACAGCTCCATCATACCCTCGCTGCCGATTACACGGCAGCCCTGGCCGAGACCCGGCACGAGGCTGCCGGCGATCAGCAGACTGGCGCCGTTGTCGCAGCCCGCCAGACCCAGGCAGGCATCCTCGGCGGGAAGGCCGCGCTCGCGTCGGTCGGTGGTACGTTCGGCAGCACCCATCACCCAGTCCACTTGTGGCTCGTCCATCAGGAACAGCCCCAGCCGGATGTTGTGCGAATTCGTGTTGAGGATGTTGCCGCCACACTCCAGCTGCACCTGAATGACGTTACCGACAACACCTTCGCGGATCAGCTCCCGTGCCTTGAGCCAGGTAGCGTGGTGCGGGCGCTGGTAGGCGATGATGAGCTTGACCCCGTTGCGCTCACAGGCTGTGAGCATCTCATCCGCCTCGCCGAGGTCAACGGCCATCGGTTTCTGACAGAGGATCGCCCGTGGCCCACGGGCGGCAGCGGCGATGACCATCTCGGCATGCTGCTGGTGCCACGAGCAGACGTCGACGAAATCCGGACGTTCCTTGTCGAGCATTTCGCGGTAGTCGTCATAGCGGCGCTCTTCGCCGACGTCGAAGAAGTCGCCGAACTCGCGCCGGGCATCGGGGTTGGTGTCGGCCAGCGCGCC
>JAYZCA010000336.1:0-9188 GCA_036339235.1 Candidatus Latescibacterota bacterium | reverse complement strand
CTGACCGAGGCCAACTGCGCGGGTCACCACTCCCACGGACTCATCCGCATACCCCAGTACCTGGAAACGATCGAACGGGGGGAGCTCGTGCCGGCCGCCGTAGTCGAGCTCGTCCGCGAGACCTCCATCACCGCCGTGGTGGATGGCCACTGGGGGTTCGGTCAGGCTACGATGAGCAAAGCCGTCGACGTGGTGCTGGAAAAGGCAGGAGAGCACGGCCTGGCCGCAGTTACTGTGCGCAACGCCAACCACATCGGCCGGCTGGGCAGTTACGTGGACCGAATCGCCCGACAGAACATGATTGCACTGCTCTTCGTCAACGCCGTGGGCATTCCCAACTTCCGTATGGCACCGTGGGGCGGCACCGAACCACGGCTGGCCACCGACCCCATGGCCATCGGCATCCCCGCATCCAGCGGCGACCCCGTCATCATCGACATGACCACCACCGTCGTCGCCGAAGGCAAGGTCCGGCTGCAGCGCAACCGCGGTGAGCCGACACCCGAGGGTTGGATCGTCGACTCCGAGGGCAGACCTACCACCGATCCGAATGTCCTTTACGGCGAACCTCTGGGCAGCATCCTGCCCCTGGGGGGCAGCGCTGCGGGGCACAAGGGATACGGACTCAACATCGCTCTTGAGCTGCTGGCTGGAGCTCTGAGCGGAACCGGGTGTATCGGCATAGATCGACCGTTGAGTAACGGCGTGCTGCTCGTGGGCCTCGACGTGAAACAGTTCGTAGCGATGGAGGAGTTCTTCGAGGAGGCGGATCGCTTCGTCAACCATGTGAAGTCGTCGCCACCGGCCGAAGGTGTCGACGCGGTCCTCCTGCCCGGCGAGATCGAGCGCAACGTGCTGGAACAAAGCACTCGGGAAGGGATCTTCGTGGACGCGGAGACCTGGCGGCAGATCCTCGGTTGGGGCGAAAAACTCGGTGTCGAGCTCGAGACGCCGGACTGATAAGAACAGTACCTACATCAGGAGGGGAATCGGATGCGATTGCATGACAGAGTGGCTATCGTCACCGGCGGCGGTGGAGGGATGGGTGGGGGAATCGCCATGTGTCTGGTACGCGAGGGAGCGCGCATCGTCGTCTCCGACGTCAACCTGGAAGGGGCGCGGGCCTGCGTTCGGGAAATCGAAGGGGCTGGAGGCCGGGCGCTGGCCGTGCAGTCCGACGTCACCAGCGAGGCAGACTGCAAGTCGCTGGTCGATGCAAGCATTGGCGAATTCGGGCAGATCGATATCGTCGTCAACAACGCCGGTCACTTCGGTGAGCGTGTCGGCGTCGCCAACCAGACCGCCGCGGAGTGGGATGACAACTGGGGTGTCAACGTCAAGGGTCCGTTCTACCTGACGCGGGCTGTGACTACCCACATGGCGGAGCGCAAGTTCGGCAAGATCGTCAACATCTCCTCCGTCGCAGCCAAGCGCGACCCCACCTTCGCGCCGGCTTACGCGGCGTCGAAGAACGCCCTGCTCACGCTGACGCGGGTATTCGCGAAGGAGCTGGCACCGCACAACATCAACGTCAACGCTATTTGCCCCGGCTTCGTGTGGACGACGTTCTGGGAGCGCCTGGCACCCATGCTCGCCGAGACGGACGCGAGTCTGGAAGGCATGGGAGCGCGGACGATCTTCGACAAGTTCGTCACCGGCAATATCCCGTTGGGGCGAGAACAGTCCCCGGAGGATGTGGGCAATCTGGTCGCTTTCCTGTGCTCGGAAGAGGCCCGTCAGATTACGGGACAGACGATCAACGTGGATGGTGGTGTGGCGATGGGATAGAGTGTCCGCAGCCGCTACAAGATCCCGTATTCGTCGAAGACGTCGCGCGGGGAACGGCCGCCGGCGAGGGCTTCTCTCACCGTGTTCTCACCTTCGAGTTTCTCCATACATTTCGTGCGGACCTTGTCACGGATGGTGGCGGGGATGACGACTACGCCTTCGAAATCGGCAAGGACGAAGTCCCCGGGCTCGATGCGCACGCCGGCGCAGGTGACGGGGATCTGCACTTCCCGAGGCACGATTCGGCCCGCCGAGTCGAGGGGGGAGTAGCCGCGGCTGTAACATTGGAAGCCCATGTCGTCCATCAATCGGACGTCGCGCACGAGGCCGTCGGTGACGACGGCGTTGACGCCGCGGGCCACGGCTGCCGTGGCCAGCAACTCTCCCCACAGTCCCGAACACACCTCGCCGTTGGTGGCGACGACGACGATGTCGCCGCGGTTCATCAGGTCATAGGCCGCGAAGATCTTACCATAGGGATCCGGATGAGGTTCGTCGTGCTGGTAGGCGTCGAGGGTCACCGCCGGCCCGCCGAAGCTGGTGCTGTTCGGAGAGGGTCGAACGGTATGGTCGAGGGTCTGCTCGCGGTGGCCCATGGCGTCCATGATGTCGGCGGCCAGGGCGGTGTAGATCGGTCTCCACTCGTTGTGCATCCGGATGATTTCCTTCGGTGATTCAGCTGATGGAATGTTTGGGTTCCGGTACGGGACGTGGTGGAAGGAACAGCGCCACCGCCGCCGTGACCAGCGGCAGCAGGGCGAGCCAGCGCAGGGTTTCGGTGACTCCGTGCGCGTCGGCGAACCAGCCCACGGGTCCCAGGGTCAGGCTGGCCAGGCCCCAGCTGAAGCCCAGCGGCAGGCTGGAGGCCAGTCCGGAGCGCTGCGGCACGAGTTCCTGGGCGAGGGCGACGAGGATCGAGTTCGACGCCAGCACGAGGCCGCCTCCGAGAGCCAGTGGCACATAGCCGAGGGGCCCCTCGATCTCCAGGAAGGCCAGCAGCGCTGGCACCGACAACAGCAGCGAACCGCACACCAACGACCGGGTGTTGACGCGGTCTCCCAGGTAACCAAAGAGCAGGGCGCCGGCAACGCCGGCGATGTTGTAGGCCGCCAGGGGGATTCCCGCTTCGACGAGGGACAGGCCGCGCTCTCTGGTGAGCAGCACGGTGAGGAAGAAAGTGAATCCGAGGGCGGTGACGGAACGCAGGATGACGACAGCCGTGATCAGCGCCAGCGGGCGGGCCGCGCCGTTGAACCCGCGGAGTCGCCTCGGAGAATCCACCGTGGCGCCATGCGGGTTGTCGAGAGGGACGAACCGCAGCACCAGCAGCAGGAACAGCAGGCCCGGGATGGCGACGATGGGTAGCCACTCGAGGCCGATGCGATCGGCGAAGGAGGGCACCCACAGCGGTGTGATTCCCAGGCCCAGGGTGCCGCCGAAGACGAACAGGGCCAGTCCGAAGGAGCGCCTGGATCCGCTCAGCTCCCCGGCGAGAGAGAAGGCTTGTGGGTGGAAGGCGGCGACGCCGAACCCACCCAGGCAAAGGACGGTGACCAGCACCCAATAGCTGGGGGCTACACCCATCATGGGCGAACACATGGCGGCCATACCGAGGCCGCCGACCACGAGCCACCGGCGGCGCATATGGTCGGCCCACATACCCAGCAGCGGCTGGCTGATGTTGCACACGGAGATGATGGTGCCAAGGATGCCGGCGCCAGCCAGGCTCAGGTCCAGCCGTTCGATGACGAGAGGCAGGACGGGGGCCAGCATGGTGGCGTAGGAGTCGACGCAGAAGTGTGCCACCGTCAACAGGAGAAGGTGCAGCTTTTTCATCGGGCGTGGGCGTCCAGCCGAACGCACAGCCGCCAGATGCACAACGTGCCGACGGCGGCGTGGACGACGCCGAGGACGAAGGGCAGGTGGGGACCCACCTCGACGAGGATGCCGCCGATGATGCTGCCGATGACCATGGCGCCGCTCCAGACCATGTGGCCGAGGCCGACAAGGCGATTCTTCTCCGATTCCTCTGCCACCTCCGCGATCAGCGCCGGCACCAGAGTGGACACGGCCCACGCAGTCGCCGTCAGGGCGGTGCCGAAGATGAAGAGTCCCGGCACGGAGTCGGTGTACAACGCCAGAGCGGCGGAGCTGACGACGATGCCGAGGGCGGAGACGATCAACGGCACCGTGCGTCCGAAGCGATCACGCAGCAGTCCGGTGAGCAACTGACAGGCGGCGGCGACGGCGAGGGACACGGCACCATAGTAAGCGGCCGTCGCAGCGGACTGGCTGGCGCGATAGACGAGCAGGGGCAATACGAGGGTGGCCATGCCCCAGAAGCTGGTGATCGACAGGCGCAGGCCCATGAGGAGATGGACGTTGCGTTGTGTCATCAGCGGCCGGTAGGAGGCCCACAGGGCGAGGCGCTCGCGCGGCGTATCCACGGCTCGCGCCACGTGCGTTGACGGCAACAGCAACAGGCCGGCGACGAAGACGCCACCCATGATAAGCGCCATCGTCGTGCCCAGGCGCGGGAAGCTCCAACTCTGTTTCACCATGCCGGTGCAGAAGGCACCCACCGAATTACCCGCGGTGCCGCTGAGGAAGTAGAGAGCACCGCCCAGGCCGAGGCGAGATGGGCCAGCGGCGGCGATCAGGTAACTCTGTCCCGCCGTGCTCCACGGGCCGGCGGCGGCACCGATGACGAGGATCAACAACGTGAGTGTGACGACTGCGTGGGTATGGAATACAAAGCCTGTAAGTCCGGCTCCGGCCAGCCCGAGGAGCAGCGTCGTCTTCAACCCGAGCACGTCGGCGAGTCGGCCACCGACGATGGCGAAGATACCACCGAGGATGAGGGTCAGGGAACGCAGGTACGCGGTAAACAGCGGCAGGCGTCCGAGGTCAGCCTCCACGTAGACCGGCAACAGCGACTGGTACGGCGCCGTGGCGAAGCCGTTGCAGAAACCGAGAAGGCACAGAACGACGAAGGTCCGACTCCACAACCCGGCGGGAGTCGGACCTCCGAAACCGATGCCCCCCGCAGGGGGAGAGGTCATTTCTTGCTGGCTGCCACGTTGTTCTTCAATACACCGATCTTGGAAATCTCGATCTCGATCCGGTCACCCGGCTTGAGGAAGGTGCCCGTTGTGGCGCCGACACCGGAGATCGTTCCGGTGCTGATGATGTCGCCCGGCTCGAGGGTGATGATGGCAGAGATATACTCGATGATGTCGGCCACGAAGTAGAGCATCTGGCCCGTGTTGTTGTGCTGCTTGCGCAAGCCGTTGACGAAGGTGCTGATGTCGAGATCCTGGGGGTTCTTGATCTCATCTGTCGTCACGATCCAGGGTCCCTGGGGAGCAGCGGTGTCGAGCCACTTGCCGTTGAGCCAGTCGAACCACTCGTCCTTTGGACGGTTGGAGGTGCGTGGCTTGATCTGCAACTGCCGCTCGGAGACGTCGTTCATGATCGTGTACCCGGCGACGTGCTTCATGGCGTCCTTGGAGGCGATGCCCTTGCCCTTGCGCCCGATGACAACGGCCAACTCCCCCTCCCAGTCGACGGCGCGAGCTATGGGCGGGATGAGGATGTCCTCGTCCTGGCCGATGACGGTCGTGGATGGCGGTTTCATGAAGACCCGCGGCGTCTCACGGTCCTGAGCCGTCATACGGCCGCCACCCTCCTCGATGTGATCCTTGTAGTTGCCTGCCAGGCAGAACAGCTTGGCCGGGTTGGGGACCGGCGCCTTCAGCCTGACCTTCGTCAGGTAGTGAGTGGACTTGGTGTCGACCTTGGGTTCGTCGCCCAGCTTCTCGTCGACAGCCTTGACCAGCTTGCGGGCGGCCGACATGGCCTTGGTGCCGGCATTGAGGAAGGTGATCATGTCGCTGTAGAAGGTGTTGGCCGATCGCTTTTCGCGCCGTGCCGCCGTTTTCTCCGCGGCAGCCAGGTCGGCGACGATCTTGTTGTTGCCAACCATGGCGCCCAGACGCTGTTCGCCCTTGATGGCGAAGGTGGTCAGTTTCATGTCGCTTGGTCCTCTCTACCTCTCTCCCGAGTGCTTGGTTATATTCGCCCGTCATGGGACAGGAAGCCTTTGTACACGAAACCGCCTGCATCGACGCGCCCTGCCACCTGGGCGAAGGCACGAGGATCTGGCATTTCAGTCATGTCATGGCCGGTGCCCGAATCGGCACCGGATGTAACATCGGCCAGAATGTCTACGTCGATGCCGACGTCGTCATCGGCGATAGCTGCAAAATTCAGAACAACGTGTCGGTGTACAAGGGGGTCACCCTGGAGGACGGCGTGTTCTGCGGTCCTTCAATGGTGTTTACAAATGTAATCAATCCGCGCGCCCTGATCGAGCGCAAGCACGAACTCCGGCCTACCCTGGTGCAGCGCGGCGCCACCCTCGGCGCCAATTGCACCATCGTCTGCGGCATCACGATCGGTGCCTACGCCCTGATCGGCGCCGGCTCGGTGGTGACGAAGGATGTCCCCGCCTACGGCATGTTTTACGGTGTGCCAGGCCGCTTGACGGGTTGGGTCAGCGAGGAGGGGATCGTCCTACAGGACGACGGTGACGACTTCGTCTGCCCCGAATCCGACAAACGCTACCGCCTGACCGAAGGGGGTCTGTCCCCAGCCGATTGATCCGCCCCCGGTTCAGCCTGTAGGGAAGTTCAGCGGGATCGTCGGCTCCCGATCCTGGTGCCGGGTGCGCGGCATGATCTCCATGTGGTAGTACTCCCCGATCCACGCTGCCAGGTTCTTCGACGCTTCTTCGAAGCACAGCCGTCCCTTCTCGGCCGTCGCTTTCTCCGCTTCACCCATCACGCCTGTCTCCGAATACTGGCTCGTCCACTCGATCAGCCCCATGGGCCCGTGCGCGAACAGGTCGGTCCAGATGAACTTCGAGTCCAGCTTGTTGGTACGCGCGATCTCGCTCCTGATTTTGTCCGTGCGCACGCTCTCCGGCGACAGATGCAGAAGCATCGACGTCTCCAGTTCGCCGGCATGTGAGCAGCCACCGGGTTTGACGCTCTCGCGCCACGTCTTTTCGAATTCCGGATCCACCGTCAGCATCTGCCACCAGCTGCAGAAGGTGCAACTCGCGTCGGTCTCCACCGTCGTGCGCCGCGCCACCATGTCGACGAGGTTGTGGTTCGAACCGTGGCCGTTGACGAGGACGATCTTCTTGAACCCGTGGTAGGCGAGGCTCTTGGTGATGTCGAGGCAGTACTGAATGAAATGCTCATGGTGGATGTTAACCGACCCCGGGAAGTCCATCACGTGATGCACGTAACCGTAGGTCACCGGCGGCAGGACGAGGGCTTTGTCGGCCTGCAGGCGCGCCGCCTCGGTGGCGACGGCGTCAGCGCAGACGTGGTCGACCTTCAGCGGCAGGTGGTGGCCGTGCTGTTCGACGGAGCCGGTGGGCAGAATGCAGATCTTGCCCATCTCCACGGCCTGGTTGACCTCCGGCCAGGTGAGTTCGTCGAACTTGTAGATCTCGCGTACGGAAGGCATGGGTCGTCGTCTCCTGAGTAGGCGCGGGGCTCTAGTCCACGCGGTACTGAGCGATCACATCGTCGTCGAGAGTAACACCCAGGCCCGGGGTGTCATCGAGGTGCAGATGGCCGTCGCGAAACTCCATCGTGTGGCGAGCCAGGTCGCGGGCCAGAGGTGACGGTGCGCGGGTGTACTCGGTAAGCGGTTGCGGTGCCGCCGCCGTCCACTGGGCCGACGCGGCGAGCAAGACCCCGGTGCCGAAGGCGTGAGGCACGGGACGACAGCCCCGTGCGTGTGCCGTTGCGGCGAGTCGCTGGGCGTAGGTGATGCCGCCGACGCGACCCAGGTCCGGTTGTACGAAGTGAAGCCCCGTGGCCAGCAGGGCGTCGTATTCCTCCAGCAGGGTGACGGCTTCGCCGCCGGCGATCGGTACCGGCGATGCCGACGCCAACTCGGCATAACCGCTGTTGTCGTACGGGTGCAAGGGCTCCTCCAGCCAGAACGCGCCATACTCGGCGAAGCGCTCGGCGCGCTTCATCGCTTCCACCGCCGTCCACGCACGACCGGCGTCGACCATCAGGCCCACGTCGTCACCCAGGGCCTCACGCGCCGCGGCGACGAGTTCCACGTCGAGGGCCAGGTCCGGTCCCATAGGCGCCCAGCCGTATTTGACGTAGCGGTAGCCGGTTTCGACGAAAGCCCGTGCCGAGGCGCCCACCAGGTCCGGCCGCGCCGGCCACAGCACGCTGGCATAGGCGGGCACGCAGTCGACGGCGGTGGGTGACAGCAGCCGGCGCACCGGCACGCCGGCTGCCTGGCCACGCAGATCCCACAGTGCCATGTCGAGGCCGCTGTAGGCGTGGCGGGCGATGCCACCCGGACCGTACCAGGCAGTACCCTGCTCGACAGCCAGGGCGATGCCCTCGATGTCCTGGGAGTCCATGCCGGTGACGATCGCCGCCAGGCCGTGACGAAAGGGAGCCGATCGCGGCGACTCGATGACGGCGCGGCCCACGTAGCTGCACGAAACGACCTCCCCGAGCCCCACCCGCCCGTCATCGGTATGGACGCGCACGATGAGCACATCCTGCGTGCCGTCGGCGACCAGTTTCACCTCCGGCAGACGCAGGTGTAGAGCTTCGACGCGTTCGATCTTCACGAGTCGGGCCTCGGCTCGTATTCATACTCAAGGGGGTCGATCGTGTCATTGGCGCGGAAGGCGTCGAGGCGCTCGCTGCAGGCATCACAGACACCGCACGCCGGGCGAGTACCCTCGTAGCACGTGTGTGTCAGCTCATAGGGCACGCCGAGCCGCAGACCCAGGGCGACGACGTCGACCTTCGTGCGTTCTATCAACGGCGTGTGGATGCGAAAGGTGGTGTCGTGCGAAGCACCAAGACGCACGGACGCCTCGAGGCTGTCGTAGAACTCGCGACGACAGTCGCGGTAGGCCTCGTAGTCGTCGCGCACGGGTGACAGATAGATGTCGTAGGCGCCCAGGGTCTCGCCGCAAGCGGCGGCGAGGGTGACGAAGAGCATGTTACGGAAAGGGACGACGGTGACGGCTTGTTCGCCCTTAGCTGCAGCGGGGATATCTAGGTCGGGATCGGTGAGGGGGCTGCCGCCGATCCGGGTCAGGTCCAGGGGTAACACGCGATGGGAGGTGGCACCGGCGAGGGGGGAGAGCTGGGCGGCGTAGTTCAGTTCGATTCGGTGGCGCTGGTTGTAATCGATGCTGATGGTGTGCAGGGGAGTTTCTGGGTTGGTTTCGCGGAGGTGATACAGCAGGGTGGTGGAGTCCATGCCGCCGCTGAGGAGGAGGATCACTTGATCTGGCATGTTGGGCGAGTGTAGATGGGTGCGGTGGGGGTGTCAATCTG
>JAYZCA010000335.1:0-10441 GCA_036339235.1 Candidatus Latescibacterota bacterium | reverse complement strand
GCCCTCTTCCGAAGCCATGCGCATGGCCTCCAGCTTCACTCTCGATCGAACTTCCGTACCATGAAAACACCTCCTGCGCCAAAATCTAGTTGGCGCTTGGAAGTGTCCACTTTCTTGGCAAGCATCAGTCTCGACACGACTTCGACGGTGCTCACCGCCAGCAACACCAGCGGTGTGGCCGACGTCAAGATCTCTGGCGCCTCCGCAGGGACCTACACGTTCATCGACACCGGCAGCGATGCCGAGATCACCCTGGGCAACGGCACGGTCTCCCAGACGATCAACATCGGGCAGATTCTCGACACGGGTCTCAACGTGGCCACAGGTACGACGGTGGTCGCCAACTTCGACCGCCTGGGGATCCAGGTGACACTGGCCGGGTCTGGCGTAACCACCGCTACCGGTTCCTACATCGATAGCGATCTGGATGCGCAGACGCTGATCGTCATCGGCGGCACCGGCCGGTGGTTCGTTCCAGGTCGGCCCCGATGACGGGATCAACAACCGCATCGAGGTCACCATCGACGACATGCGTGCCTCCGGGGCACGCTTGAACCTGAACACGACGTCGGTGGCGACTCTGAATTCGTCGCGGGCATCGATCAGCCAGATCGACCAGGCAATCAACAAGGTATCCGGTCAGCGAGGCGACCTCGGTGCCTGGCAGAACCGGCTGGCGTTTACCATCTCCTTCACGGAGAACGCGATCGAGAACATCCAGAACTCGGAAGCCTCGATCAGCGACGCCGACATCGCTTTCGAAATCTCCCGCTTCACGCGGGCTCAGGTGTGTCGCAAGCCTCCACGGCGATGCTCGCCCAGGCGAACCTCATGCCCCAACTGGCCCTACAGCTACTGCAGTCAAGCGACCAACGCGTCAAGCCACGAAGGCCGGGAATCAAGGATTCTCGGCCTTCGGCATGTACACACAGTCACCCTTGAACCCCGCGCAGCGCAGAACCACTGCATGGAGACTTCAACTCTTCTTCTTCCAGCGTTTCCCGGATGCGTCCTTCCCTTTCTCAGACCTCGATTTTTCCCCGTCCACGAGAAACCCGACGAAGCGCTTCTGCCCCAGCGTTTTCAGGTAGGACAGCAACGACACTTCAGCCTCCTTGCGGTCAAGCTTGTAGCGGTCACGCAGGCGGTCGATCATCGTCGCCACCGACGTGTGGCCGTCACACATCTGCCACACCTCGGTGCCCACCTCATCGAGGGTGATGGTCCGCGTCTCGGGGATGTAGAAGACCTTGGACAGCAGACGGGTCTTCCACGTCTCCTGGCGCACCACCTTGATCTGCGCCTCACCGGTCTCGGTTTTCTCCCACTCCAGCAGATCGTTGCGAGCCGGCCGCGAGTCCATCATCGCTTCGCGTGTCAGGCGTGGTTTCTTGCGCGTGGCAAACATATCCGTCGATCAGTTCTTCGAGGAGGTCGTCGTCCCCCTCCAGACGCTTCTTGGAGAGGTGCTCGACGACACAGATACGATTCTGTTCGGAGCAGTACCAGACGGCACCCTCCAGGTAACGGCGGGGCCGTGGGTTGACCAGTGGCAGGGGCCGCAGGATCTGGCGCCAGCGACTGCGCGGCTCGCCGTGGACGCGGGCGCTGTCGTGACCACGAATGTTGTCCTGTCCGCCGCCGGCGCTCACCGTATGTCTGAAATCCCGCAGATCCTTGTTGAAGAACGATGGGTACCACTCGACCAGTTCCCGATCCTTCAACAGCATCTGCGCCATGCTCAGTCGGTGGATCCGCAGGGTCCGCGCACCCCCGTCCTTTTCGAATGTCAGGCTGATGTGTCCCGACTTCAACTGATGCTCCTTTAACACGAAGTCTTCCGGCGTCAGGAAACGCATGCCATAGACGCTCCAGAACCTGCGACCGCCGTCGTTCTGGCGGGGGTGATCCTCGAGACTCGGCAGAACCTCGTTGACGAGGGCCTCGGCATTCTCGCCCACCGGGGCCAGAACGCGCAGCAGCACGATGCGCTGACACTCAGGGCAGGCCCGAGCTAGGTTGTAGGCGCGGTAGTCGGCCTCCCATATGAAGGTCTCGTATTCGCTGCCCTCGAGCCAGCGCTTGTCCTTGAGGAATCTCGCCTGGCGCCGGACGGAGAAGTCCATGCCTGACTTGTCCGCCTTCTTCTGCAGCTGCTCGATGTAACGATCCACGAGGTCCGACACGGGCCGGCGGGCGCCGCGCACGGGCGCCGCGCGCCATTCGACCTCGGCACGCACCATGCGCGCATCGTCGAGGCGGGCGTAGCCGGAGGACATGTCTCCGTCGACGCGTCCCAACTCCCATTCGGAGGGGACACGCAAGCGGATGCCCTGCCAACCGAAATCGTGGTGGGAATCATCCATGGTGAGAGACGACGCTAGAAGATGAGGACGGAGACGGACTTCTGGATCAGAGCGATGGAGATCGAGGCCATGCCCATCAACGCCATTCCGCAGGCGAAACCGACGGCGAGCACCGGGGCGTAGGTGCGCCATTGTTTGGTGCCGTATTTCTTGCTGAAGTAGTACCGTGCGAGCATGGCGCCGATAACCTCGGTCACCATCCAGTGCGGGATCGTCGTCAAAGCGCGGACATAGCCGAATACGAGCAGCACCGGAAGCCCCAGGACCGACAGCAGGATGTAGCTTCCCAGGCCGACGATCGTACCGGCGGCGATGATGTTCGGTTTGATGGCGCGGAACAGCCACGGCTCGTCGGTGGATCGCTGAATCCACGGACTCGAGAAGTTCGGGTCCGTGTCGACGGCGAAGTAATATACCCAGCCCGCAGGCAGTGCCTGGTCGGAGGTGGCACGCAGCGCCGGGCGTGGTGTCGATGCTAGTCCGATGGCCGGCTCGTCCCCGGTAACCAGGCCGTGGATACGGCTGGTGTCGTCCACAGCGTCGCGGATCAGGGCGGCGGCACCGACCAGGGCCCGTGTGTGCGGCCCCAGGCCCCGCACATGAATCTGCTCCCCATCGTCGGCGGCGGCCCCGTCGTCGGCGAATGGGCTCACGCGGCGAGCCGCGGCATCGGCACCCATCAGCGCGCCCGGCGGCATGGCGGACAGCTCCTGTGGCTCACCCTTGCCGAAGTGGGTGTAAAATGCGTGCGTCGTCGACCAGGGGCCGGCCTTGCCCCGCGATCCACCGGACTCGACCCACTCGTCCTCCGCCGCACGCACCCGCCAGTACCACCACTCCCCCTCCACCAGGTTCGACGGGATCCAGGTGGCATCCTGACGGTCGGGAGCTACCTGCATCTCGCTCTTCAGCGTTCCGGTGAACCAGATGCAGGTCTGCAATGCGCGCAGACGCCACATGACCTGAGCGAAGGGATACGAGGCGGATGGGATCGGCGCCAGTTTCCAGATGTAGGACGAGTACAGGAACGTGGCGAACAGAACGATGGGCACCATCACGATCTCGGCCTTGATGATGCTGGTAAACTTGGTCCCCGTCAGCTCGATCTCGCGAAACTTCTGGGTCTGCGCCCCGTAGTTTCCCAGCGGGAAGGGCATGAACCAGATGTCGACACCCTGGTATCCGGACAGGATGATCGTCGCCTCGCGCACATACGGGATCGATACCGTCTGCCCCACCATGCCGACGAGGCGGGCATTGACGAAAGACTGGAAGGGCGTGAAGACGAAGGCGAAGAACAGAAAGAAACCGATGAACCGGCTGAAGGACGGCAGAAAGATCCAGGCGATGACCATGAGCCCCGTCGCCGCCACCGAGTAAAGGGCCAGTGCCACCCATATCGGGAAGTCTCCGCGCCCTTCGGGGACGGCCCAGCTGCGTCCCTGACCGCCACTGGCTTTGTGCGCCGCCGCGCCCCGAACACCCTGTACGACCTGCCAGATGCCGATGATGGCGATCGCCGCCGTCGTGCCGATCCCGAAGCTCATCCAGAAGTCGACGGAGTTGACGAAGAAGGTCTCGATGGCGCCCATGCCCGGCTGCCAGATTTGCAGGTAGCCGAGATCGTGCAGAATCGGATTGGCCACAGAATGGGCGACGACACCGATGAAGGTGCCCATCACGCCCCAGAAAGGCATGACGAGGCCAGCGAAAATCGGTCCAAGGTGGGCGGTGAACCCCAGGGGTGTGGCGGGGATGAAGTTCCCTGTGATCTGGGTGAAATCGACGAAGGGAATCGGAATCAACTGGATCGGCTCGGTGAGCAACGCCCCGGATATGGCGGGGATGGCCACGTAGAGCACGCCGAAGACAAGGCCGATCATGGCTCCCGCGGAGAACACGCGCCAGCGCCAGGAGTCGACACCCTGCGTCGTCTCCGCAAGCGCCGTGGCGCCCTGGGCGGCCACAGGAGCGAAGGGGAAAGGCAGGCGCTCATAGTCTGAATTGAGGCGGAACAGCACATAAGCCATCGTGAACCACGACACTCGAGAGATCACGAAGTGCGCCAGCAGGATCGCGATGGGGACGATCCAGTCCTGGTGCAGAAAGGTGCGTTGCAGCAGCGCCGGCGAATCCAGCGGCGGCGCCCACCAGTCGGGGATCAGGTTGGCGATGCCGAACTGCTGCGCCGGCGGCGACTGGCGCAGGTACTGGTTCCACAGCAGACCTTCAAAGGCTCCCGTCTCAGCAGCGATGAGACCCGCCGCGACGTAGTAGAGGACGTAGACTTCCTGCTTCGTCAGCGACGTGAAGGAGCGTTTCGTGATCTCCGCGAAGAGGATGATCGTCACCCACTCCGCTGCCGCTCCCAGGGAACCTCCCACCATGAGACTGAGGTACATGTTCCCCGGAATCATGATGAAAGCAACGAACAGGACACCGATGATGGCCTTGCTCGTAAAGCCGTCCTCAAACTCGGTCGGCGTCTCGATCAGGTCACGATATTCCTCGATCTCCCGATTGGCGTTGCCCCTGCCCAGCATGGCTCAGTTCACCCCTGTGACGGAGGACTTCTCGAAACCCATGTTCAACCGCCCACCGCCGCGGTGACCGACGTCTGTTCTCCGGACAGCAGTCCCTGCGCCTGCTCACCGTAGGATTCCTTCGCCTCGGCATCGACAGTGCGCCAGATGAGGAACTGTTTGCGGATGACGTTCATGAACCGCTGGTTGACACGCCGCCAGGAGGCGTCCTCGCCGCTGAGGCGGTGGATGTCGAGCTGGATCTGGAAGATGTTGTGCTCCGCCTCGGGAAGGGCCCGAATGACGACATGCTGGCTGACTCCCAGGTCAAAGGGGGCCAGCCAGATGTTCATATCGATCGTGTAACCCTCACCGAATTCGGAGTCGACACGTCCGAGCCGGGCGCCGTTCGTGTAGAACGTACCGATAGACTCTTCGCTGTACGAGTCGAAATAGCCGATGAGGAAGGCATTGAGGCCGAGTACATCGCGGCCACCGACGGTGAAGGGGAATTCGAAGTGCCATTCGTCCCCATCGGGCGCCGGCAGACGCCACCGGCGCGTCACGTCAGGCACGGCCATCTGCGACGCCTTGCGCGACGGGTAGACGGTGGACAGCATGACGACGGCCATCACCAGAAGACAGGACAGCACTGCCGACAGGGACGAGTAGTTCAGCGTGAAACCGGTGCTCACGTCCATGCTGGTCAGCACCGTGGCCATGATCTGCCCCACCAGGTAGCCGGCGACGACACCGAGGACGGAGTAGACGCAGGATTCGGCCATGAACAGCCAGGCGATGTGCCCCGGCGCCAGGCCGACGGAAGAGTAGACGGCGATCTCCCGAAAGCGCTCGTACACGGAGCCCATCATCGTGTTGAGGATGATGAGCGCGGCGATCAGAATCGGTACGAAGAGGTTGGCCATCCCCGACAGTGATGTCATGCCGAGGGAACTGTAGATCGACACCCTGACGTAGTCATCCCCCTGTTCCTGGATGCCGGCAAACAGGGTCACCGCTAGGCGGGAAAGAAACCTCTCGATCTCGGCGCGCTCGTCGACGCCCTCACGGAAGCGGACGCCAACCGACTGCAACGGATTGCCGCTGCCGACGTTGCGCAGTGTGTGGTACGGCATGAGCAGCGTGTTCGCCGGTTCGAGATGTACGAAGGGCTTGATGACCACCTTCGAGTCCTCGAGACCCTGCTTTTCCCGCTTTTCCTCTTCGGCGATCTCCTGCACCGCCTGGCCGCCCGTCACGGCGAAGTCGGCGGGCGTCATCGTCTCGTCGTCGAGGTCCTTCAACTCTTTCATGCGCTTTGAGTTGATGATGCCGACGACGGTGAACTGCTGGCCGAAAACGCGAATGCGGACCGAGCCGTCGTTTCGATCGACATCGGCCACGTCGATGTCGAGAGCGGCAAGCATCTCGTTGGGCAGGATGACGACCCTCTCCTCCCCGGGACGGAACCAGCGCCCCGCCAGCAGCGCCCGATCGAGTCCGGTGACCTTCGTCTCCTCAGGTGTGAGGCCGAGAACACCCAGGGCGTTATGGGCATTTTCCCCATACTTCATCTTGATATGCGCCTTCTTCTTGTTGTCGTACCAGCTGCGCGGCGCGATGGACGCACGGTCTCCGAAGTTGCTCAATGCGTATTCGAGGACCGACTCCTCCAGCGGTGTCCACGCCTTCGAGCGGATGAGAAGGCCCTCGTAGAGGCCCTCGTTGTCGCGCTCGATCTGGTTGAAGCGCAGAGACGTCTGAATGGATGTGAAGGACAGCACGGTGAAGGTCAGCAGCAGCAGCGTCAGAAACGTCAGCACGGTGCGCAACTTGCGGCGTTTCATGTTCGAGATGCCCAGCAGAAACGCCGTCATCGAGGCGCTCGAGCGGCTGACGTCGGTGTCGTAGATGACGGCCACCTCGGTACGCAGCTTCTTCATCTGCTCGTTGAAGCGCCCGGAGATGATCCCCATCACCAGGATGGCCAGAACGAAGATCACGAAGGCCAGCAGAATGACGAACGGATTCGACAGCTCGAAGGCGGGATGGACGATGGAGAGGATGACCCAGATGACGAGGAAGATCCCACCGAAGCCGATGATCTGCTTCTGGATGGTCCCCGCAGTGATGAGCAACCGTTCGGCGAAATAGGCGCACGGCAGCACCAGAGCCATGAAGAAGATGATACCCTGCACGACGTCGTTCTGGGTTGACTTCACATCCGGGTAGGCGCGCGACTCGAGGCCGATGGCGGAGCGCGTGTGGCGCACGAACTGACTCCACATCTTGTCGTCGAAGGCGCTCTCGGCCAGCACAAGCTCTTCATGGGCCCGGGCGTGCAGGTTGTTGAGACGCTGGTTCTGGATGGCAAATTCGGCCAATTCGCGCATGCGCGATTCGTCGAGGGTCCACATGTCCCGAGCCATCAGATAGGAGGTGCGTGCGAAGGAGGTCTCGTCCTCGATGGCGAACCCCTCACCGAGGGCTTCCGTCTTGTCGTCGGGGTTGCTGGAGTTGAGCAGCAGGGAGCGAAACCCGAGCAGGCCGGCACCGAAGCCCATCTTCACGTTGGCCCCGGGACGCGCAAACAGCACGCCCACGGGCTCGTCCTGGGACGATGGCCCCTCGCCGATCGTGTATCCGTACTCGACTGGCGCTGTGTTCGTCTCGTCGAATACGGTCACCTGCGACAGCTTCGTCAGGTATCTCGGGTCGACGATGTCGAAGAAGTTGAACGACTGACACGGGAACAGAACGACCATCCACTCCTTGTCCCGCCAATCCATGGCGATCTTCATCGGGTACGCCTTGTCACCCTGAATGCCGCGATCCGGCGCGTAGGTGATACGTCCCGTCGCCGGATCGGTATAGTAGCCCTCAACCTGCACAGAGTTGACCCGGATACGGTTCACATAGAAAGCGCCGGAGTCATCGACGATTTCAAAATACTCGCCGCGTACCCCCTTGTACGACTTCTTCTTGCCGTTGCGCACCACACCGATGGCGCCGGTGCGCGGCAGATCGGGAACGATGCTGCGGCGCGGAAAGACCATAGCCCTGGCTTTCAGAGAACGCAGCGTGTCCTTCAGCCGCATCTTGAAATCAGGGAATAGCTCGGGGTCTTCGAAGGCCATGTGAAACATGCCCGCCAGAGCCCGGATCTGCCGGGCCAGATTGTCGTAGCGGATGCTCCGCGACCGGTCGAGGGGAGTGTCGACGAGGAACCGCGCATCGTTCACGGTGACGAAGGCGAGTGCCGGCGTCCCCGTGGTGAGAACCAGTTCGCTGTTCACCGAGATCTCGCCGGGGACAAAGGTCTCCCAGCTCTTGCCGCCCTCGGGACTGATGCCGTTGACGAGGACGTCGCGGAAGGTGTACCCAAGCCCAAGGCTCACCTGCCGTGAATAATTCATGAAATTCTTGCCGAAGGGAGCGAAGTAGCGTTTGTAATAGAAGCTCGAGTTGCTGTTCCAGATGCCCAGCTCGTCGGTCTGCGTCGACATGTCGAGACTGATGAATAGCTTCACATCCAGAGAATCGACCTTCGGATCCACCCACTCACGGTAGAACCCGAGACGCAGATCCTCGTCGTCACCGAGTTCGCGCTCGAGATCGGCACGATCGTCGAAGATCTCGGATTCGACGTCGGTACCGTCCCGGTAGCGGACGCTCCAACCGCCATCTTCCTGGCGGATGAGATCGTCCCCTTCCAGCAGCGACGAGTTGACGATGGCGCGCACGAGGACCGTGTCGGTCTCGGACAGGTGGCGCACCAGCGCTTCCTTGCCGGTGAATGTCTGGTTGCCGAGACGGTAGGAGATGCCATCTGTGGCTTCCTCGATGAGGCCGCGGGCCAGCGCCGCCTCGACGACACGCCGAACCACCATGCGATCGATGAAAGGGTCTTCATCCCGTAGATAACGCTGGATGAAATCGTCGACTCCGCGCATGGCAAGGTGGTGGGCGGAGGTTGCCAGAAACAGCACCGAGCGCGCCGGTGGATGCTCGCGAAAGTAGCTGGCCAGCTCCAGCAGCGCCGTGATGCCGGCGGCCTGCTCGGCGCCGGGCGCCAGCGACGGCACCACGGACATGGCGTCGTAGTAGGACTCCAGGACGATGACGTCGTCCTTCAGCAGCGGGTCGTAACCGGGGATCATCCCCATCACGTTCCACGCCGGCTGCCGTTCCCAGTCCATGCGGTACTCGAGATGCGCCTGTCTGATGCCCTCACCCCGATCGATCGACTGGCGCAGGGCGTGGCCGTCGTTCTTGCTGACCCAGAACCGGGGCACGTCGAGGGGCATGGTGAGGAACTTGCGCTCGCCCTCGAGGTAGACGGTGGAGTCCGGTTCGATGAATACCACTGCGGCAGCACCCAGGTAGGCGGAGTTCAGCCAGTTGTCGCCAGAGTTGAAGTCGAGGACGACGACGCTGCCGGCGACAACCTGACCGTCCAGATCCTCGAACTCTCCCTTGCCGCCCCAGACCAGTCGCCCGTCGATGCCCCCGTCGGGCAGGGTCGGCGTGCGCACGAGATTTGGCCACAGGCCGTGCAGACGTACCGACGGGCCACCGGAGACGACGAGGGTTCCCGAATGATCGACGGGGACGGTGACGTCATACTTGTGGAAGGTGATGTCGTGCAGGCCGATGTGGCGGAACCGCCGATGGATGTGCAGAGCCGCCTGCTCGGCGCCCGGATAACCGACGACGCGGGATCCGAGACCGGAGAAGAAACCCATCGTCTGCCGCAGCCGCTCTTCAGGAGCCAGCTGGCGCAAGGCGTCGTAGTCGACCTCCGCCGCTGCCGGCGCCGTCAAAGCGAGCAGGAGTGCAGCGGCGCACACCAGGTGACGTCGTTGCAGCCAGCTGCGATAAAGGTTTGTCATCAAATCGAGAATCTGCTGTCTGTCATGCCAGTGTGCAGTCATGCCCGCGTAATAGTCGACAATGGCCCCCAGGCCCGCAATCACGGTTGCAGCGCACAACGGCCCGGCGTCGGGGGAAATCCGGCGCCGGGCCGCTGGCGTGGCGGGTTCCAAGGAAGGCCCAAGGCCCCCTGGGGTCAAGCTTTCACGCGCCCACGTCGGCCAGACGCCGCAGTGCGAAATAAGTGGCCAGGCCGGTGAGCATGCCGGTGACCACGCCGCTGACCAGAAACATCGGCAGCAAGTAGAACAGTCCGGGGTGTCCGAGATAGCCGGCGGCGACTGCCAGTTGCGTAACCTGATGCACCAGGGCTCCGGCAACGCTCAGCCCCACGGGGCTCAGCAGTCTCGGCGCCAAGCGCCAGAGTAAGGCCATGGCGGCGACGCTGGTCACACCGGCGCTCGCACCGATGACGAAGGCAGGCCCGGCCAGACCGCCGCCGAGCAGCCCCCCTACCAGCAGCTTGATGACACTGACGGCCAGCGCCGGACCGGCACCGAACAGCAGCAGCGCCGCCAGGACCGCGGCGTTGCCCAGACCCAACTTCATCCAGGGCAGGGGCCGCGGCAGGGCCGCCTCGACGAGGAACAGGACCAGGGCCATCGCCGTGAGCAACCCGAG
>JAYZCA010000334.1:0-10488 GCA_036339235.1 Candidatus Latescibacterota bacterium | reverse complement strand
CACCACGGCGGTGATGGAGGTCTCGCGGACGAGCTCGACTACGGCGGCCGGCACGAGCTCCCCCCGTTCGATCGTTTCCAGGTACTGGGGTATGCGGATGAGTCCGTGGGAGTGGTGACCCGCGCAGTTGGCCTCGGTCAGCAGCTCGGCGACGATCCGCGCCTCGGGCGCCGGCGTACCGGCAGCGGTGAAGATCGTGGTGCACGCACTGGTGAGCTGGTCTTTAGTAAATCTGGGCATGCAGTGCTCCTCACTTGCCTCGCGGTCGCCTGACGCTGGGCCAAGAATATGTCCGCCAAACACTCGGCGCGGACGAGTTGTTCGTATTCCATCTGCGGGTTGGGACGCGCTCTGTTGGCCTTAGGGAACCAGCAACCAAACTCAGTCCTCTCCCTCCCCCGCGCAATCACCGTGATCGTCCCGCCCTCCTCCTCGTGCATATCCGCCGCCGACAGTGTTGCCCGTCCTGGGGTCGAAAAAGCGACTGCTCCTGGAGGTCGCTGGTAAATGCTCCGCATGCAGCGTCAGCGCACCACCGAACGGCAGATAGGCCATGATCAGATCTGCCTCGGGTGAACTGGCAATCGAGACGAAACGCGTGATGTCCAGCTCTCCAGGTTGCTTTGCCAGCAGTTGCGGGCAAGGCCGCAGCCGCCACCATTGCAGGCCGTCGAACAGCGCTCGCATGTGTGCCAGTTGCTCGGCCGCTTCCATCCGTACCGCTTCCTGCCATGGCAGAGGGACGCCGGCGTTGGCGTGATCTACAGGGTGAGACGTGCCGTCGTCCCAACCCCAGACGCCGTTGCCACCGTAACTGACACCTGCTGTCGGTTGCATTCAGCGGACTGGGCCAGCAAGCGCGGCGCACACTGTGCGCGGAGTGAGGCTGCTTGCTCTGGTATGAAAGGTGCGCCTCGTACGCCGGTTCCATGTTCAGCTGCAGCAGTCGCGACTCTGTCTGCCAGTCGGTTGCCGGCGGACCGGTGACCAGCCATTCGATGACCTGGTCGGTGTCGCCGTGACCACTCTGGTATCCCAGCACAGCACACCATTTTTCATCGTGGAATTCCTCGGTGGGCAGGTGCGTCCCGCAACAGTGCAGAGCCACTGGCGCGTGGCGTGCGTGGCCGAACACCCTGCTGCCGATGCGGTGCCAGCGTGGCGCCTTCTGGTCCCCGTAGTTGCTGTCCCCGGGAAGAATCCACAGCACGGGAAAGGCTGCCCAACGCGCCACCATGTAGCGTGCAAGCAGCACCGCCTGGTCCTCCGTCAGGGCCTGTCCCGGATCACCGGCCTGATTGGCCCAGAGCAATACCGGCACGCAGAACAGACCCGCCGCTTCCAGCACTTCCACCTTGCCGTCCAGGCGTTGGAAGAACTCAGGCCTCACCTCGATACGGCTGTCGCCGACAAACGCGAAGTCGCCATTGGCATCGCCATCCGGGGCCGCCCGCCATTGCGTAGTCACCCACTGTACACCGCTGAAGCCCTGACGAACCCGTTGCTCGGCATACCACTGCCACGCTGCTTCGTCCGAGCGCAGAGGACCATTCCACGCCGTATCCACCAGCCAGAAAAAGGGCGTGCCGGCGGCGTGCTCCAGCCGCTTCCGCCCTTCGTGCACACGCACATGGCCATGCCGTTGGAACGGGGTCTCTCCCTCTGCAGGGCCGCAGACGAACTGCCCCTCCTGCTCCACACCATCGGACAGACGCGCTCGGAATCTCCACTCGTCCTCTTCGTCGGGCGAGAATCGCAATCGCCAGGTTCTGCCGCCGTCTCAGAACCCATCGACGGCTACCTGCTGACCGGAAGGCGAGACGAAGACGCCTGCCAGTTCGGCCTCCTGCAGAGGATTCTCCCACTCTTGATCGCTGGTCAGGGCGACTTCGAATCGCCCCCAACGACTCACGGTCTGACTCATCTTCCGGCTCTCCTCGGTTGCCGCAGGAACAATCAGGACTGCATCCGAATCCGCCGCAAATCCCATCGGTGGAGACGCAACCGCGAAGGCCCCAGGGCCACTGGCGGACAGCTAGCCGACCCGCCACGGCTGCACATCCGGCCAGGCACCCAGACTAGTCACCCAAAAGTGCTCTGGTCACCCGAGCGGTGGCGGGTCGGGGTTGAGGCGACCCTTCGCCGGGGATGCTGCATCAGCGATGACTCAGTTCTCCCAGAGACAACGCCGCAGGTCGTTGGCTCGCCAACCGGATGGATCACCACTCAGCCGACCCAACAACACCCCCCACCCCGGCGAATGAGCCGAAAGCCCCGAACCGCCGCCACGAAAGAAGACCCAGAACCACCCAAAAAAATCCCCCTGACAGCGGCGGTTTCCCACCAACTGCCAAGGGGCTGCCCTAAGGAGGATTAGGAAGCATAACCCGTTCGAACCGGCCGATCCTCGCGGGTCTACCCCTTTGATCGGCACCCCTGAGCCGACCTTGAGAAAATCTGGAATCGATCTCGCAACTAACTGTATTTACGCGGCTTACAGCAATGCGATACGCCCTACTTGCGAACTCCGGCCAGGGCCGCTTCGAAATCCGCCCACAGATCGTGGGCTGCCTCGATCCCCGCCGCCACACGCACCAGCCCGTCGCCGATCCCCATCGCCGCCCGCAATTCCGGCGGCTGCCCGGCATGCGAACTGACGGCCGGTCGGCTCACCAGCGTTTCAACTCCCCCGAGGCTCGGCGCGTCGGTGGCCAGAGTCAGCCTGTCCATGACGCCCTGCGCCTCGTCGGCACCCCCGGCTACGTCGAAGCTCAGCACACCGCCGCAGCCGGCGAACCAGCGCCCGGCGCGTTCGCGGTGCGGGTGATCTTCCAGGGTCGGGTAATTGACGTGGTCCACGGCGGGGTGTGCCGCCAGTCGCTCCGCCAGGTAGACTGCATTCGTGTTCTGTTCAGCCACCCGCAGGGCCAGCGTCTTCAGGCCGCGCTGCAGCAGAAAGCAGGCGTGCGGATCGAGCATGCCGCCGAGATGGTTCAGCTTGTGCGTCACCCGCTCGATGATCGAGGCGGAAGAGATGACGCAGCCCGCCACCAGGTCGGAGTGCCCGTTGAGGTATTTCGTGGCGCTGTGCAGTTCGACGTCGAACCCCGCCTCCAACGGGCGGTAGTTGACCGGCGAAGCAAAGGTGTTGTCGATGACGGAGGTGATGCCGTGATCGCGACAGAAAGCCACCACCGCCTTCAGGTCGGCGATCCTCAGTGTTGGGTTCGACAGGCTCTCCACGAGGAAGACCCTCGTATTGTCGCGCAC
Organism: Candidatus Latescibacterota bacterium; assembly: GCA_036339235.1. Lineage (GTDB taxonomy): Bacteria > Latescibacterota > UBA2968 > UBA8231 > UBA8231 > UBA8231. The sequence continues at coordinate 7,218 of JAYZCA010000334.1, read as the reverse complement.
CTTTGCCGCCCACGTGTCCGGCGCGTCGCCGTCGACGGTATCCACCGAGATGCCCATGGCCGGCGCATCCTCCTCCAGAAAGCTGAGAGTGCCGCCGTACAGGCAGTCCTGCGCCAGGATGTGGCCTCCCGACCTGACCAGTGTCATCAGCGTCGTCGTTATGGCCGCCATGCCGGAGCCGGCGACGACGGCTGCCTCGCCTCCGGTGATCGCCGTCAGTCGCGCCGCCAGATCCCGGTGGTTGGGCGAATTGTTCAGGCGCAGGTAGCGGATGTCGTCGTACGAGCCCGCCTGCACGCTCTCATACGTCGCCGATTGGAACACAGGTTGTACGAGGGCGCCGTCGGTGCGTTCCAGGCCGCTGTGAATCAGTCGGGTGCGCAAGTCCATCGATTCCTCCGCCTCATCAGGTGGCGTACTTCCGCAGCAGGTCCGCGTAGAGTCCGATGAAATCGTCCTGACCGTTGGTGCGGTTGTAGAAGTAGCAGAAGGGATTGGGATTCAACTCCAGAATCTGCCAGCCGCGCTCACAGTCGCGAATCAGGTCGACGGCGTAGAACCCCAGGTCGATGACTCCGGCGATCTTCGACGTCAACCGCGACAGCTCGCCGAGGATCGACTCGTCCACCACCCGCTCGGCTCGCCCCGTGTGGTGGTGGAGCGGGTTGCGGTCGTGTGCCGACACGCCCTCGCTCACCTTCTGGTAGGCCAGCAGCAGCTCACCCTGGCTGGCGACGACGCGGTACTCCGGACCGTCGGCGAAGGCCTGCACCAGCAGCAGGTTGTCGAGGAAGCCGGCGTTTTCGAACAGGTCTTGCAGGCGCGCCGTCACACCGGCACGATCGGATTCAAAGAACACTCCCGACGACACCGACCCGCGGGTCTTCTTCACCACCACGGGGTAGCTCATCGTGGCGTCCACATCCTCGGCGATGTCGTCCACGGCAAGATGGGTCTTGTACCGGTCGAAGCGTTCTTCGGCGTATGGATTGAACACCTGCATCGTGAACGGCAGGGGCAGGCCGGCGGCGACGAGCATCTCGTACTGATAGCCCTTGTCTTCAGCCATGCGCGCCGCCACATAGTCGTTGAAGGGGTGTTTGTTGCGATAGAACAGCAGCGGCCGCCGCCCCCCCGTGACGCGCAGGACATTGCCGTCGCCCGACACCTCCTCCGACTTCCACCCCAGCTGCGTGCAGGCCGCCTGCACACACTCGAGACTCTCGTGCGACACGTCCTCGCTGATCCCCTCGACCTGGTGGGAGAGACCGAAGAACTCGCGCGCCCGGGCTGCCAGGTGCAGTGAGCCGGTGACGCACACGCGACCGTCATCGCCGGCCTCCTGCAGGGCACGCTCCAGCGCCGAACGCAAGCCGGGCTCCACATTCACCGCCACATCCGCCGGCGCCTGCTGTGCTAGGTCCGCGGCGCTCAGCACCTTGGGATGCTCCGACGAGGTCAGGATGAAGCGCTCGGCCACCGGCGCCAGGCAGCGCAGCACTTCGGCGGCCTCGTGGTCTTCGTTGACGCCGACGACGAAGGTCCAGGGTGTCCCGAGGGGCTCCAGGTCATCGCGCAGCGCTGCCGCTGCCGCCGGGTTGTGGGCGCCGTCGAGAATAACCTTCGGGCTTTCCCGGGCCGGTTCGAAACGGCCCGGCCACTGGTGCTCATCGAGTACGCGGCGCACGATTGCGGTGGACAGATCCGTCTGCATGTAGGTCGCCGTCGCCACGGCGAGACGGGCGTTGTCGACCCATGTACATGGACGCCGCAGACTGGGCTCCGGCGCGACGATGTATGGCACGGGCGCCGCCTCGACAGTCGCCACACCCTCCGGCCCACAGACGAACAGCCGGATGCCGCCCTCGGTGGCGCACCGCCGAATGTGATCGAGGACTTCCGGCTGCTGTGACGAGGTCGTAAACAACGGCCGACCGCGGCGGGCCACGGGCAGCTTCTCGTCGGCGATCGTGACGCGATCCCCGCCGAGAACGGCGCAGTGATCGAGAGCGACCTGCGTGAGCACGGCGACGTCGTGATCCCAGGCGTTGGTCGCGTCGTAGCGACCGCCGAGACCAACCTCGAAGACGGCGACATCCACTGCGGTGTCAACAAACATCTGTGCCGCCAGCACGGTGAGCGCCTCGAAGCGGGAGAACGTACCGAGACCCTCTTGTTCGAATCCGTGCGTGGCGTCGGCGAAGGTCGTGAGGTTGGCGGCCCACCGGTCTTTGTCGAGCAGGGCGCCGTCTACCTGAATCCGCTCGCGCTGGCTGTGCAGGTGGGGCGATGTGTAGAGTCCGACGCGCTGCCCCCCGGCCTGCATCAGTGCCGCCAGGACGCTCGCCACCGTGCCTTTGCCGTTGGTGCCGGCGACGATGACACAGCGGAAGCGCGTCTGCGGGTCACCGCAGCGCCGCAGCATGGCGCGCACGCGAGGCAGATAGAGCTCGAGCGGACCCTCGGGCGGGCGGCCGCGCTCCCAGTCTGGCAGGGTGTCGAGGAAGCGCTTGCCGCGAAAGTAGTCCATCAGCCGCCGCGCGTGTGCATCTCGCGCCTGGGGTCTTGACGCAGTTCTTCGATCTGGTAGAGAGCGCCGCGTTCGACCAGCTCGGCCCGCTCTTCGGCGCCGCGATCCGCGCGCCGGCGCCAAATTCCGCCGATGGCCTGCGACAGTTCGTCCGCGGAGGCCCCGTCGCGCAGGCGCTCGCGCAAGCTGATGCCGTCACTCGCGTATAGACAGAGAAACCAGAAGCCGTCCGCCGTGAGACGGCTGCGGTCGCAGTCGCGGCAGAATGGCTGTGTCGTCGACGAGATGATGCCGAAACGATCCCCCGCGGGCAGCTGGAAACGCTCCGCCGGGGCGTGACCGCGAGAGCCGACCTCGTCGACGCTGCCATAGTGAGCCGTCAGTTTCTCGAGGATGTCGTGGCGTGACACGACCCGCTCCCGGTTCCACAGGGTGGCTCCGCCCACATCCATGTACTCGATGAAGCGCACCTCGGCGCCGAAACGACGACCGAATTCGATCATGTCCACCAGCTCGTCGTCGTTGAAGTCGCGCATGACGACGGTGTTGATCTTCAGAGACTCGAAACCCACAGCTGCAGCGGTCTCGATCCCGGCGATCACGTCGTCGAGAGCAGCGCGGCGGGTCAGCGTCTCGAAGCGGCTTGCTTTCAGCGAGTCGAGGCTGACGGTGACACGCCGCAGGCCGGCGTTGTGCAGGGCGGCTGCCTGTTTCGACAGCTGGGTGGCGTTCGTCGTCAGCGCCAGATCGTCGACCGCATCGCGGGCGGCCAGGCCGGCGACCAGGTCTGCGAGGCCGGACCGCAGCAGCGGCTCGCCTCCGGTGAGACGTACGCGGCGCACACCGTTGGCGATGAAGGCGTCGGTGAGGGTGAGAATCTCGTCGAAGGTGAGGATGTCACCCTTGGGCAGCCACGTGTAGTCCTCTTCCGGCATGCAGTAAGCACAGCGCAGGTCACAGCGGTCGATGACCGAGATACGCAGGCTTTGCAGCGGCCGACCAAGAGTGTCACGGGGTACGGCTTGGGCAGTCGATTGGGAGGTGGAAGGGATCGTCATGAGACTGCAGAACATACTCGCCTGACCGACCCGAGGCAATCCGCACAAGATCCCCGGAACTCCAGTCCTGTCAAGGAGTTACGCTAGGAGCCTGTCCGAGTAATCGCTTTGCAGGCGAGGCCGCGGCATTGGCGCCGCTCGCAAGGCGCGCGAGTGACCTGAATTGAAGCGCCATTCAGAGCAACGGAGCGAGCGGCGTCAAGGACGTGGCCGTAGCGCAAATGGGTTACTCGGTCGGGCTCTTAGGATATCAGATACTGGCGTCGATCATCAGCTGTCGCAGCGCTTCCCGCAGCGCCTCGTCGTGAATGGAGACGGGCACGCTGTTGACCGTGATGGCGGGAAGCCGCTGCAGCCCACGCTCCCGGGCATGACTGCGGTCTCTTTCGACCTGGGCGGCGACGTCGATGCTCGCCAGACAGTCTTCCATCACATCACCTCCCAGTCCATCGGCCTGTGCCAGCTCCAGCAGCCGGCTCCGATCCCAGGGACCGTGATGTCTGATGAGACTCCGGTGCCACGCGCTAAAGCGGCCGGTCCCGCGCCCGCACTCCGCGAACTCCACCACTCTGATCGCGTCATCGTCCGCACCGGGTGGCCGCAGCACGACCCGGTGCTGCTGAAACTCCGCAGCCGCCGCCTGAGCCAGCGCCCAGACCTCCGGCAGCCGCGGATCGTCGTAATCGGCAAACACCTCGATGAGCGCCGGCTCGCGCAGCGCCACCAGAACCTCTCGGAGGGTACGGCCAGCCGCGATCGACTCGCGGATGAAGGTCACCTCCGCCTTGCCGACGCTGCACCCGAAACATGCCGGACCTCGGTCGCTGCCCGGCAGGTGAGTGCCGCACTGGCAGGGACAGAAGTGATCGGAGATGATTGCCCGGGTTCGCGCCTCGTCCACCTTCGGCCCACCCTGTCCAAGCGACGCCCAGGCGTGCAGTGAGATCAGCACCAGGGAGAACCCTCCGAGGATACCGACGACCGACCATCGCCGCGGACGCCTGACAGAACCTATCATAGTGGGCAGATAAACGGCATTGTCGGTAGGCGGTCAAGCGAAGGAAAGCCGTGACGAGACCAAGGACACCGTCTCAGGATCAGGAGTGTGCCTTCACCTTCCGGTCGATCTTCACCGGCAGCGTGCTGTCGCTGTGCCTGGCCTGCGGGGCGCCGTACGGCAACATGGTGATCCGCGGCTCGTACATGGCGCTCGACTTCAGCACGCCCGGAGCCATCTTTCTGCTCTTTCTCCTTGCTGGACCGTTCAACCTGCTCGCTGGTGTCATCCATCGCCGTCTGGCCCTGCGTCGCGGTGAGCTGCTTGTGGTCTTCGCCATGCTGATCACGGCGTCGGCGATCTGCACCATGGGTTTGTCGGAGTACCTTCTGACCATCGTCACCGGAGTGCAGTACTTCGCCACCCCGGAGAACGAGTGGGCGATCCTGATCGAGCCGTACATACCGGACTGGATCGTGCCGCAAAGTCCGTCCGCCGTCACTTGGTTCTACGAAGGTCTGCCGGCGGGCACGCCGATGCCGTGGCGTGTCTGGGTAGCACCGTTGTGTTACTGGTCCATCCTGCTGACCAGCCTGTACCTGGTGATGATCTCGTCCATGGTGATCCTGCGTCGTCAGTGGGTCGAACGCGAACGACTCATCTTCCCCATCGTCCAGGTCCCGCTGGAGATGGTGCAGAGTGGCCAGCAGGGTGTCCGACCGTTCTTCCGCAATCCGGTGATGTGGGTTGGGTTCGCCCTGCCCGCCATCGTCAGCAGTCTCAACGGCCTGCACGCGTACTACAACTTCGTGCCGGCAGTGCAGCAGTTGACGACGATTCCCCTGTTCCGCCACGCTGTCAACCTGATCATCCGGCTCAGCTTCCCGATGGTGGGATTCTCCTTCCTGATCAACCTCGATATCGCCTTCAGTCTGTGGTTCTTCAACCTGGTGGCAGCGGTGATTCGTGGCGTGATGGGCGTACTCGGTATCGTCAGTGCGCAGAAACTCGGGATCTATGGTGCCGCGTCGAAACCGATCCTGGCACATCAGGGACAAGGCGCCCTCTTCGTCCTCGTCCTGTTGGGTCTGTGGCTCGCCCGCGGGCATCTGCGTGATGTCTGGCGCAAGGCTGTCCATGACGACCCGTCGGTGGACGACTCGGGCGAGATCATGTCCTATCGGGCCGCCGCACTGTGCCTGGTGGGTGGTTATCTCACGCTGGTCGGGTGGCTGACGGTGTCGGGTCTGGACCTGTGGGCCGCTCTGCTGACCGTGACCATGGCGCTGCTGATCTTCGTCGGTCTCACCCGCGTCGTCGCCGAGAGTGGCGTCGCCGCCGTGGTCAGTCCTCTCATCGCTGCCTCTACCCTGGTGTCGGGCTCCGGCTCGGTCGTGCTCGGCTCCTCGGGACTCGTCGGGCTGGCCTATACCCACGTGTGGGCTGCGGACATCCGCACCTTCGTCATGGCCTCCTGCGCCCACAGCCTCAAGCTGAGCGAGCACATGGGCCGCAACGTGAGACCCCTGTTCTGGGTCCTGCTGCTGGCCATCCTGATCAGCCTCGTCGGCTCGATCTGCACCATTCTCCACCTGGCCTACGAGTACGGAGGAATCAATCTCAACGGCTGGTTCTTCGGTGGTGGTGCGCGGGCGCCCTTCGACTTCATCGCCGACAAGATGAAGACGCCCACGGATCCGAGCCTGGAGGGCTGGGTGAACACGCTGCTCGGCGGCGGGTTCATGGCGCTCCTCATGATCGCCCGCCATCACCTGCTGTGGTGGCCCTTGCACCCCGTTGGATATGCGGTCTCGATGGTCTGGCTCATGGACCAGCTGTGGTTCAGTATCTTCCTGGCCTGGCTGTTCAAGCTGGTGATCATCAAGTACGGCGGTCCCCGCTTCTACCAGCTGGCGAGGCCCTTCTTTCTGGGCCTCATCGCCGGGCAGTTCGTCACCGCAGCACTGTGGCTCTTCATCGACTTCCTCGCGGGTATGACGGACAACGTCGTCTTCTGGATCTGAGAATGGATAACGACATGATAGCATTGGCTTTATGCGACATCAGGGAGGACAAGTGCTAACAGATATCTAACAGGATTACAGAAGACGCTCACATGGCAACAGCCCCGACCTGATCTCAACGGTTCGGGGCTGTTTCTGTTTTCGTGGCTGTGAGAGAACTCTACCTGGCAGCGACACGGATCAACCTAATGGTTGTCTATCCGGGTTTCACTACCGCCCTCTGAACTAAGTCGGCACCTGCTGAGGCAATGCGGTCGATTGCCTGCCCCAATTGGCTACCTTGGTGACGGTCGGTCTCCGACGACGATGACGAAGTCGAACTGCGGGGTGAAGCACTTATCTTCTCAGATACCTTTTCGATTGATCTCCAGCATCCGCCGCTGCTCAACCTGAGTCGGAGTGAGTTGATGATTGACTTTGTCGTTCTTGGCGACAGCCACTACCACCCCACGGCACAGCGTGACTTCAGCGCCCCGAAGATGCTGACGCGGGCAAGGGAGGTTCTCGACGCCAGCGTACCGGCCATCAATGACGCCAGCCCCGATTTCATCCTCCACAACGGCGATCTGCTGTGCGGTGGCGATTCCTTCGATCTGTCGACGGCCGACT
>JAYZCA010000333.1:0-10737 GCA_036339235.1 Candidatus Latescibacterota bacterium | reverse complement strand
GTTGCTGGTCGGTCATGATGAGGAGAATGTTCGGTGCGTCAGGCATGGACTACTCCTCGTAGGGAATCGGCGTGGCGCCGCTGGCACTCGACGTGTAGGCCGCCTCGACGAGTGCCATCGTGCGCACGGCGTCATCCACCGATGTGGGCAGTTCCCGCGTCGGGTCTTCGACCTTGCGCATGACGCTCGCCATAGTGCCGATGAAGGCGTGGGGAAACCAGGTGCCCTCCACAGTAACGATTTGCCAGGCAGGCTCCTGGCCGTCCTCGAAAAGACAGACCTCGAGACGGTCGGGCTGACCGCGGGGATAGTCGAGACACAGGCCCAGCGTCAGATGTACGATGCCCTTCTCCCCCTCGACCCGCAGGTACGACTCCTGGTGAATCAAACCGCCCCGGTGACAGTGGTTGGCTGACACCACGGCGCGCAGAGTGTCACCATAGTCGAGGATCGTCGTCGACTTCACGTCGGCCAGCTGAGTATAACCGGCGTAGCGAACGGTGCGTGCCCAGACGCCGTGCGGATCGCCGGCGAGGGCGCGAATCGCGTCGAGATAGTGGATACTGTGATATAGAATCTCGACACGCTCCTCCCGTTGGAGAAAGTCCCAGAGGTTCCACGGCGTCAGGATCGTCACCTGCATCTGGATGTCGTGCACCACGCCCAGGCGACCGCTGTCGAGCAGGTCGCGCAGCGCCAGGAAGGGTGGCGCATAGCGCAGTTGGAAGTTTACCGCCGCCGTTAGCTCCTTCCTCCGACACACTGCGCTGATGATGCGCGCTTCATCGAGGGTGCGCCCCAGCGGCTTCTGGATGAGCACCGCAGCCCCGTCTGGCAGCGCTTCGACAACCTCCAGCACGGCACCGCCGGGGACGGCCACATCGAATACGACATCCTCCGGCGCGCTGGCCACAGCCAGCTCCATGGACGCAAACACGGCAGGAATGTCGAAGTCAGCCGCCAGGGCTCGGGCTTTGTCCACATCCAGGTCGAATATCCCGACCACGTCGAACCCTGCCAGCCGGTAAGCTGGCAGGTGCGCGTCGCGAACGATCCCGCCGGCGCCGATGACGACGATCGGTCTCGGGCGGTCCGGCATGAGACAGGATGTGTTCAGGGTAAGAGACATGTGTTATCGCCTTCGGTGGTGATTCGCTCGGTCAGCGACGCGACTTGCTCTCGCGCACGGCCTCCTCAAGCTCTAAGGTTGGGGGGCAAACCTTGCGGTTTTCCTCGCTTCATCTCTGGGTTTTCATGAATCTGCACTGGATCGACTGGCTCATCGTCATCAGTCTGCTGGGTTTTATCTGCGTCAGCGCCTACACGACACGTCAGTATATGCGCAGTGTCGCCGACTTCCTCTCCGCCAACCGTTGCGCCGGCAAGTACTTGCTCGGTGTGGCCGACGGCATCGCCGGTCTCGGCGCCATCAGCATCGTCGCCCGTTTCGAAATGCACTACAAGGCCGGCTTCACCGCCGCCTGGTGGGACATGATGCTGCTGCCCATCGGCGTCATCGTCGCCGCCACCGGCTGGGTGCAGTATCGCTTCCGCCAGACCCGTGCCATGACGATGGCCCAGTTCTTCGAGATGCGCTACAGCCGCTCCTTCCGAGTCTACGCCGGCGTCATGGGTTGTGTTTCCGGCATTATCAACTTCGGCATTTTCCCTGCCGTCGGCGGCCGCTTCTTCCAGCACTACTGCGGTTTCCCGGAGTACATCGTCGACTTCGGCATGCGCTTTGACCTCGTCTACGCCGCCATCATGGCCTTCCTGCTGGCCATCTCCCTCACCTTCACCTTCCTCGGCGGCCAGATCGCGGTGATGGTCACCGACTTCTTCCAGGGCATCTTCGTCAACGCCGTCTTTGCCGTGATGAGCATCTTTCTGCTGTTCTTTCTCTTCGACTGGTCGCAGATCATGGAGGCCGCCGCGATGGCGCCTGCCGACGCCTCCCTCATCAACCCCATCAAGACCAGCAGTACCGACAACTTCAACATCAACTACTTCCTCATCCAGGCCTTCGGCGCCGTCTACGTCTTCATGGCCTGGCAGGGCAATCAGGGGTACTACGGCGCCGCGCGCTCACCGCACGATGCGCGCATGGGCCGCCTCATCGGTCAGCTGCGACCGATTACGCAGACGCTGCCCCTGGTGCTGCTGCCCATGTGCGCCTGGGCTTTCCTGCATCATGCCGATTTCGCCGCCGACGCCGTCGGTGCTCACGCCGCCCTCGATGCCATCTCCAACGAGCAGATCCGTTCCCAGTTGACGGTGACGGTTGCTACCGCCCACTTCCTGCCACCGGTGATTGTCGGTCTGTTTGCCGCTGTCATGCTCGCCGCCTTCATATCCACCCATGATACGTACCTGCACGCCTGGGGTTCGATCTTCATCCAGGACGTCGTCATGCCGGTGCGGCAAAACCTGCTTGGTGACAACAGCGTGCTCAAGCCGGAAGCACATGTCAGGCTGCTGAAGTATTCGATATTCGGCGTCGCCGTCTTCATCTTCCTGTTCAGCCTGCTCTTCTCTCAGCAGCAGGACATCCTCATGTTCTTCGCCCTCACCGGCACGATCTATCTGGGCTGGGCGGGTGCGGCGATCGTCGGTGGCCTCTACTGGAGTCGCGGCACCAACACCGGCGTCTGGAGCGCTGCCATCATCGGTGTCGTACTCGCCATCGGCGGTTGGTATTCCACCTACTTCTGGGAGGACGCCCGACAGATACTCTCCGGCATCGCCCCAGACTGGGCGGCGAGCGAGAAGATGCCGATGAACGCCCAGATCCTCTGGTTCTGGACGATGGTGGCGACGCTGGTCACCTACGTCGTGGTCAGTCTCATCTCCGGCGCCGGCAAACCCGCCTTCGACATGGACCAGCTCCTGCATCGCGGTCGCTACGCCATCGATGCTGACACCGAGGCCCCCGAACAGCCAGCGCCGCGGCAGGGACTGGCCATCTTCGGTATGGGGAAGGAGTTCAGTCTCGGTGATCGGATGCTGTTCATCTTCTCCTACGTCTACGTCTTCGGCATCTTCGGCGTCTTCGTCTTCGGCTCCTTCTACATGCTCTCCACCGACGTAAGCGACGCGGCGTGGGCGAGTTTCTGGTGGGGCTACGCCGTCGTCATGCTGGTGCTGACGATCATCATCACCGTCTGGGTCGCCATTGGCGGCGTGAAAAACCTGCGGGAGATGTTCGTGACCCTGGAGAATCTCGAACGCGACGACGACGACGACGGCACCGTCGTCGGCCATCGCTCACTGACCGATATCAGTCACGGTGTGGGCAATGGCGAGACGGCATAGAGGGCGCGGGACCCGTCAATCAATTCGCGTCCAGGCTCTGGTCGCAGCCGGCTTGGACTCGGGAGAGCAGGTCCCTCATGCCCGCCACCAGGTCGGGCCGCTCCGTGTGTCGGTTTGATCGCTGCGACAGGTCGTCACGCAGGTCGTAGAGCTCTCCCGGGCAGTCGTGTGACTCGTAGCCGCGCTGTGCCTTGAACCAGTCCGGTTCGTTGTTGTCGTCGCCGCTGGGCGCATCGATGAACACCCAGTCATCCCGGCGAAGGGCGAACTTACCTGTCATGCTGTGATGCACCGCGCAGCTGCGCACCGGGCCGCCACCGCGCAACAGGGGACCGATACTGACACTGTCCGGGCCCGCGCCATCGGGTACCGGCGTCCCTGCCAGCTCGGCCGCCGTGGCCAGCAGATCACCCAGGGTGGTGAGTTGGTCACACGTGCTGCCCGCCTTGACGACGCCCGGCCAGCGCGCCAGGAACGGCACCCGGTGGCCTCCTTCCCAGGCATCGCGTTTGATCCCCCGCAAGTCCCCCATGCTGTAGTGGCCGTGTTCCCGAATCCGCTCATAGGCGGGGTTTTCGGGACCGTTGTCGCTGGTGAAGATGAGCAGCGTGTCCTGCCCTTTCCCCGTGCGCTCCAGTGCCTCGAGCACCTGCCCCACGCACCAGTCCACCTCGCACACATAGTCGCCGTACTCGCCGGCCTCGCTGATGCCCCGAAAGCGGTCCAGCGGCACGATGGGCGTGTGCGGCGCCGTCAGGGGGAAGTACAGGAAGAAGGGCTCCTCATCGGCAGCTTCCAGGTAGCTCACCACGCGCCGCGTCAGCTCGGGCATCACCCCCTCCAGCTTCCAGTCCGGCACCATGTCCCCCGGGGCACCGAACATCTGCTCCGGTTTCGGCTGCGTCGGCGGCGTCACCACGTGGTCATCCTCGAACCAGGTGTACGGCGGAAAGTTGGGCACATCGTCGCCGAAGTAGCTGTCGAAGCCATGGTCGATCGGCCCACCGCGCATGGGCTGCGTGTAGTCGATGCGCTCGCCCATGGTGTGTCGACCCTCAGCGCCGAACACACCAAACTCGACATGATCATTCGCCCGCGAGCCGTCGGTGAGCGACCAGTCCCAGCCCAGGTGCCACTTGCCGATGCAGGCTGTTCGGTACCCCTGTCCGCGCAGCACGTCGGCGACGGTCAGCCGGTCCGGCTCGATCAGCGCCGCGTCCCACTGCCAGACGATGCCGTTGCGCAACCGGGATCGCCAGCAGTAGCGTCCCGTGAGCACCGCGTAGCGACTCGGCGTACAGACGCTGGAGGGTGCATGGGCGTTCGTGAAGCGCATACCCTCGGCGGCCAGACGGTCCAGGTTGGGTGTAGGGATACGCGATGCCGGGTTGTTGCAGCCCATATCGCCGAAGCCCATGTCGTCGGCGAGGATGTAGATGATGTTCGGTCGGCTCATTGGATGGCCCTCGGGCAGTTGGTTCGCTGTATCTTGTGGTTTTGTGCACGACTCCGCCCAAGGTAGAAACGCATGGGACAGATGACCAATAACGTGGCGGCAGCTCGGGCTTTGCGTGACGAACTGCTCGCCGACAACCACCGCCCGGCTTACCACATCATCACTCCCGAAGGGCACTGTGCCCCCTTCGACCCCAACGCCGCCCTCTTCTGGAAGGGCCGTTATCACCTGATGTACATCGTGCAGACCGACGCCGGACACTGCTTCGCCCACATCTCGAGCACCGACCTGGTGCACTGGCGACATCACCCGCTGGCCCTGCAGCCCGGAGACGGCGACACCGGCATCTTTTCTGGCGGCGCCGCCCTGAACCGCGACGGCGTGCCCACCATCACCTACTGGGGGCTGGGTGAACCGGGCGGCATCTGCATCGCCACCAGCACCGACGATCTGCTGGAGACATGGACCAAGAGCGCCGCCAATCCCGTGATCCGCGAGACGCAGCACGGACTGCGCGCCACCCGCGACGACGACGGTGACGAGGTCGTCTATGGCGCCGCCGACCCGTCGGCCATCTGGGTCGAAGACGGCCGCCACTACGTCCTTACCGGAAACCTCCTGGTGCTGCGCGAGTATGGGCAGACGCGTGACCTTGTCGAGCACCAGGGCGACACGTTGTACCTGCTGGTTTCCGACGACCTGCAGCAGTGGGAGTATCTGCACGAATTCTACACCTCCCGGCGCGAGTGGACACGGGCCGACGAGGATGACATGTGTCCCGACTTTTTCGCACTGCCCTCCTCCCCCGAGGGTGGACCGCCGAGCGACCGCCACCTGCTGCTGTTCATCAGCCACAACCTCGGGTGCCAGTATTATGTGGGCAATTACGCCGACCTGCGGTTCACGCCCGAGACGCATGGTCGCATGACCTGGGTCGACAACGCCTTCTTCGCCCCCGAGAGTCTTCTCGACGACCGCGGCCGGCGCATCATGTGGTCCTGGATCTTCGACGGTCGCGGCTCCGATGTCCGCGATGCCAGTCCCTGGTCCGGTACGATGTCACTGCCGCGCGTGCTGTGGCTCGGCGATGACGGCACGCTGCGCCTGCGCCCGGCGCCGGAACTGAACGTGCTGCGTCACCGTCAGCGTGACCTTGGAGAAATGGACCTGCGCGATGGCGCCGAGTGGACCTGGGAAGGTGTGAGCGGCACCTGCCTGGAGCTGGAGCTCGAGATCGACCCCGGTACGGCGTCTCAGGTGGGCATCACCGTCTGCGCCGCCGATGACGGAACCGAGTTTACCGAGGTGTTCTACGATGCCGACGCTGCGGCTCTCGTCATCGACGCTCGGCACTCGTCTCTCAGCGACGGACCTCGCAACGTCGAGTCCGGCCCCCTGCAGCTGGGAGAGCACCTCCACCTGCGGGTCTTCGTCGATCGCTCCGTGGTCGAAGCCTTCGCCAACGATCGCGTGGGTGTCATGCGACGGATCTACCCCGATGGGGTCGACGCCACCGGCGTACGCCTCTTCGCCCGCGGCGGCGACGCCCGGGTTCTTGCAGCGCGAGCCTGGGACATGGCCCCGGCCAACCCTTATTGAGCGGCCATCACCTGCGGCGAATCCAAGGCGCCTTCGACGACGTCTGGGAAACTTCAAGCCGGCCGTCTCCCGTGAGATGGCGTCTTGCGGCAACCTTTCCTTTCTTAGTCGCGCTGCTGGAAAGTCTTCTCGTTTGACAACGATTCCACAGGATCGAAACCATGCCCGAGTTGAAGAAGATCCGTCCCGAGGCCGTTGCCCAGGCGCTGGAACGAGTCGAGCGCTATCGCCTGCTCAACCAACCGCGCGTGGCCGAGAGCATCTGCCACGACATCCTCGCCGTCTCCGAGAACAATCAACGGGCCCTCATCGGTCTACTGCTGGCGCTGACGGATCAGTTCGGCCCGGAGGCCAAGATCGGTGTCAACGCGGCGCTGGAATACGTGCCGCGTCTTGATAGTGAGTATGCGCAGGCCTATTACGCCGGCATCGTCTGGGAACGCCACGCCAAATCACGCCTCAACCGTAGCTACCCCGGATCAGGCTTCGACGCTTTTGACGAACTGTCGCGCGCTCTGGAGTTGTTCGACAGAGCTCACGATCTGAGCCCCGAGGGCGACGACGACGCCATTCTGCACTGGAACGCCTGCAGCCGCGTCATCGACAGCAACAAGCTCGAAGCGCGCCCCTTCGAAGAAGCTTCCGTCCAGTCCGAGTAGGGCTTACAGCGTGATCCTCTGGACTCCGCGAGTCATCCTCACCGATCGTCTCTTCCGCCTGCCAGTGGGTGGCGACCCGGACCATCCACCGACGCTGGAAGCCCCCGGCTTCGAACAGGTCGACCACCGTTGGTCACGACGCGATCAGGCGTGGATGTTCTACCTGCGCACGCCGGCCTCGGGAGGCGACTACCCGATCGCTGTCACCAGTGCTCCAGGCGCCTCCTCCGCCCTCTCCGTACGCAGCCTCGACGAGTTGCGCCAACCGAGTTCCGACGCGGACACGTGGTGGCCGCGCCGCTGGCCCCTCGGCCATAGCTGCAGCAGTACCCGGACGCGTCAGACCCTGCAGGGCGAGCCACTGGCGCCGACGGGTAACGAGAAGATCCTGCGCTGGTGGCTGGCGCAGGACGACACGACCCTGTGGCGACAACTGCCCCCGGCAGAGTTTCCCCGCGCCCACTACGTCAACGTGCATCAAGGCTGTCCGTCATGCGGCACGGCTATCTTTGCCCATCACGGCTTCTATCCGTGGACACGCAATCACTTGCCAGCCGACCTGCGCGCCACATGCCCCGCCTGCGCCGCGGTCTTTCCCAGCAACGACCTTCTCGCCGACGACTTCAGCTCGGGCGATTTCGTCGACGACGGCTTCGGCTGGTTCGACGACGAGGGTCACGTCTTCCTCTTCGCCGCCTCCAGCCACCGAGAGCTCGTCGGTCAGTACAGTGGAGCCATGCGCGCCGTTACCGGCCACCTGCGACGCCATGCCGACGACATCGACGCCGCCCGCGTTCTCGGCCTGATGATGTTGCGCTGGTCGCTGGAGGAGGTCTACGTCGCCGCTGCACCGCAGTTCCGCCACGGCCCTTCGCAGGAGGTCGAGATGCCCTGGGACGGCGGGCCCCCGGACTGGGCCGGCATGGAGAATCCGGTGGCCGCTCTGTATCGCAAGGGTTCGCTGGCCTACGCCATCGACGTACCCGGCGTCACCGATGTGCTCGCCCTGGCCTACGACACCGCCTGGCCGCTGCTGCGCGACGATTTTGAGTGGATCGCTCGGGCCGGGGCGCAGGGTCTGGCGCTGGCCGACGGCGGTGCCGGCTGCCAGTTGATCGAAGAGGCCTTGTGCTGCCTGCTGCAGTGCGCCGTCGACGGCGCCGCTCTGAGCAACAAACCGCGCACCAGCCTAGGTGTGCTCACGGCACTACGAGCCCTCGATCGTGACGATGCCACCGACGTGATGGACTGGCTCTACGACTACGGACCAGATCGTCTGCGGGTCTTCGTCAGCAACAACTTCACCGTCGATGGCATGCCGCCGGAGGCCACGGGCGGTTACAACGACACCCACACGCGCGGCGTCTTCGAGCTGGAATACCAGGTCGACGCCCTGCGTCAGCTGCAACCAAGCGCCTACCCGGCGTCCCGCTTCCCGGCGATCACCGACGACCCACGCCTCGAGCGAATCGTACGCGCACCCTTCGACGTGGCCCTCCTCGGGCGTATCCCTTTGCACTTCGGTGATGGCGGCTCCAGCGGCGTGCAGCAGTCCCTCAGCGGACGCGACCTCCTGCAGCCCCTGGACGAGAAGACCCTCGAACGCGCCATCGCCCTGGGCTCCGCTACTGCCCAGGAACTGCTCGACGCGCGCCGCAGCAACGAGCCCCTGGCACCGGGCTCAACGATCCAGGATGGCGTCGGCTTCGCCATCCTGCGTACCGGAGAAACTCCCGAACGCGCCGCTGCCGGCCTCGTCTACGGCGACGCTCCCTGGCATCGCCATCAGGATCTTTTGGATGTACAGCTCTACGCCTTCGACCGCCCCTTCCTGTCCGCCCTCGGTTATCCGCAGTCATGGGCCCACGTCAACTCCTGGGAGGGCAACTGGGCGACACACAATTCCGTCTGGTCCGTCGTCGACGGCGTTGAGCCTCTTGAGTTGCCCTTCGACACACCCTGGCATTTTCTCAAGGAGATCGCCGGTCGTGGGCGCCTGCTGCGCGTACTGCGGACCGATGGCGTGCAGGTCGTCGAGGTCGAAGCACAGCGCTGGGTCTTCGACACCGAGGCCATGCGCTGGACACAGCCAGGCGTCACCTTCAGGCGGTTGATCGCACTCGTCGAGACTGGCGGCGACGGTGTGGCCCTCGTCGACCTGGCGCGCCTGCGCGGAGGTGACGAACACTGGCGTCTGTGCCGCGGGCTGGAGGGCACCTTTGAACTGGAGGGGGTCGATCCGCATGCACAGTCAGGTACACTGGCGGGGCCGGACATCGAGCGTGGCCAGCTCGACGCGGTCAGGCACGGCGATCACCTCGGCCTGGCGTGGATGGACGACGTTCACGTTCTCGACGTCGCCGGCCCCGCTCGGGGCGCCTGGACGAGTCGTCACGATGGCGACGCACGCCTCGATTTGCACGTGCTGCGCACCACACCAGGCACGACGCTGCGCAGTGCCCATGCCACGGCGGTGATGGACACGCCGGACCGATCGAAGTACGACTACCGTGCGTTGGCCTGGCAGCGCCCGTCACCGGGTGACAGTACGACCTGCGTCGATCTCGTCTTCGAGCCCCACATCGCCGGCGCCTCCCTGTCCCGAGCCACGGGGATCACCGCCGACACCGAGGAGGCGTACGGCGTGGTCCTGGAGACAACCGCCGGCGAGGTCAGCCTCTACTGGTCGCCCGGTCGAACTTCCGAGGAGATCACCCGCTTCGACGACGGCACCGAACTGGCCGGCGCCCTCGCCGTCATCGCCGACGATCGCGTCACTGCCGTAGGCAGCGCCGGCCTCACCCGCGCCGGACGCCAGTCAAGGCTGCCGGCAGCCAGGCAAGAAGGTACCGTCGTCGCCCTCGACCGCCTCCGCTGCACGATCGACGTCGAGGGTTTGGACGACGTATCGACTGGTGATCGTGTCATCGTCAATGCCGACGGACGAGGACACACGTACCTGATCATGGCCGTCGAACTCGTCTCCGCCGGCGTCCAGCGTCTCACCCTCGACATGGCCTCCCTCCACGGCCGCGCCCGCATCGCCTCCACCGACGGGGCGCACCTTGAACTCGACTTCTTCCTGATCACCCGCACCGCCACGCTGCACGGCACGCGTCTCGAGCGAGAAAGCGACGGCGCCTGGCAGCCCATCGTCGCAGCCGCCAACCACGACGCGGCTTCGACCGTTGTCGATCTCGCCGCACCCTTGCCGGAGGCTCGGGCCGGCGACTGGGTCGCCGCCGTCGACTACGTCCTCGGTGATTCCGTCCGCCTCGAGGTTCAGCGCAGCGACGCCACCTCGAAAGTGAGATGACGCGGGTGGACGGTCGTCTCCGCTGGCTACGGTTGCCATCGTCGGCCTGGCGGCCCTATGGCATGCGCTCCAGCACGAAGTCTCGCGACGCCGGCACCCGCGCTTCGTCGAGACTGTGCAGAATCACCGACCCTTCGAAGCCTACCCGATCCAGGCATATCATGTAGTACCCATAGTCCAGCACACCCGTGCCCGCCGCCTGGTGCCCGGCGTCCCCATCCTTCTCCAGGTCCTTGGCGTGGGCCATGCGGATGTCGTCGCCGAGCAGGTCGAAGGCTTCCTCCAGCACGTGCCGCATGCGAGCCAGCTGTCCCGCCTGGAACAGGTTGGCCCCGTCGATGACGACCTGCAGGTGCGGCGACGCTATCTCGTCGAGCAGGCGTCGCGCCTTTACC
>JAYZCA010000332.1:0-6176 GCA_036339235.1 Candidatus Latescibacterota bacterium | reverse complement strand
CGCGGGGTGAAATCACCGTCGGTGGGTCCACCGTGGGCCATGTCGCTGTACCATTTCCACCAGTACATGCCGCAAAACCAGGGTCGCTCCCAGAGAGCTTCCAGCACCGCGCGGTAGGCACGGGATTGGAGATTCGTGTCGACGGCGGGCTCAAAGCGTCGAGTCCATTCCCAGGGTTTTACCGTGCTGCCACGCACAGATTTATAGCCAACTTCCGTAAAGATCACGGGGCGGCCGGTAGCCAGGTGCACGAGCTCCACCTGATCGGCGACCCGTCGGGCGCCGGTTCGCAGGGTCGCCAGATCCGGCGAGGAGTCCTCGCTCAGCGGGAAGAAGGCGTTGATGCCCACATAATCCAGGGCATCCCAGATGTGAATCTCGTCGTACTCCCCCCACCAGTTGGCAGCATAGGTCAACGGACCGTGATAGACCTGGCGCACGCGGTCGATGAGTGTCCGCCAATCGGGCTCCCTCTCCTTCATCGTGCGCGCCAGTTCTACGCCGATACAGAGGATCTCCACGTGCTCGCGTTCGGCCATGCGGGCATAATGCAGGATGAAGCGCTCGTAGTTTTCGAACCAGAGCCGCCAGTCGCCCTCGCTGTTCATGCCGATGTTGCCGCGCCAGGCGTCATCGGTTTTCTGCCGCAGCCAGATGTGCGGCTTCAACATGACCCCGAATCCCAGATCGTGAGCCTGTCGAATGGCATTGATCAGGTGGGCGTCGCGCGGATCGTCTCCAAAATAAAGACTGGGATCACTGACGGTTCTCTGATAGGAGAAGGGGTTGAGGGCGATCCACTCGACGTGCACACTGTGCCGCAGGTAGTCCAGAGAGGCCGCCGAGGCGGCCGACATCAGGTTGTTCTGCGGCTGGTAGCCGTGGGTGAAGGTCATCCCCTTCTGGAACACAGGTGCTCCCAGTTCGCCGGCGATGCATGGCAGCACCAGCAAGGTGAGAAGGACGAGAATCTTCCCTGTCATTTAAGAATCCGTGTGAGCCGGTCGGTACGGGCGATTTTGGGCACGTAGGCCTCGAGGGTGGTCCCATCGCGGGATACGACTCCCCGGCAGATGGGCAGGTCCTCATAGAAACAGACGACCTCGCCTGTCAGTCTCAGCGACGCGACCGGACTGGCGTCTCCCCGGAACAAGGTCTGCAGCTGCGGCCAGTCGATGTCGAGGCGCCGCTGCTGTACCTGTCCTCCCCACAGGGCAACCGCCTGCTGGGAGAGGTAGAAGTGCCCCTTGTGCAGGCCGGCAACGCGCATGCCGGAGCGGACGTACCAGGGCAGGTGGGCCAAGCGAGCTGCACCGGCGGGGCGCAGGTGCAGATGGCGGCCCTGGCCGACCAGCTCGTAGCCGTCGGGGATATCCGGCTCGAAATCCCAGCGAGCGGCCAACTGCAGCGACCAGCCGTCCGGATCCTTGGGGGGCTCCGCCTCGTGGCGCAAAAGGGCGCCGGCATCCTCTTCGATCGTGTTCCACTGACTCTCGGCCAGTTTGCCTATGATGGCGACGAAAGCACCTTCGGTGGCGTGCAGGTGGGGCCACACGCGAGCACATCCGGAGAAAGAGGCTGGATAGTGGGCGGCGATGTCCGGTGCCAGGCCTCCATCCGTCAGGTGTGGCACTTTATGGATATCGACGAGGTCGCCGTAGCGCTTCTGAAGTCCTATCAGGACATCCTCATTTTCCTCGGTGGACAGGCTGCAGGTCGAGTACACGAGGCGGCCGCCAGGGCGCAGCATATGGAAGGCAGCGCGCAGAAGCCCTATTTGCAGTACGCTCTTCTCAACCGCGTCCTCGGGCGACCAGAAGCTGAGCATGTGCCGACCTTTGCAGACGATGCCGTCGCCGGAGCAAGGTGCGTCCAGCAGGACACGGTCGAAGACGTTGTGAAACGAGCGGGCCAACTGCGTACCGAGGACGGAGGTAACCAGAGTGTTGCGCGCGCCGCAGCGCTCCAGGTTGCCCACCAGCGCCGACACGCGCTTGTTTCGTGGTTCGTTGGCCACCAGCACGCCTGTGTTGTCCATGGCCGTGGCGATCTGGGTCGCTTTGCCACCGGGCGCCGCCGCCAGGTCGAGGACAAGCTCTCCTGGCCGCGGGTCGAGGGCCCGCACCGCCAGGGTCGTCGCTTTCGCCTGCAGGTAAAGAGCACCGAGGCGGAATTCGAGGCTGTGGCTGGCTATGGCTGCCAAGTCTGGCGGCAACCGCAACGCGTCGTCACACCAAGGGACGGGCTCACACAGCGAACGCAAGTCGTCGGCGAAGGTGCGGGCTGCGGGGAGCAGGCGGTTCAGGCGTACGTCGACACGCTGTTCGGCGATCATCGCCCCGCGGAAGCGCTGTGCTTGACAAGCTTGCGGCAGCAGCCGCTGCTGGTGTGCGAGAAGGGCCTCGAGACGGTCCCCTACGGCGGACTTGTCTTTGCGATCCTGTGAGGTTGTGGCGTTATTCGTAATAGTCATTCGAGTCTGATTGAAGTAACCCACCCGATCCAGTTCTGCAAAGGCAAGGGAACCGCTTGGCGGCCGACGGCGACACCTACATCGTCAGCGACCTCCACCTCGGGAGTGCCTACTTCCGTCGGGAGAATTTCGTCCGTTTCCTCGACGCGATGCCGGCACAGGCGTGCCTCGTCCTCAACGGCGATACGATTGACGAGCCGGGTGATCCGTTGAGCACTGAACACGAGGCCGTGGTGCGCCGTCTCGTAGCCGAGTCGTACCAGCGTCCCGTCGTCTGGGTTCACGGCAACCACGACGAGAGTGTCGCCCTCGACGACCCCGGCCGCATCCAGTTCGTGCGTCGCTGGACGGTGGACGACACGCTATTGGTCCTGCATGGCGATCAACTCGACGGCATCATGCCGAAACACGGCCTCTTCAAGTCGGTCTTCAAGAAACTCCATCGGCTGCGCATCCGTCTCGGGTTTCCCGACGTCCACGTCGCTCACTATGCCAAGCGCTGGAGTCTTCTCTACCGCGTCCTCAACGAGCACGTCGCCCGCCGCGCCATCGACGCCGCTCGACGGAAGGGTTTCCGTGCCGTCACCTGCGGTCACACACACGCACCGATGGAGTTGGATCGGGAAGGGCATCGTTATCTGAACACCGGAGCCTGGACCGAGGAACCCAACCATTACGTGTCCGTCACGGAGGGGGGACAGATCAAATTGCAGGTATTTCCAAACGGCAAGGTGTGAACCGGGCGACGGTGTTGATCCTCGCCTTGCTGGTGTACCCCGTCGGCGCCCAGACGGAGTCGCTTCTGTGGCCGTTGGAGCTGAAGCCGGCGCTGTCGTCGACTTTTGGCGAGACGCGGCCGACGGCGTTCCACGCCGGGATCGATCTCAAGACATGGGGGAAGACTGGCTATCCTGTCCGGGCCCTGGCGGATGGCTGGATCCTGCGGGTCCGCACGTCCCCATGGGGATACGGCCGGGCCTTGTATCAACAGCTGGTGGACGGGCGCATAGCGGTCTACGCCCATCTGGAAGGCTTTTCCGAGCCCGTCCAGAAGCGGGTCCAAGCGCAGCAGCGTTCGACCCGGCAGTACTCGGTGCAGCTGTGGTTTGAGGAAGGTGAGATCCCGGTGCGGCGAGGGCAGGTCATCGCCCGCACGGGGCAGAGCGGCGCCGGACCACCACACCTGCACGTCGAGATCCGGGATTCCAACAACGTGCCGCTCAATCCACTGCAACAGGGATTGGGCCCCGTCCTCGACACGACGCCGCCGACGCTGCGACGATTCCTGATCGTGCCACTGTCGGCTGCGTCCCTGGTCGACGGCTCCCACGTACCCGTCCTCATTCCCGTGCAGCCGTCCGCGGCGGGTTTCGTGGCGAGTCGGCCCGTCCGTGTCTGGGGGCGGATCGGTCTGGCCATCGATTCCCATGACCGCGCCGATCTGGCGACCAACAAGATGGCCGTCCTGCGTCATCAGCTGCGGGTCGACGGGCGCACGATCCTCACCTCAACCTATGAGCGGATCTCCTACGCTGACGGACACCTGGTTGCCCTCGACCGTCTGCGTCCGGTGCCCGATGGTGGCGCTTTCAGCGTTCTGTTCCGCCGGCCTGGCAATCGTCTCTCGTTCTACAGGATGGAAACGACAGACGGGGATGGGACGCTGCAGGCCGATGGGCAAGGCCTGAAGCCGGGTTCGCACGAGGTCGTCGTGTGGGCGCAGGACGTGGCCGGGAACAGGACGTCGGCGAGGTTGACTCTGGAGGTATCGGCGCCGCCGCAGATCAACGCTGCGCGGCTGCTGTCGGGTCCGCAAGGGGGATCCTTTCTCGAGGCCGACTTCATTGACGAGGATGATGAGCGGTTGTCGGTGGAGATCGCCGCCTCTGCGCCGACGCAAGACGTCGTGGAGCGGGCCGATGTCACCGTCGGGGCCGGCCCTTTCACATGGTCGCTCCCCCCCAGGGACGACGCGACTGCGTGGTCGGTGACGGTGCGCGACGCAGCCGGCAACGCCCGAACCCGGACGCTGGCCGTACCGCGACCGGTGACCGACCCCGGGACCTTCCGTCTCGAAGTCGAGGCGACGCCTCGCGCACGCCACGTGTTGCTGCGGGTTACCTCACCGCGGCCGCTGCGCCAGGCACCGCAGGCCGTCGCTGAGGGGCTGGATTTACCCCTAAAAGAGGAGTCCCCTGGCGTCTTCACGGGGCTGGTGCTTCTGGACGGTGTCGCCGCCGACACCGTCGTCGTCCACGTCAATGCGGTGGCAGCGGACGGGGGAGCCGGGCGGGGTCGTCTCGTTCTCTCCGGAAGAGCCGCCATGCCCGGGGAGGCACAGGTGATCCATCTGCTGGAGGGGGATGTGAGCCTGCACGTGGCTGCGGGTTCCGCGTTCGAGATCATTTACCCGCAGGCCACGCGTTTGCCGCCGGACGCGTCGACATCAGCAGAATCACCTCCGGGCCTGCACCCCGTGGGTGTGGCGTGTCGGATCGGCCCGGCCGATGCCGCCTTCGATGAACGGGTGCGGATTTCGATGCGGGTCGAAGGACCAACGGAGCGGCTAGGTATCTACGCCGACGACGGCCACGGCCGCTGGGTGCTGCTGGGCGCCGACGAAGGGGACGACGGCCGACTCAGCGCACGGATCCGCGCCTTTGGTCGGTTCGCGCTGATGAAGGACAACATGCCGCCGACGATCTCCGGTCTGCACCCGGAGACCGGCAGCGTCGTCGACGCGGATATCACGTTCTCGGCAGGAGTTACGGACATAGGGGCCGGGATCGGACGAGAGGAGGACGTCGTCATTGAACTGGACGGCGTACGACTGGTTTCGGAGTACGATCCGGAGGCGGAGCGAGTGACGGCGAGTCCCGATCAGTCCCTGGAGGCCGGGGCGCACCATCTCGTGCTCACCCTGCGCGACGCCGCCGGCAACGAGACAGTGGCGTCGACTGATTTCATCAGCCGCTGACGGAGTCCTCTTCGAGCAGCGGGACGAGATGTTCCTTGAGGCAGGCGAAGGCCTCTTCCGGCGTGTCGCAACGGTGGAAAAGGCCGAGGTCTTCGGGGCTGATCGTCCCCCAGCGGAGCAGCGCGTCGAAGTCGATCACATCATCCCAGAATTCTGATCCATAGACGATGATCGGCATGGGCTGACTCCGCCCGGTCTGGATCAGGGTGAGGACCTCTGCCAGTTCGTCGAGGGTGCCGAAGCCCCCGGGAAATACGACGAGGCCCACAGCCATCTGCACGAACCACAGCTTGCGCATGAAGAAGTAGTGGAACTCGACGTTGAGCTCCTCTGTGATGTAGGGGTTCGGGTCCTGCTCGTGGGGCAGACTGATGTTGAGCCCCACAGAGCGGCCTCCCGCGTCGCGGGCACCGCGGTTGCAGGCCTCCATGATACCCGGTCCCCCGCCGGAACACAGGACGAAGCCTTCTCGCTGCGAGGCACGCTGCTGCTGGGCCCATTCGCTCAGCATTCGCGCCAGCACGCGGGCATCGTCATAAAAACGTGCCAGACGCAACTGATTCTCGAGCCAGGTGATCTGTTCGACGGCAGCGTCCCTCTGGCGAGCTGCCTCCAGGTCGCGTCGCACGTCCTGCTCGCAGCGCGCGCGAGCGGACCCGAAGAAGACGACCGTCTTGTCCACACCCTCGCGCTCGAAGCGAGCCTCGGGCTCCAGGTACTCGGCGA
>JAYZCA010000331.1:0-8172 GCA_036339235.1 Candidatus Latescibacterota bacterium | reverse complement strand
CCGGGCGGTATGATCCACGGGGCCAGGATGAGTCCACTGGGCGCGGACGTTCTGGACGTGGTATGGCCGGTGCGTCCCGACTACGTCGCCCTTCACCAGAAACACGCCAGCAGGTCCTAGTCCTACGCGTTTCCCGGGCTGCGACAGCGTGGTCACTGTAGAGTCCGTTGCCCGCTCCCGACGTCATCGACGCCGGTTGGGCCTACTCGACCCATCCTATCCCGACAACAGCGACGGCCTCGACACCTGGTGTCTCCAATCTTCGGGAGACCAGAACTCCTGCAAGTTTCCGTCAGGGTAGAAAAAGTAGTACGCTCGAGCCCTCATCCACCTTATGTCGGCCGGCCCACACACCTCCGTTCCGTGTTCACGCAGATGTGAAATCGATGTTTTGGGCGTTTCTCTCGGCACGGTGAGTGTGTAATGAACGCGTCCCCAACCCCTCCCCTTCCGGCGATCTGTCTCCCCCGTGGGGCACAAGTATGTTCCCCGGATTGACGTCGCCATGAATCACTGTAAATCCCGTGCCGCGCTGCGTACGATGAACCATCGCCCACGGATGATCCTCGCAGCGGTCAATCATCGTTCCCGGCCAGTGAGATTCTAGCTGGTTGTCGGAATGCTCCAGAATGTGCATGGGCCCTGGTCTGGCAGGTTGAACTGGCCGATCTCCATCTCATTTGCGTGTCCAGGCTCCTGCTGGACATGGCGATGGAAACGCAATAGTCTCTAGGCGTCTTTCTTGGGTCGATCTGGTGAGAAGTCTCCCATCGGTGATCGGGCGATTGATCAGACTGTGCGGACACGCGCAGGGTCCCGCGTGTCTGCCATCGGCAGTTCTATTCCAATGGCTGCTAGACAGCATCTGCCCCCGTCAAGGTCAATCTGTTGATCCGTGAGGAAATCCATGAGTCACTTCTTCGCATACCTTGAAAAAATGAGGTTCATCAAGCGCTGGGGCTTGATGAGGAACACCTGCGAGGAGAACATCCAGGAACACAGCTACCAGGTGGCGACGATTGCCCACGCCCTGGCAATGATACGCCGAAAGGTGTTCGACAGACCGGTGGATATCGAGAAGGTCCTGGTCTGCGCTCTCTACCACGATGTCTCCGAAGTGATTACCGGCGATCTGGCAACACCGATAAAGACCTTCAATCCGCGCATCAGCGAAGTCTTCGGCGAGCTCGAGGAGATGGCCAACCGGCGACTGATCGGCATGGTGCCCGAGGACCTCAGAGGCGAGTATGAATCCCTTCTGCTGCCAGATCCCGACGATTCGGATTCGTGGGAGCTGGTCCGGGCAGCAGACAGGATCAGCTCCTACATCAAGTGCATTGCCGAGATCAAAATGGGAAACAGCGAGTTCTCCAAGGCCATCGAGACGGTCAGAAAGAAAGTCGAAGATCTCGATCTCCCCGAGGCCGACTACTTCGTGGAGAAGTTCCTCCCCAGCTTTTCACTGACTCTGGATGAATTGAACTGACCTGCTGAAAACACTTGAATCCTACGGCCGACCAGACCGCTTCGTAGCGGAGACCGCGCCGTAGACCTTCGAGGAAACGATGTTCACTCGATCATATATAGCTCTGGCGCTGCTCTTGCTCGTGAGCTGTGGTAGAAACGCCGGGAAGAATACGCTGGGGACGGAGATGGAAGAGAGCGTGGAGGCAAGCCCGTACGCACAGTGGCAGAATGGACCGCCGACCGACCCCGCGTTCTTTCCGCTCGGTGTATGGGTGCAGGATCCGCGCAATGCCGAGCGCTACCAGGAAATCGGCATCAACACCTACGTCGGGCTGTGGCAAGGTCCGACCGAAGACCAGCTGACGTCGCTTGCTGCAAGCGGTATGAAAGTGATCTGTGCCCAGAACAAGGTGGGATTGGAGCATGTGGACGAGCCCGCCATTATCGCCTGGATGCACGGCGACGAGCCCGACAACGCCCAGCGCCAGGCGGATGGTACCTGGGGCGGACCGGTACCGACGGCGAAGATCATCGCCGACTACGAGGCCATCAGGGCCAACGACCCGTTGCGGCCGGTTTGGCTCAACCTGGGCCAGGGCGTGGCCAACGACGAGTGGGTGGGTCGGGTGGCGGCATACGAGGACTACCCCGACTATATCAAGGGTGCCGACATCGCCAGCTTCGACGTCTACCCGGTCGTCGGCATCCGCAAGCCGGACGGCGAGAATTACCTCTGGTACGTGGCCCGGGGTGTCGACCGGATGCGGGAGTGGGCCGACGACGCCAAGCCGGTGTGGAACGTCATCGAGACGACGCGCATCAACAACCCCGACAAGAAAGCCACGCCGCACCAGGTTCGGGCCGAGGTGTGGATGTCGCTGGTCCACGGCTCGCTCGGCATCGTCTATTTTGCCCACGAGTGGGAACCGAAATTCGTCGAAGCTGGACTGCTGGCTGACGCCGAGATGAGCGCGGCGGTGGCCGGCATCAACCGTCAGATCCTCGTGCTGGCCCCGGTGCTCAACAGCCCTACTGTTGCAGACGGTGTCGAAGTCAGCTCGTCGGCGCCGGAGTTTCCCGTCGACGCCCTGGCCAAACAATACCGGGGGGATACCTACATCTTCGCTGTGGGCATGCGTCTGGGAGAAACGCAGGCAACCTTCCAGATAGCGGGACTGGAAGGCGAGACGCGGGCCGAAGTAATCGACGAAGGGCGCGAAATCATCGTGAGTGACGGACGATTCACCGACGACTTTGCGGCCTATGACGCACACCTCTACCGCATACCGAGGCCCTGAGGCGACGAGGAGCCATGCCGAACTCAGCTGTCAGCGGAGGAGGCGAACTATTCCCACAGGAGAGCGCGGATGGGGCGGCCCTCGCAGCTATGCCCTGCCACGAGGGAGAGGTTGTCCAACGCTTGACGCCGCACCGGTCGAGTCTGCCGGGCCGGGAGTTGCCATGCCTGTGTATGCCGACCTGGGGGTGAAACGCGTCATCAACGCCTGGGGGCCGATGACGATCATCGGCAGCGCCCTGGTTCGGCCCGAGGTGATCGCCGCCATGGCCGAGGCAGCCGAGTCGTACGTCGATGTCATCGAGCTGCAGCGCGCCGCCGGCAAACGCCTTGCCGAGCTTATTGGCGTCGAAGCCTGCTACGTCGCGGCCGGCTCCGCCGCCGGCCTGGCCATCGTCACCGCTGCCCTCATGACCGGCGGCGACCAGGCCCGCGTCGCGCAATTACCCTCCCCTACCACGGGGATGCGGGACGAGGTCATCATGCAGCGCTCCCACCGCAACCCCTACGACCACGCCTTCCGCCAGGTTGGCGCCCGGATTGTCGAGATCGGCCACGCCTGGAGCGCCTTCGACTGGGAGCTCGAGGCCGCTATCGGCCCGAAGACGTCGGCCGTCGTCTATGTCTACGGGCACCGCACCATGCACCTGGCCCTGTCGCTGCCCGATACCGTCTCCATCGCTCACGGCCGCGGCGTGCCCGTCATCGTCGATGCCGCCGCCGAGGTGCCGCCTGCCCGAAATCTTCGGGCGCTCAAGGACACCGGCGCCGACGTCGTCGTCATAAGCGGCGGCAAGGGCCTGCGCGGCCCACAGAACTCCGCCATTGTCCAGGCCAGTCCCGACATCGTCGAGGCCTGCATCCCCAACGCCGCGCCGTTACACAGCCACGGTCGCTCGATGAAGACCACCAAGGAGGACATCATCGGCCTCCTGAAAGCCGTCGAGCTCTACACCGACCTCGACCACGACGCCGTCCAGCGCGGCTGGCGCGACGAGGCCGCCGCCGTGGTCGCCCGCCTCGAGGGCCTCGCCGGGGTCCGTGTCAGCGTTGGCGAGGCCGGCTACAGCGAGGCCATTCCGGTGGCCCGCGTCGACATCGACGGCGCCGTCGCAGGCCGCAGCGCCGCCGAGGTCGCCGCCGAATTAGCCGCTGACGATCCGAGTATCCGCGTCACCCATGACCGCGACTGGCTGACGGTGAACCCGCAGTTCCTGCAGGCCGGCGAGAGTGAAATGGTGGCCGCGCGCCTGCGCCAGGCTCTGGGAGGCTGACGTGATCGACGACTCCGAGTGGCGCCACTTCGACACCTACGGCTACGTGCTCCGCAAGGGGGTCCTCGATGCCGATCTGCTGGCGTACATACGCGCCGCCTTCGACGAGGTCTGGGAGAGTGAGGGCCCGCCCTGCAACCAGCACAAGCTGCTCAAACATGCGCCCTTCATCGAGCTCATCGAACACCCGCCGATCCTCGATCAGCATTGGGCGATCTTCGGCTCGCAGACGCAGCTGCTGCAGTACGACCTCTTGCGCCAGGGACCGGACAACGACGGGCCGCCGCGCAGCTGGCACCGCGACTTCTCCTTCCCCGGCGACTACCCGCTGTCGATCAACACCATCGTCTACCTCGACCCGATGACCGACGAGCGCGGCCCGACACACGTGCTGCCGGCGAGCCATCGCGGCTGGCAGCAGCCACCGCGGGACGAGACCGGGCAACAGCCTGTAGATGGCGAGGTCGCCATCTACGCCGAGCCCGGCGACGCCGCCTTCATCAACAGTGCCATCTGGCACTCTGGCGGCATTAATCGGTCCAACGGTCTGCGGCGCGGCATCTATATGTATTATGGCCACTGGTGGCTGAAACGCTACGAGTGGCAGCAACAGATCCCGTGGCAGGCTCTGGAGGGCGCCGACGATCGGCGCCTGCAGCTGCTGGGTCTCAAGCAGCCCGAGGACCTGCACATCTACCGGCCCGACGCCTTGCGAAACTTGGAACGTCTACCTGAAGCGCACTGAAGATCATCCGGATTCACCCAGGCGGTCGATCCTATTCTCCCGGTCCTCTGCCGATGCCCCGTTGCTGCGCCAGACAGGCCAGGAGAT
Source organism: Candidatus Latescibacterota bacterium (assembly GCA_036339235.1). Classification (GTDB taxonomy): domain Bacteria; phylum Latescibacterota; class UBA2968; order UBA8231; family UBA8231; genus UBA8231. The sequence continues at coordinate 3,302 of JAYZCA010000331.1, read as the reverse complement.
CTCGCGACGTCGACTTTGTCGATCCCGATGAGGAGCTGATGGAAGAGCCCGCCCCCGACCAGACCGCCGTCACCCAGCCCCCGGCAGCGGCAAAGAAGGAGCACATCACCAGGATTCACGGGGTGGAGCTGAAGGACGACTACTTCTGGCTGCGAGAGCGGGAGAACCCGGATGTCATCGCCTACCTCGAAGCGGAAAACGCCTACACCGACGCGGCGATGGCGGGCACCAGGGCGCTTCAGAAAAGGCTCTACGACGAGATGCTCGCCCGCATGGTGGAGGACGACGCGTCGGTGCCTCACAAGGACGGCGAGTACTGGTATTACTATCGCACCGAGAGCGGGAAACCGCACCGGATCTACTGCCGCAAGAAGGGCCACCTGGAGGCAAAGGAGGAGATCCTGCTCGACGGCAACGACGTTGCTGAGGGGCACGATTACATGGTCATCGCGGCGGTGATTCCGAGCCCCGACCACAGCGTGCTGGCCTGGTTCGTCGACTACGCGGGCAGCGAGCGCTACGAGCTGCGCTTCGAGAGCCTGACCATTGGAGAGCGCTGGGGCGAGCGCATTCCCGACACCGATTACTCCGGAGCCTGGGCCAGCGACAACAAGACCTACTTCTACATCGTGGTGGACGAGGCCAACCGTCCGTTTAAGCTCATGCGCCACGTCCTGGGCACCGACCCCCGGGAAGACGTGGAGGTGCTGGTGGAGGAGGATGACGCCTACTATCTCAGCGCCTGGCGCACGCGCAGTGGGGCCTTCATCATCGCCTCGCTCGATTCGGCGGTGACGAGCGAGGTGCATTACCTGGACGCCGGCAGGCCCACCGACGCGCTGAAGCTGGTGGCGCCTCGCAGGCAGGGGGTGGAGTACTCGGTGGAGCACCACGGGGAGCGCTTCCTGATCCTCACCAACGAGGAGGCGCTGAACTTCAAGCTCATGGAGACTCCGGTGAGCGCGCCGGGGCGCGAGAACTGGAAAGAGGTGATCCCGCACAGCGAGGAGATCACCTTGCAGAGCATCCTTGCCTTCAGGGACCACCTGGTGATTTACGAGCGGGAGAGCGGGCTCACCCAGCTGCGGGTGCGCCGCCTGGCCGATGGCGAGGAGCACCGGATCGCGGTGGAAGCCAGGAGCTACGACCTCTATCCGGACAGCAACGCCGAGTTCGCCACCACCGTTCTGCGCTATGAGCTGATCTCGTTGTCCACCCCGGAGAGCGTCTTTGACTACGACATGGATGCCCGGACCGCCAACCTCAAGAAACAGAAGCCAGTCAACGACTACAGGAAGGAAGACTACGAGGAGGACCGCATCTGGGCGAGTGCGAAGGACGGCACCAAAGTGCCCATCTCCTTGCTCCACAAGAAGGGCCTGAGGCGGGACGGCAGTGCACCCCTGCTGCTGAACGGCTACGGCAGCTACGGGGCCTCCAGCGACCCGGAGTTCAGCTCGGATTCGCTGAGTCTGGTAGACCGGGGTTTCGTGGTGGCCATCGCCCACATACGAGGCGGCGGAGAGATGGGGCGGCGCTGGAAGGAGGACGGAAAACTCGACAACAAAATGAACACCTTCACCGACTACATCGCCTGCGCCGAGCACCTGGTGGCCGAGGGCTACACTTCTCCCAGGGTCCTGGTGGCCGCCGGCGGGAGCGCCGGCGGCCTGTTGATGGGTGCAGTAGTCAACCTGCGGCCGGATCTCTTCGCGGCAGTGCTCGCCCTGGTACCTTTCGTGGACGTGGTCAACACGATGCTCGACGAAACCATACCGCTGACGGTCACCGAGTGGGAGGAATGGGGAAACCCGAACGACGAGCAAGCCTTCCACAACATCCGGGCCTACTCCCCGTACGACAACACGAAGGCCCAGGCCTATCCGGCGATGCTCATCAAGGGGGGCCTCAACGATCCCCGCGTGCAGTATTGGGAGCCGGCGAAGTGGACCGCCAGGCTACGGGTGCTCAACACCGGCAGTCGATCCATCCTGCTGAAGACCGACATGGCCTCGGGGCACGGCGGCGCCTCTGGTCGCTACGGCCGTCTTCAGGATAAAGCCTTCAACTACGCCTTTATCCTGGATCAGATTGACGCAGTAACAGGGGGAGCTGACGGAAGCTGACGGAAGAGGAAGAGTAGCGCTCTCCAGCAACTCGTTTTCGCGCAGAATCGTCAGAAGGTAGCACCGCTAGATGTCGAGAAAGTGGCGGTACCTTTGGGAGCCATCATCGGATGATCTCGACGTATCTGAACGCCCTTGCTGACAATGGCTTCTGCATTGAGGAGATTGCTGAACCCCCGCGTGGCCGCGTGGCATAGTTCCACCCTATCTTTCTTGTAAGATCAAGAAACAGCCAGGGGCAGCATCCTATGAGAGTGTTGATTACTGGAATCACCGGACGAATCGGTGCCAACGTCGCCCGCAGCTTCCTGCACAACGGCCACGACGTCAGAGGATTCGTCTGGCCGGGCGATCGGCAGGCCGAGAAAATGCGCTCGGTCGGAGCAGAAATTGTCGAAGGGGACCTCGCCAGCTCTGCTGACGTAAACGCCGCTGCCGAGGGCAGGGAAGTGATCCTGCATCTGGGCGCTGCTTTCCAGGCGGGTGGCCCATTCACGCCTGAGCAGTACATGGACACCAACGTCAAGGGTACGTTCAACGTGTTGCAGGCGTCGCTCGAACTCGGCGACCAGCTGAGACACGTTATCGTTACCAGCACTGACGCTACGATATTCAAATACCCGCCATCCGGGTTCGATGAACCGCTGACCGAGAATTCGCTCCCGCTCGTGTCGACCGATTGGTATGGCTACTCAAAGGTTCTGTGCGAACACCTTGTGACTCGCTATTGCCGGCATGAGACCTTGCGAGCGACTGTGATTCGGTTCGCCAACGTCTGGGGTGCCGGTGAGATCTTGAAGTTTCCGTCCTTCCGCTTGAGTACTTTCGTCAGTCAGTTCAAGAATCGGACCGATGCCGCCGGCGCGGCGACATACAGACAGTTACAGCAGGAGGACGATGGCGAGCCGCGCCTTATCGTTGCTCGGGACACCAGCGGGCGGCCGTGGAAAAAGCACAACCTCGAGGTGCGCGATATTGTCCACGCCTACGAGAAGGCGGTCGCCAACTCAAACACCTTTGGCAAGATCTACCAGATAGGCTCGAAGGAACCGTTCACCTGGGACGAGTTGGTCCCCTACATGTCGGAGAAGACGGGAATCCCGTTTTCGGTGGTCGACCTCGCCATGGTACCGACCTACTATGAGTACGACCTCTCAGCAGCCCGCAACGACTTCG
>JAYZCA010000330.1:0-8531 GCA_036339235.1 Candidatus Latescibacterota bacterium | reverse complement strand
CAGTGGGCAAGGATGAAGAGGCGGTTCGCAAGTACATCAAGGAACAGGAAGCCGCGGACCGTCAGTGGGATCAGCTGAAGCTGGGTGAGTAGTCGCCCCCTTTAGGGGGGCTCAGGATCTGTTGCACAAAACCGCTTTGAGCGGTTCACAAATCAAGCCTCCGGCTCTGCCGGAGGTGTCTGACTCTGCTGGCAGAGCGGCTGCAACAGACCGGTGGCTGACACCGGATGTTGTGCCACACCCGCGGCAGACCCACAAGGCGTTGCTGGACAAGCAGGTCCGGCCAATTTCCTTGACAGGGTTTCGGGCCCCCGGTAGCTTGGCTCGGCGATGACAAATCACGTAAAAAACCTGGTTCCCCTGCTGCTCGGAGTGCTCGCCGGTGTCGGCGTGACTCAATTGCGCGCCGGCCGCGACTACGAGGTCGCCAAACCCTCCGAAAACATCCGTGCCGCCCCCGAAGGCCGCCATATCGGCACACTTCTCGAAGGCGCCACCATCGAAGAGGTGGGCCGCGACGGGCGCTGGGTCAAATTCCAGCTTGAGGCGTGGATCTGGGGCCCCTCTCTGGAGGGCTACCAGTCAGAGCCCTCCATCGCCCCAATGGACGATGCCGAAAAAACAACCCCAGTTCTGCGCACAAAGCAGCGACTGCCTCGTATTGCCCTCAGCTCCCATCTCGACGAGGTGCGCGAGCTGATCGACGCCGAGTTCGGTCGTTTCTATGGGATGAGCCGGGATCCCGATCTGAATCAGGTGCAGATTCGCTTCCGTGTGCGCGAGATCGAGCCCGAGGCCCTCGAGCGTCGGCAGATGCGAGTACAGCACGCCGTTCTCATGCTGCTGGCAGACGACGTGGAGTTCGAGAGCCTGCGCATCGTCACCAACCGCCCTGACGGCAGCGGCGAAGTCGGGGCCGAAATGGTCGTGACAGAAGTGGATGACATCCGTCGCGTCGATGGGCAGAATCTGGCGCTGTGGCGACAGCTCACACGCCGCTCGACCGACGGTGGCAAGACCTGGGCCGGACTGGAGTAGAGTGCTGGATCTGTCCGCCGTGCGGCTCCAGATCGACTCGATGGTCGCACAACAGGCCGACGGCGGCACCGCCGCCTTCGAGGCGCACGTGCACGCCGCCATGGCCGAATTGCAGCGCTGGAGCGGCGACTGGGAGGCGCTCCAGCAGCGCCTCGACCATAGTCGTACGTCGTGGCTCCTCCCCCGGTTTGCGTCCGGACCGCTGGCGAAGGGCGTAATGGCGTCGCCTCGACCCGAGCAGCTGAGTGTAGCCGCCACCGATGGGTCGCAGGTCTTCCCTGACCGTCACGAGATCTCACCCTGCTACCTGCTCAACATCGGCTACGTCCTGCTCCATTATGGTACTGACGAGCGGCCCCTGCTGAGCAGCCGTCCTCGACTATACTGGCGCGACGAAGACCTGTTCCCGCAATGGGGTGGGCGGCGCACATCCATCAACCGCGAGCTTATCGGCTTCCGCCGATCCCTCATGGAACTAACGGAGCTGACGGAGCTGGCAGCGGCGTCACACGCCGCCGGACATCGGACCGTCGCCCTCACCGACGGCACCCTCGTATTCTGGGGACTCGAGGGCCGTCCACCCGACTTCCGACAGGCCAGCCTGGCTGCCCTCGAGTCCGCCTTCGACTTGCTGGCGCGCCGCCGTATTCCCATCGCGGGGTACACCAGTCGGCCTGGCAGTTACGAACTCGTCAATGCTCTGCGCGTCGGGCTCTGCCCGGTAGAGGGCAGAGCCGACTGTGACCGCTGTCCGTGGCTTGGTCAGGTCCCACCCTGTTCGTCTGTGGAAGGAGTGTCTGACGCCGTTCTCTACAGACGCGTCCTCGGTCGGGGCGAACGTTCACCGGTGTTCGAGAGCACATCGCGGGTTCTGGCCGACTACGGTCCGCACCAGATCTTCTTCTTTTATGTACACGCCGGCGACGAAGTGGGGCGGGTCGAGGTGCCGCGCTACGTGGCCGAAGATGACGAGCTGCTCGATCTTGTGCATGCCACCATCGTCGACCAGGCGGCCAAGGGGGGTGGTTATCCGGTAAGTCTTTCCGAAGCTCACGAGCGCGCCGTGGTCCGTGGTTCCGAGCGCGAGGGGTTCTACCGGCACCTGGAAGAGGTCTTCGTGCGCAACGACATCGGCGTGGCTGCGTCACGCAAAAGCCTGCGCAAGCGCAGTGTGAGTGTGTGAGCGGAATGAGGGAACACGTCCGATGACGGAGGGTGGAGTGACTGGCACGCGCAGTCTCGAGAGCTTTCTCGAGGGTAATACACGACCAGTGTCGCGACCGCAGGCAGCGGTGGACGATGGGGTCGGCCCGGCCGCGGGGCGCACGGGAGAGGTTATCGAGAGTTCCACGACAACCCTCGTCGCCGAGGCACGCCACCTGCACGAAGCGCCCGACTTCGGCGCCTTCGTCCGCGTTGAGTCCGACGGACGCGATATCGTCGGAGTCGTGCACAACACCCGCACCCAGTCGATCGAGCCCAACCGTCGGCCCACGGCGTACGGCAAGACAGAAGCCGAGTTGCGGCGCGAGCAGCCGCAGATCTTCGAACTGCTGCGCACACAGTTCGAGGTCTTCGTCCTCGGCTACTTCGACGGCACCAGCATGGTCCACCTGTTTCCTCCGCAGCCAGCGCGGATCCACAGTTTCGTCTTTCCCTGCACACCTGCCCACGTGCTGGCGGTGACCGAGGATCCGCAGTTTCTGCGCAGCATTCTCGAGACGACAGGATTGCCCACCGATGAACTGCTGTTGGCGATGTTGCGCCACGCCCTGGACCAGCGTGCCCGCGGAGAGCGGGGGAGCAGAGCCTACCTGGCACAGATGGGCTCCGAACTGTCGCGGCTGCTGCGTGACGACTACGACCGTCTCAGTTCACTGGTGCGCCGCATGACGACCTGGGAGCAGGCGTGAGATGAAGGGAAACGGCCAAATCGATTCAGGCTCCCAGCGTTCCCGGCGGGGCCGCGTCGGCGTCGTTACGCGTGGCTCCCTCGTCGAGGGCCTCGAGATGAAACTCGACGCAGAGCGCAACGTCGAGGACATGAAGGCGGGGAAGTTCGTCGTCATCGAGGGCGACAAGAACGACTTCTTCTCCATGGTCACCGACATGCGCCTCGACGCGACGAACTCTGAAATCCTGCTGCATCCGCCGGCTCGATCCGATGAGCTTCTTCGACAGGTCCTGGCGGGCACGGGCACCTACAACATCGTCTCACTCCGGCCGATGTTGATGATGTCGAAGGATCCCACATCGCGTGATTTCGACGACGGGCCGCGCCCGGTGAAGGCGATCCCCAGTCACTTCTCGCTCGTGCAGGAGGCCGAAGAGGAGGATGTGGCATGCATCTTCGGCCGCGAGGGCGACAGCGAGGGCAAGTACTTCAGCATCGGCTCACCCCTGGACATGGACACAGAGGTCTGCATCGACATGATGCGCTTCGCCGAACGCTCCAACGGCATCTTCGGCAAGACCGGCACGGGCAAGTCCTTCCTGACACGGCTTGCCCTGTGCGGCCTCATCCACTACGACCGGGCCGTGAACCTCATCTTCGACGTGCACAATGAGTACGGCTGGAAGGCGATGAAGGAGACCGCGGGCAAGACATCCTCCTTCGTGAAGGGTCTCAAGCAGCTGTTCGGTGATCGTGTCGCGATCTTTTCACTGGACCCGAAGTCGACCCGGGCCCGCGGCATTCAGCCAGACCACGAAGTCTACATCACCTATGACCAGATCGCTGTAGAAGACATCGCGCCTCTGCAGGATGAACTCAAGTTGAACCCCACGGCGATCGAGTCAGCGTACCTCGTCTATGCCATCTACAAGAACTCGTGGCTGCGTACCCTGCTCAGCCTCGAGGGCCCCGACGTCGAGGAATTCGCCGGAGAGATCGGCGCTCACGCCGGGTCGTTGGTAGCCCTGCATCGCAAGCTGAAGCGGCTGGAGAGCTTCCCCTTCATGGTCAAGAAGCTTGAGAGCAGCAACGGCGATCACCGGGGTGATTGCGATCGCGAGGGCGATTGCGTCGATCGTATCATGGAACATCTCGACGCCGGGATTAACGTGGTCCTGGAATTCGGTCAGCAGACGAGCATGCTCTGCTACCTGCTGGTGGCCAACGTACTGGCGCGGCGTATCCACGAGATGTACGTGAAGAAATCGGAGCGCTTCTACGCCACGCAGCGGCCCGAAGACCAGCCCCGCCAGTTGATGATCACCATCGAAGAGGCGCACAAGTTTCTCAACCCCTCAGCTGCGAAGCAGACAATTTTCGGCACCATCGCACGGGAGATGCGCAAATACTACGTGTCCCTGCTCATCGTCGACCAGCGGCCTTCCGGTATCGACGACGAAGTCCTGTCGCAGATCGGCACGCGCATCACCGCTCTGCTCAACGACGAGAAAGACATCTCGGCGGTGCTCACCGGTGTCTCCGGTACGGAAGGACTGCGCTCCGTGCTGGCCAGCCTCGACAGCAAGCAGCAGGCTCTCGTGCTGGGACACGCCGTACCGATGCCGGTTGTCATCAAGACGCGGGAGTACGGTGAAGAGTTCTACAAGGCGATGGGTGCCGACGTCGAGGACGCGGGCCAACGGCGGCAGCAGGCCGAGAACGAGCGGGAGTTGCTCTTCGGGCCCGAATAGGGCCGGTGCAGGCGCCCGTTTTTCTTACTCTCCCTTGCGTGAGAACCAGGCTCTGCCGAAGTAGGCGGAATGGTGAAACGAGGCCGTCTCGGTCCCCGTGTCCGACCACATGCTGAACTGCCCTTCGTGCCCCTTGGTGCGGTTCAGGTTCAGTCGCCACATGTCGCCGGGCCGTGGCGGAATGTGCCCTCCCAGGTGCCTGAAGTTTTCCATGGGGATGGCCATCTCCAGCACCCAGCCTCGGTCCTTGTCACTGTGATCATTCATCGTGCCGTCCAGTGTCGTCTTCAGCTGCACGCCTTCGCTCTCCCACTCGAAGTGGATATTCTCGGTGCGGATCTCACCGCCCTTGAAAGCCATGTAGTCGAGGAAGGTTCCGTTTGCGTTCATCTCGTAGCCGAAATAAGCGGTGATGTCTCCGGGGTTTGGCGTGGCGAAGATCTCGACGGCGTCCTCCTCCCACACGGGCCCGTCCTTCTCGGTAACCTCGGCGTCGATGTAGGGGTCAATGCATTCATATAACAGGTACAGAGCCTCGTCGTCGTAAAGCATACGCGCCACCGTCGACTGGGCGGTTTCCATCGTGATATCGTTCCACGGAAACACGAAAGAGATCCCTATCGCCGCTTCCCAGGCCGCATCGTTGCCGAGGCCGTCGATGACGATGGGGGAGGTGGCCCGGGCGATGATGGTCTCGGGAACCTCGGCGGGGCGCTCCTGCACACGCTGCGCCAAGGCGGGTGCGGCGACCAGCAGGAGAAGGCAAAGGATCGGTAATCTGCGCATTGGGGGGCTCCTGGGAGGGTGAGAATGGCGTCTATAGAAGGCGCGTCCGACTCTCGCGGTCAAGAGCAACCCTATATTGAATCCAACTCTGCACACGCATCGGAAGATTCCCGTGAACCAGGAACCACTCCGTAACGCCAAGCTCCTAGTGCCGAGGCTGCGCTAGCGCCGGCCTCACGCTCTGTGTTTGTCTTTCTGTCAAAACTGCTGGTGCCCCTCGTTTACCCGCTGGGGCTGGCGGCGACGCTGTGGGTTGTCGGTGTCGTTCTGCATGCCAGAGGGCGAACGCGGCCGGGGCAGAGCTGTGTGCTTGCCGGGATCGTCGTGGCTATGCTGTTCAGCAATCCCCTTGTCGGCGAGGCGCTGCTCGGGTCGCTGGAAGATGACTTTTCACCGGCTCCCGTCGATAGTTACCCCGTGGTCGACGCTATCGTCGTCCTGGGAGGAATGACGGCGCCGCCGCTGCCGCCGCGACTGCAGGTGGAGGTGGGTGACGCCTTCGATCGTCTCCTGCACGGCATGCGCCTCCTGCGAGCCGGTCGGGCGTCGACGCTGGTGTTATGCGGGGGTGTGATCAGCTACCTGGTGGGATCGGAACTGTCCGAGGCGGAGAGGCTAGCCCGGCTGGCTCTGGAATACGGCATCGCGCCGGGGAGGTTGCTGCTGGAAGACAAGTCACGCAACACCTACGAGAACGGTCTGTTCACGGCGCGGCGCTTACGGGAGCGAGGCTGGCAGCGGATTCTCCTGGTGACATCCGCATCACACATGCGCCGGGGCGTGGGTGTGTTCGAGCGTCAGGGACTGGACGTCATCGCCGCGCCGACGGACTTCGTCGTCGTCGACAAACCGTTCTCGCCCATGCGGCTCATGCCCGACGTCGAGGCCTTGCGTGCATCGAGCCGGGCTGTCAAGGAGTACGTGGGGATCCTCGTCTACTGGCTGCGCGGCTATCTGTAGTAGTCACTCACTCTGCAGTTCCATGTCGTGGCCCTGCGAGAAGCCATGGGCCAGTTCGTCACAGCGCTCGTTGTCTGGATCGCCGGCGTGGCCCTTGGTGTAGCGCCACTCGACGGCGCGGGTGTTGAGCGGGTCGAGTTCGCGCCAAAGATCCTGGTTGAGAACCGGCTTCTTGGCCGCGGTCATCCAGCCGCGACGCTTCCAGTTGTGGATCCACTCGGTGATTCCCTTGCGCAGGTATTCGCTGTCGGTGACCAGGACGATGCGGCCGTCGTAGCCGTCTGCGGCGGCGGACTTGAGACCCTCCATGGCGGCGAGGATCTCCATGCGGTTGTTCGTGGTGTCAGCTACCGCACCACCGAGTTCGCGCACCCGTCCGTCGGGGTAGCGCATGCGCGTGGCCCAGCCGCCAGGGCCGGGGTTCCCGGAGCAGGCGCCGTCGCTGAATATCACCAGGGCGTCGTCTTGCGAAGCACCATTCTTCGATGCACCGCCTGTCGGCGAAATCACAGGTTTCTCACAGTCGGGGAGACTGGTGCTGTGCGGAGGGAGATTTACATTATACAGTCTGTTCGATTCTCGTCAAAGATGGACGAAATGAAGAAAGCCAGGAGCGAAGGTCCAATCGACCTCGTCGTCATAGGCGGCGGGCCAGGTGGCTATTCGGCGGCGATCCGCGCCGCGCAGCTGGGTATGACCACCACCGTCGTCGAGGTCGAAGAAAACCTCGGGGGAGTCTGCCTAAATTGGGGTTGCATTCCGACCAAGGCGCTGCTGCGTCAGGCCGAGGTCTTGCGACTGTTGCAGCGCGCCGACGACTTTGGACTGCGGGTCGACGGGGAGGTGGGATACGATTGGAGCGCCGTGATCGAGCGCAGCCGAAAGGTGGCCGGTGAGCTGGCAGCCGGGGTGGCGGGCCTGTTGAAAAAACATCGGATCACCGTCCTGACAGGCCGTGGGCGGCTGACTCCGTCGCGCGCCGTGGAAGTCACGACGGCCGGGGACAAGAAACTGACCCTGAGACCGCGCCATGTGCTGCTGGCCACCGGTGGGCGACCACGCAGCCTGCCCGACGTCGACATCGACGGCGAACGCGTGATCAGTAGCCGCGAGGCGATGACCCTACAAGCCCGTCCGAAGAGTCTCGTCATCATCGGCGCCGGGGCCATCGGCGTCGAGTTTGCCTCGTTCTACAGCGCCTTCGATACGCGAGTCACGTTACTGGAAGCCGAGGTTCAGGTTCTACCTCGCGAAGATGCAGAGATTGCGCAGATCTTGAGTGCCGCCCTTCAACGGGATGGTGTCATCGTACGAACGGGTGTCCAGGTAACAGCGGTAGACACCACGGCGCGGCGTAGGACGGCCACCGTGAAGTACAACGGTGCTGACGGCCCCGCCGAGGTGAAGGCTGAGCGGGTGTTGATGGCCGTAGGCATCAGCGGCAACACCGAGGATCTTGGGCTCGAAGCTCTCGGAGTACGCTCAGCGCGCGGTTGCCTGTCCGTGGATGGACGCTACGCGACGAGTGCACGCGACATCTACGCTATCGGCGACCTGATCGGTTCTCCTCAACTGGCCCATGCCGCCGCCGCAGAAGGGGTCGCAGCCGTCGAGTTCATGGCGGGCCGGCGTACCAGGCCCGTCGACGTGGCTACGGTTCCAAGCTGCACGTACAGCCATCCGCAAGTGGCCAGCGTCGGACTCACCGAGGCGGCGGCGGAGGCGCAGGGACTGGAGGTGAAGGTGGGACGCTTTCCACTGGCCGCCAGCGGCCGGGCGCGCGCCTCGGGGGAGGCCGAAGGAATTATCAAGCTCGTCTTCGGTGCCCGGTATGGCGACATCCTCGGCGCTGCCATCGTCGGTCCCGAAGCGACCGAACTGATTGCCGAAGTTGGCCTGGCCATCACCCTGGAGGCCACATGGGAGGACCTGGCGCACACCGTACATGCCCATCCCACACTGTCCGAGGGGGTGATGGAAGCGGCGGCAGCGGCGTTTGGCGAGGCGATCAATGTCTGAATCTGTGGACGAGACACCATCTTCACGTGGAGCGATATGCAGCACATTCAGCAGTACCTGACAGATCTCAAGATCGCGCTCGA
>JAYZCA010000329.1:0-5699 GCA_036339235.1 Candidatus Latescibacterota bacterium | reverse complement strand
CCACTGGAATGTGCCCGCCTGCGATTTCGACCCCACAGGACGTTACGAGGCGAACATTCGCCAGACCACCGACTTCCACACGCAGGCGGTACAGCGGTGGACGGCGGATCACATCGAGGCCGGTGTTCATTCCACCGAGCTGTTCTGTGATGCCGCCGTCGACTTCCTGACGGAGCGGCAGCCCGGCGGCAACCCATTCTTCGCCTACGTCTCCTTCATGGCTCCCCACGATCCGCGCACCATGCCGCAAGAGTTCCTCGACATGTATCCGCCGGAACGTGTCGACCTGCCGCCGAACTTCCTCGCCAGGCACCCCTTCGACAACGGCGAACTGCGCGTGCGCGACGAGGTCCTGGCGTCGATCCCCCGGCAGGAGGCCGAGGTGCGGCAACACATCGGTGCTTACTACGCCATGATCACTCACCTGGACGATCACATCGGCAGGGTGATGAAAACTGTCGAGGACCAGGGACTGCTCAACGACACCATCGTCGTTTTCGCCGGAGACAATGGCCTGGCAGTTGGGCAGCATGGTCTGTTCGGCAAACAGAACCTCTACGAGCACTCGGTGCGGGTGCCCCTCGTCTTCGCCGGACCCGGCGTGCCCGAGGGACAGCGCCGCGACGCCCTGGCAGGGTTGATCGACATCTTCCCGACGTTGTGCGATCTGATCGACGTGGAGATCCCCGAGTCGGTGGAAGGCGAGAGCCTGCAACCCTGCCTCGACGACGACGAGGCGTCGGTGCGCGACACGCTGCTGTTCGCCTACCGTCACTTCATGCGCGGTGTGCGCGACCGGTCGGGCAACAAGCTGATCGAAACCGCCGCCGCCGGGCAGTGTCACACCCAGCTCTTCGATTTGGGGGGTGATCCCTATGAGAAAAAGAACCTGGCCGACGATCCCTACCACGCCGAGACGGTACTGCTGATGCGCGACGCGCTGACTTCCTGGCGCCAGGACTGGGACGATAACCAGCAGGGCCACGGCGCCGACTTCTGGGTACAGCTGGACTGGGCCGCGCCCTAGCTTGCCTCGACCTCGACATAGAGGGCGGGGATGAAGCGGGAATGACGTGCCCCGGCGCAGGGCACGTCGGTGTGCAGCCAGGCCTCCAGGCGTGACGTCCCGGGCGACAGATCCAGGCCCTTCATCTCCACTAGATGCTCCCCCGACGGTAGCGACGTTTTCCACTCCGTCTCGTCCAGGGCCACGATCACCGTGCCTGAGGGCACGCCCTGCCGCAGTCGGACCCGCATCGTGAAAAGCCCTGCTTCCGCTTCCACATACACCCGCCAGTACCCACGGAGTGTGTCGCTGCGCCAGCCTTCGCAACCATCCAGAGTGCGCCAGTCGTTCTGAGTCAACAGCACGGGATTTTCGTGCGCTGTGCCAAGGTGCACGGTGGGTGCGTCAAACGTGCGCGCCCCACGCGTGGCTCCCACGTCGTCGAACCAATCCTCGTACTCCTGCCGCAAGCGTACGACGACGTCTGGGTGGGCGGCGGCGATGTCGGCCGTCTCATGTCGGTCCCGCTGCAGGTCGTACAACTCGTCGGGCCCATCCTCTTGCGGGCGTGTTACCTTCCACCGTTGAGTGATGGCTGCATAGTTGCGATAGCGTACCGGGGCGTCGCCGCGATGCCACTGCATGAACATCGTGCGCGCCGCCATCTTGCCGGTGTCCGTGTCCCCCTTCAGCAACGGCGCCAGGCTCACGCCGTCGACGGCGGGCTCGGGCAGGTCGGCGCCGCACAGATCGGCCAGCGTCGGCAGCACGTCGACGGTGGTCGCCAGGTAGTCGACATCGCGCCCGGCCGCCAGCTGACCTGGCCAACACCAGAAGCTTGGTACCTGCACGCCACCCTGATACATGCTTCCCTTGATGCCACGCAACCCGGCATTCCAGCGGTGCCGCTCTCCTGCGGGGGCTTCCCGGTCCTGCGCCGATCCACAGGGACCGTGATCGGAGGTGAACACGACGAGGGTTCTGTCCGTCTGCCCCGACTCGTCCAGTTTGGACAACACCCGGCCGACATTGTGATCGATGTTGCTCACCATGCCGTAGAGCCTCGCATGGGTGTCGTTGAGGCCAGCTTCGCGGTACAGGTCCGTCCACCCGTCGGCGATTTGTAAAGGCGAATGGGGGGCGTTGAAGGCGAGGTAGGCGAAGAACGGACCGTGTCGGCTGCGTTCGATGAAGTCGATGCATTCGTCGGTGAACACGTCGCTGCAATACCCGGAGCTCTTCTCCGGCACACCGTGGCGCACGACGACGGGGTCGAAGTAGGAGTCCCCTTCCCGTTCGTGGTTTTCGTAGCGGTCGCCGGGCTGACCGATCCCCCCCGCCAGATGTACGACGCTCTCGTCGAAGCCCATATCCATGGGCCGTGAGGGGAAGTTGTCACCCAGGTGCCACTTGCCGAAGCAGCCCGTGACGTAACCGGCTGCCGCCAGGGTGCGGGAGATCGTCGGCTCGCCGGCGTCCAGGGTGGCGCGACCGCAGTAGGTATCGAAAGCGCGTGTGCGCAGATGCCAGCGACCCGTCAGGATACCGGCACGCGCCGGCGTGCACAGCGGCCCGGAACAATAACGCGTCAGCCTTGTACCGGCGGCGTGCATGGCGTCGAGGTGGGGCGTGTGCGTCGGCACCGGATTGCCGTGACAGGCCAGGTCGCCCCAGGCCAGGTCATCGCAGATAATGAATACGATGTTGGGCCGCTCCATCGTGCTGCTCACTCCTTCTGCAGATCGCGAACCGTTTCGATCACGTAGTCGTGTATGACGCCGTTGGTGATGACGGTGTACGGGCTCTCACCGTCCCATGCGTCACCGTGCCAGTTACTCACCCGACCACCCGCCTCTTCCACCAGCACCATGCCTGCGGTGAAGTCCCACAGCTCATCTCCGGAGCAGATCCAGCCGTCACCCATGCCGGCGGCGACGAAGCTGAGTTCGACGGCGGTGGAGCCGAAGCTGCGCGGGTAGCTGCGCGGGGCGAAGCGGGACAGCGCCTCGCCGTAGCGGGCGCGGTCTGCCGGTGGATATCCGTGGGTCAGGTAGAGAACGGCCAGTTCGGGATCGGCGACCTGCGACACCGACAAGCGCTCGTCGTTGCGCCAGCAACCGCCGCCGCGTTCGGCAGCGTAGCAGTCGCCCGTCAGGGGATGATAGATGACACCCAGCACGACGCTGGGTCCCCGCATGAGGGCGATCGACGCGGCGAACAGCGGGATGCCGCGCGAAAAGTTCGTCGTTCCGTCCAGCGGATCCACCACCCACAGGCCAGCGTCGCTGTCGCGCGCGCCCCCCGCTTCTTCGCTCAGAATGGCGTACGCAGAATCGGAGCCCAGGATGTCGAGGATTATCGTTTCGGCGTCGCGGTCCGTCTGCGTCACCTCACCCTTGCCGCCGGATTTGCGCTCGGCCACCACCGCTTTTGAGAACCGGTCGGCGATGAGGGCCCCCGCCTTGCGCGCGGCATCGAGGGCAAGGCTCAGGTCGGGGCTGGGTGCGAACCGTTCGGTCACGGTGTCTCCTCGTGTGCGTGCATGGGTGGGGAAGATGGTTCGGGAAACCGACGCGGCCAAGCGTGAGCCAAAGGTGACATCGGTGTCCCTCCTGGACCACATGTCCAGCCGTTGCGCCGATCGCTCCTCTCTGGACGTAGGATCGGCACGCTGGTTGCACAGGGGGCGACATGACTGCCACCGTGATGACCGCCACCACCGGCGGCGACGATGCTAGGCTCGTTCACGTCGAGGTCGACACCGACCGCAAGCTGCCCTCCTTCATCATTGTCGGGTTGCCCGACTCCGCCGTGCGCGAGAACCGCGAGCGCGTCATGGCCGCCATCCGCAACGCCGGCTTCCAATGTCCGCGCCGACGTGTCACCGTCAATCTGGCACCGGCGGATCTGACAGGCATCAATTAAGAAGACCTTTCTCGTCCGCATGGGACTCAAGGCCCTGATCGCCAGAGAGAGCAGCCGGCGACTCGCCCTGCTTGGGGGTTCCCAGAAGAAGCTGGCACCCACCTGTCGCCGCCGTCGGACCTGACTGGGTTTGATTCTCGTCGACACGTCGGTGTGGGTCCGCCATCTCCGGGAGGATGATCGGCAGTTATCACTCTCTCTGGATGAGGGTGAGGTGGCGGCCCGTCCTTGGGTGATCGGCGAGCTGGCGTGCGGCCGTTTCGAGCCCCGTGACGATATACTGGCTCAGGTCTACGCCTTGCCCCACACGGAGACGCTGACCGACGATGAGTTTTTTCGGTTTCTCGATGCTCATCATCTGGTTGGTTGTGGCTTGGGTTTTGTCGACGTGCACCTGCTGGGCGCCGCTCGCCTGGAGCGTATCTCGCTGTGGACTCATGACCTTTCCCTGTGTCGAGCCGCCGACGGGATGGTGTTGGGCTATCTCCCCTGAGTCTCTCGCGGACGTCTTGACCTGACCCACCGGCGCGCGGCTACATTAGCTCAATGCCCACCCTCTACCTGATCGACGGCAGCTTCGAGCTGTTTCGCTGCTTCTTCGGTGCCCCCCGCTCCCAGCGCTCTGACGGCGGCGAAGTCGGCGCCGTGCGCTCGCTGTTTAGCACGACCTTTGCGTTGCTGCGCGAAGAGTCGCTGACCCACGTAGCCGTCGCCTTCGACGATGTGGATGTGCTGGAGGCGCGCGAACCCGAAGACACGGAGTTGATCCTCGCCCAGTACGACCTGGCACGCGATGTCTTCGCCGCACTCGGCGTTGCCGTGTGGACCATGTCCGATTTCTCAGCCGACGATGCCCTGGCCACGGCGGCACACCGCTTTGAGTCCAATCCGTCGTTGGAACGTATCGTCATCTGCTCCAGTGACAATGACTTTGCTCAATGCGTTCGCGGAGAACGCATCGTGCTCTACAATCGCATCAAGCGTGTGATGTTGAACGAAGCCGCCGTGCTGGAAAAGTTCGGCGTGCCCCCAGAGCGTATCCCGGAGTGGCTGGCGCTGGTTGGTGACAAGTCGGACGGCATCCCTGGCATTCCGGGATTCGGTCCGAAGACGGCGGCGGTCGTGCTGCGCCGCTGGGGCCGCATGGAGAACATCGCCATGGAGCCCGGTGCTTGGGAGGAACTCGACGTGCGGGGTAAGGCAATTCTGGCCTCAACGTTCTTCGAACGTCGCCAGGAGGCCATCCGTTACCGCGACCAGAGCATCAAGCGACTCGATGCGCCCTTGCCGGAATCGCTGGAGGACTTGCGTTGGCGGGGCGCCGATCGACAACAGCTCGAATCGCTGTCGCAGACTTTGGAGGACGGAAGTATTCTGCAGCGCCAGATCCCGCTGCGCGATGCTGGCCAGTAGATCGTCAGCGAACCGGTGGGTGCGACAGGTTCATCATGACCGCAACGATCGATCCGCTCCCAATCGACCGAGTTGACGCCGGTAGTCTGCCGTAACAATGGCGGCCGGCAGGATTTCGGCCGAACTCCCACGAGCAGCAGCGTCACGCTGCCGCAGCAGGCGTTGACCCAGCGCGCCATCAGTTGGGCTGCCTCCGGGTGCCAGAAATACTGCGCGCTGAGCCAGGTGTTCAGGGTTGTGTCCGCGGAGGTGACGAAGAGGCCACGCAGTATCTGCAGCAGCGCCAGCAGGTAGGTGTGAAAGTAGGGGTAGTGGAACACCTCGGGCATCGGATCCCCGAGAGCGACGAACAACG
>JAYZCA010000328.1:0-24369 GCA_036339235.1 Candidatus Latescibacterota bacterium | reverse complement strand
CCAGATCCTTCGGAGTCTTCAAGACTCGGTTCTTTGGTAGACTGTCTGCCGCCTCGAGAGATTCACAGCCGGTCGGATTTCTGTCCTAGATAGATCGTCTCGTCCGGCCAGTCGGCGGCCAGCCTGGCATCGGGCATGTTGACGTGGGGCAGGTAGTTGTGCTCGCGGCGGATCAGCCCGAGGACACGCATCGTGCGCATCTCCTGGATGCAGTCCTCCCCGTGGTTGTTCTGGATCGATGGCAGGATCTTGCCCTGCAGGCTGTCGGCGACGTCGCTGTCTGAGGCTCCTTCCACGATCATGACCAGCGCGATGTGACCGTCCGTCTCGGCCAGGTAGCTGTCGCGGATCAACTCCGAAAACACGTTGGCTACGTTCGGTTCGTTGCGGATTTCTTCTTCGATCTGTTCCCTTGTCACCCCCAGGCGAAACTTGATGATGACCATGTGCTGGGTCGTCACCGCCGCGGCGTTCTGGCTGCGCTCGCGGTCGATGGCTGCGTAGTAGCGCACTCGTCCTTCGTTCTCCAGTCGGGAACGCTTGCGTCTCACGGTGCGCACCGGCACACCAGTGGTTGTGGCGATGCGATTGTCGGAAACCCGCGGGTTGCGGATCAGGGCTCGGAGGATGGCCTGTTCCTGGGCGTCAAAGTCACTCATGGCCGTATACATACCTTCGTTATTGCGATTTCGTTCAATATAGGCCAAAACATTCGGTGTCGATAGGCCTTTTTGAACCTCTGACTCCTGCGCAATGACAAGAATCGGATTGACACCGTACGGGGTGTGGCTATATTATGCGGTTCATTTCGAAATTGAGAAGCCAGGCCCCCGCCGCCGCTCGCACCCGCAGCGACACGTTCCGCCGAATACGGGGGCTTCCGAATGGTTTACCCCGGTCCCGGCCCGAATCGGTTTTAACCTTCCGCTTCGACCTGCCTGCCCGGTCAGGGTGACCGTCCGTGCCTCGGAGAGGTCACACCGCGATGAAGTATCCTGCAGCATTTCCCCCCAAGCAGGGGCTGTACGACCCTCGACACGAACACGACGCCTGCGGCATCGGCTTCGTCGCCCACATCAAGGGTCAGCGGTCGCATGGGATCGTTCAGCAGGCCCTTGAGGTGCTGGTCTGTCTCGATCATCGTGGCGCCAAGGGTGCTGAGCCCAACACCGGCGACGGCGCGGGTATCCTGTTGCAGATCCCGGACCGATTTCTGCGTGAAGAGATGGCGGCAGCGGGCGTCGAGTTGCCCGCACCCGGCCACTACGGTGTCGGCATGGTGTACCTACCGCGAGTACACCCGTCGCACCGGCGCTTCTGTGAACAGGCGTTCGGCGAGATTGTCGAAGACGAAGGCCTACGTGTCATCGGCTGGCGCGACGTGCCTACCGACAACAGTTCCATCGGTATGTGGGCCAAGTCTCACGAGCCGGCCACGCGCCAGGTCTTCATCGAGCGCGGCGACGATGTGGGCGACGGGGATGCCGACAGCCTCCTGGCCTTCGAGCGCAAGCTCTACGTGATCGGCAAGCGCGCCGCCCATGAAATTCGCCACAGTGACGAGGAAGAAGGGGACGTTTTCTACCTGGCGAGCCTGTCCTGTCGTACGATCGTTTACAAGGGCATGCTCACACCCGAACAGGTGGAAGCCTACTTCCCCGACCTCAGAGACGAGCGTGTGGACGCCGCCATCGTGCTCGTTCATTCCCGCTTCTCGACGAACACCTTCCCGAGTTGGGAGCGTGCCCACCCGTACCGGTACCTGATCCACAACGGCGAGATCAATACCCTTCGGGGCAACGTTAACTGGATGAAGACGCGAGAGTCGATGATCGACTCCGGGGTCTTCGGCGCCGACTTGGCCAAGCTCTTCCCCATCATCGAGGAAGACGGTTCTGACTCGGCCATGTTCGACAACTGCCTCGAGTTCCTCCACCTCGGCGGCCGCACGCTGCCGCACGCTCTGATGATGATGATTCCCGAGCCGTGGGAACGTCACGAGAGCATGTCGGATGAGAAACGCGCCTTCTACGAGTTCCACGCCTGCATGATGGAGCCGTGGGACGGGCCGGCGTCCGTGGCGTTCACCGACGGCACCGTCGTCGGCGCCGTCCTCGACCGCAATGGGTTGCGACCGTCGCGCTACTACGTCACCAAAGACGACCGCGTGATCATGGGTTCAGAAGTCGGTGTCCTGGAGATCGACGCCGGCAACGTCCTCCACAAAGGCCGCCTGCAGCCCGGGCGCATGTTCCTCGTCGACACGAAGGCGGGGCGTATCATCACCGACGACGAGCTCAAGCACTCGGTAGCCATCGAACACCCCTACCGGCAGTGGCTGGACGACAACCTCGTCGATCTGCACCAGGTGCCCGACGTCGAGCACAAGCCGGTCGTGCGGGATCACGCGACCATCCTGAGGTTTCAGCAGGCCTTCGGTTTCACCTTCGAGGATCTGCGTGTGCAGCTCGGGCCGATGGCACGCAACGCGGTGTGGCCCACCGGTTCGATGGGCAACGACGCGCCCCTGGCGGTGCTGTCCGATCGGCCGCACCTGCTCTACAACTATTTCAAGCAGCTCTTTGCCCAGGTCACCAATCCGCCGATCGACCCGATCCGCGAAGAACTGGTGACGGCGACGGAGACCACCCTGGGCGCCGAGTGCAACCTGCTCCAGCCGGAGCCGGCCACCTGCCGACAGATCCGCCTGGAGACGCCGGTGCTCACCGATCCGGAGATGGAGAAGCTGCGGACCCTCGACCTGCCCGGGTTCCAGGTGCAGCAGCTGACCATACTGTTCGAAGCCGACGGGGGCGAGACGGCGTTACGCGGCGCCCTGGACCGGCTGTTTGCCGACGCTGAGGCGGCCATCGACCGCGGCGCCAACATCCTCATCCTGTCGGATCGCGGCGTCGACGAAAGGAAGGCGGCGATTCCGGCATTGCTCGCCGCGGCGGGGCTGCACCATTACCTGATCCGCAAGGGCAAGCGAACACGTACGGGTCTCGTGTTGGAAACGGGAGAGCCGCGCGAGGTGCACCATTTCTGCTTGCTGCTCGGGTTTGGCGTCAACGCCATCAACCCGTACGTAGTGTACGAGGCCCTTGGCGACATGATCGCGGAAAACATGCTGCCCGACATCGGCCTCGACACAGCGATAGAGAACTACAACAAGGCCGTGCTCAAGGGTGTGGTAAAGGTGATGTCGAAGATGGGCATCTCAACCTTCAAGTCGTACCGCGGGGCGCAGATCTTCGAGGCTGTGGGCATCAAGAAGAGTGTCATCGACGAGTTCTTTACGTGGACGGACTCGCGCGTGGAAGGCATCGGCCTGGATATCATCGCCGAAGAGGCACGCCGACGACACGTGGCTGCGTTCCCCCGATTCGGCAGTAGCGGCGCGGCTCTCAACACCGGGGGCGAGTACCAATGGCGACGCAACGGTGAGTATCACCTGTTCAACCCAAGGACCGTGCACCTGTTGCAGAAAGCGGCGCGCACGAACGACTTCGAGACGTACGAGCAGTACGCCGAGTTGATCAACGATCAGACCGAGAGCGACCGCATGGCGACGCTACGTGGTTTGCTCGAGTTTGTCGATCCCGAGGACGGCGGTGTGCCGATCGAGGAGGTTGAGTCTGTCGAGGCGATCACGAGTCGTTTCAAGAGCGGCGCCATGTCGTACGGGTCCATCAGCAAGGAGGCCCACGAGGCGCTGGCCATCGCCATGAACCGCATCGGCGGACGCTCGAACACGGGCGAGGGCGGCGAGGACCCGGCGCGATACACGCTGGAGGCCAACGGTGATTCGAAGAACTCCGCCATCAAGCAGGTCGCCTCCGGGCGCTTTGGCGTCACCAGCAATTACCTGGTCAACGCCCGGGAGCTGCAGATCAAGATGGCCCAGGGCGCCAAGCCTGGAGAGGGCGGAGAGCTGCCCGGCGGCAAGGTCTATCCCTGGATCGCCAAGGTGCGCCAGTCGACGCCGGGCGTGGGGCTCATCTCGCCGCCGCCGCACCACGACATCTACTCGATCGAGGATCTTGCGGAATTGGTCCACGATCTGAAGAATTCCAACAAGGACGCGCGCATCAACGTCAAGCTCGTGTCAGAGGTCGGTGTCGGCACCGTTGCCGCCGGTGTCGCCAAGGGCAAGGCCGACGTGGTGCTCATCAGTGGCCACGATGGCGGCACCGGGGCCTCGCCGCAGACGAGTATCAAACATGCCGGCCTGCCGTGGGAGCTGGGGCTGGCCGATACGCACCAGACGCTCGTGCTCAACCACCTTCGCGACCGGATCGTCGTCGAGACGGACGGCCAGCTGAAGACCGGCCGCGACGTGGCCATCGCCTGTCTTCTCGGCGCCGAGGAGTTCGGCTTCGCCACGACCGCACTGGTAGCGATGGGCTGCATCATGATGCGCGTCTGTCACCTCGATACCTGCCCGGTGGGAGTGGCGACGCAGAACCCGGACCTGCGCAAGTTGTTCACGGGTACACCGGACAACGTCGTCAATTTCCTGCGCTTCATCGCCGATGACCTGCGGCTGATCATGGCTCGTCTCGGGTTCCGTACGATCGACGAGATGGTTGGCCGCACCGATCGCCTGCGCCAGCGCCCCACAGACCACTGGAAGGCGAAGGGCCTGGACCTGTCGCCGCTGCTGCACCGCCCAGATGTCGGCCCGGAGGTCGGGCGTCATCAAGCGCAGGCGCAGGATCACGGCATCGAAAGATCCCTGGACATGACCACTCTGCTCGCCATTTGCGAGCCGGCTCTCGAGCGCGGTGAAGCGGTGCGCGCCGAGTTGCCTATCGTCAACACGAACCGTGTGACGGGGACGATCACCGGCGGCGAGATCACCAAACGCCATGGCCCCGGCGGACTACCCGAGGACACGGTGCAACTCAAGTTCACCGGATCCGCCGGCCAGAGTTTCGGCGCCTTCATACCCCCCGGCATGACACTGGAACTGGAAGGCGATGCCAACGACTACTTCGGCAAGGGGTTGTCGGGCGGCAAGCTGATTCTCTATCCCTCGGTCGCCTCCACCTTCACCGCGAGCGAAGAGATCATCGTCGGCAACGTCGCCTTCTACGGCGCCACCAACGGCCAAGCCTACATCCGCGGTGTGGCGGGGGAGCGCTTCTGTGTGCGCAACTCTGGCGTGCGCGCCGTCGTCGAGTCGGTGGGCGACCACGGATGCGAGTACATGACCGGCGGCTGCGCCGTTATCCTGGGTCCGACGGGACGCAACTTCGCCGCCGGCATGTCGGGCGGCACAGCCTACATCCTCGACGAGACGGGAGACTTCTCCGAACATTGCAACCAGGACATGGTCGATTTGCTGCCCCTCGAAGACGAAGAGGATCTTGCCGAGGTGCGCGACATGATCGAGCGCCACGTACGCTTCACCGAATCGGCTCTCGGCCAGAGGATTCTAGATCGCTGGAACGAGATGGCGCCGAAGTTCGTAAAGGTGTTTCCCCGTGACCACCGGCGGATGCTGGTGTCGCTGGAGCGGGCGCGTCAGTCCGGTCTCTCCGGGGAAGACGCCGTGATGGAAGCGTTCATCGAGAACAAAAACGACATGGCTCGTGTCAGTGGGAACTGATAGGGCTGGGCAGGCGTCGATGCCTCCGGCCGCTTCGTTACGGGCTGCGCCCTGGCTCACGGGTCGACTGACCCCGTCCCGGCGCTCGCCCTCCGGGCCCTCTTGTTCGCCAGGGCTGCCCTCGCTACGCGACCTGCGATATCGATGCCTGCCCTCCGACAGTTCGCTGGTACTTCGCAGAAACCGGTCAGCCGTCAGAGGGCGTTCAAAAGACTCAGATACTGGAAGAATAGATGGGTAAGCCAACCGGTTTCATGGAGTTCGAGCGGGAGCTCCCCGAGGATCGGGACCCTTTGGAGCGCCTCAAGGACTTCGACGAGTTCCACCTGCACCTGAGTGACGAGACACTGCGCGACCAGGGCGGGCGGTGCATGGACTGCGGCGTGCCGTTCTGTCACACCGGAACCACCCTGCCGGTGAACTCGCCCCTGGCCTCGGGGTGCCCGCTCAACAACCTGATCCCCGAGTGGAACGACCTCATCTACCGCGGCCTCTGGCAGGAAGCACTGGAGCGGCTGCACCAGACAAACAACTTCCCCGAGTTTACCGGTCGTGTCTGTCCGGCGCCGTGCGAGGGGTCGTGTGTCCTCGGCATCCATGACCCGGCCGTGACGATCAAGAACATCGAGGTGTCGATCATCGACAGGGCGTGGGACGAAGGTTGGGTTGTGCCGCAGCCACCGGAGAGGCGCACGGGCAAGACGGTCGCTGTCGTTGGCTCCGGGCCAGCGGGAATGAGTGCCGCCATGCAGTTGAATCGTGCCGGCCACCAGGTCACCGTCTTCGAGCGTTCCGACCGCATCGGCGGTTTGCTGATGTACGGGATTCCGAACATGAAACTCGACAAGAGCTCCGTGCTGCGTCGGGTTGAGCAGATGGAGGCGGAGGGGGTCATCTTTGTCACCAATACCGAGGTGGGCACAGACATTCCGGCGCGAAAAATGATTGACGACTACGACGCCGTCGTGCTCTGCATCGGCGCCTTGAAGCCACGCGATCTTCCGGTCCCGGGGCGGGATCTGAAAGGCATCCACCAGGCGATCGATTTCCTGCACGTCAACACCAAGTCGCTCCTCGATTCGAAGCTGGCAGATGGCAACTACATCTCGGCGAAGGACAAGAACGTCATCGTCCTGGGAGGCGCCGATACCGGTACCGACTGTGTCGCCACGTCGCTGCGCCACGATTGCAAGAGTGTGTTCCAGTTCGATATCATCCCGCCGCCGCCGGAGGTGCGCGCCGATGACAACCCGTGGCCGGAGTGGCCGAAGATCTACCGGCTCGATTACGGTCACGAAGAGGCCGAGGCCCGCGATGGTAGAGATCCCCGCGAGTTCCTGATCAGCACGGCGGAGTTTTTGAGCGACGATGATGGCAACGTGCGCGCTCTGCTGACGAGGCAGGTCGAATGGGTGCCGGTCGAGAATGGACCTCCCTTCCGTGAAGTGCCCGGCACCGAGAAGGAATGGCCCGCCGAGCTGGTGCTGTTGGCCATGGGCTGGCTGGGACCGGAGGACACGGTACCCGAAGCACTGAGTCTGGAGCGCGACCGACGCTCGAACGTGAAGGCCGACGAGGGCAAGTACGCCACGAGCACCCCGGGTGTCTTCGCCGCCGGCGATGTGCGCCGCGGCATGAGCCTGGTGGTGTGGGCCCTCAAGGAAGGCCGCGAGGCGGCGCGCGAGTGTGACCGCTACCTGATGGGTACCACCTCCCTGCCCTGAGTTCGTTCCTCTGACGAGATCATCGAGAACTCAAGCTCGCGAGGGCGTATCCATTTCTGCCAGCGCCGTCGACGGCTATCTTGACGACATGGCCAAACTCACCGACGAAGTCAGCACGTTCACGCAGTCACAGCATTTCCTGTTGCTGGACGCGAATCTCAAACCCAACGCCGAGTCGCTGCTGGCGCACTGGTGCGACGACGTGGGTGAGGTGGTCTCACAGGAAAGCATGAGCCGAGCCCTGAGCAGCGTCGCTCGCCTCGATGTTCCCATCGACCAACGGCGCGCTTTCCCCGAGTTGCTGCGGGCGTTCCTGGAGTTCCTGCCGTCGACGGGTCGGTTTCCTTGCGGTGACGAGTGGGCTGACCGCGTGGCGGCGATGCAGAATGACTACGGCGCTGGCTTTCGGGACGACGGCTCCGTGCGTGGCGCCACGGTGCGCAAGGTCGGTGTCGAGACGGGGCGCAACGAGCCCTGTCCCTGCGGCAGTGGCAAGAAATACAAGAAGTGCTGCATGTCGCTTCTTGGGGGTTAACCCGATGGCGGATCTACCGAAACGGCGTCTCGGGCAGACAGAGATGCAACCCGCAGCCGTCGGCCTCGGCGGTGCCTGGTGGCACAAGGCAGGACGTGAGGGTACGATCGCCGGTATCGAGACGGCTCTCGACCTAGGGATGAATTTCCTAGACACCTACCCCGGGCAGGACGAGCGGTCCTGGGGCGACGTTCTGGCAGAAGGCGGTCGCCGACAACGCGTTTACCTGCAGGCGAAAGTCAGCTGTCACGTGCGCAACGAACGCACTTCCGACCATTCGGCGGCCAGAACACGGTCCAGCGTCGAGGCCAGCCTGCGGGACTTTCGCACCGACTATCTCGACAGTGTGCTGATCCACGGCTACGACCAGCCGGAGCAAATGCAGGACAGCGACATCGTCGACCCACTGGCACCTGGCAACGCCCTCGAAGAACTCCTGCGGATGAAAGAGGAGGGTAAGATTCGGCATATCGGCATCGGTGCCCGCTCGGCAGAGGTACATCGGAGGGCCATCGCCACGGGCAAGATCGAACTGATCCTGACATATCTCGAGTACAATTTGTTGACGCAGGCGGCGGACGCAGAGCTGTTCCCGTTATGTCGGGAGCAGGATGTGGGTGTCATTCTCGCGAGCCCATTGGCGATGGGCCTGCTCACGGGAGCTGAGCCGAACCCCCAAGACGAACAGCGCAAGATCCGTGACACAACCGAGCCCAGAGCGCATGGCATGTGGCGCTGGTGTCGCGACCGGGATGTCGACATAAGGCATCTGGCGATTCAGTACTGTATGGCGGCGCCTGTGGATGGGTTTGTGCTTCCGGGACAGGCGAGTGTGGATGAGGTGAGGACTTCGTTTGAGGCGGGGACTGTTATCGTTTCGGGTGAAGTTTGGGGGGAATTTGGTGAGGAGTTCGGGATTGATGTGGGGGGTTTGATATAGCGGTGGGCGGGTCGGCGAACACGGCCTCTCTCCCGTTTGTTTGTAGGTCTGTCAGTCGTCTGAGAGGTGGTGGTCTGTAGCGTCGGGTGGGTTGACTTGACCGAGTTCGCGCAGGAACAGATATGTCGACGCCAACAGCTACGACTCAGTCGATCCCGTAAACCCGTCCCATGATGGGCTTGGTGAACCGTTCCCGCAGCCGTGGCGCCAAGGTGGATCTCAGTTCGTCGGGGTAGCCCCGAGTCCAGAACAGATTGTCTTCTGTTTCGCGGTAAGTGCCGAAGTGCTGGTCGAAGATGAAGGCAGACTCCAGGTGGTGGATGAGGATTGCGGAGCGATCGATGTACACATTGTGCACCGTAGGCGAGATGAGCAGCACGTCGATGTCGCTCAGGTCCAGGTGTTGTTCGAGCAGCACCTGTCCCCCGGCTGGAAGATGCGCTTACCGCCCATCTCCAATAGATACCCGCAGTCGAAGCTGGCGTGGCGATAGACGGTGAAGTTCTTCTCGCCGTGCAGGGCGCGGTGCGGACGGACGCTGACGCCGCCGGGCAACTCGAAGGGTTCGTCGGGGCGGACGATGTGAATGCGCTCGTTGGGGATGCCGATCTCGTGCGCTTTGTCAACGCAGTCAGCGGGTAACACAAAGAGACAGTCGGAGAGCTCGGCTAGGAGTGCACTGGTGGTACTGCTGAAATGGTCACCGTGCCAGTGGGTGATGAAATGTACGTCCAAGTGCGGCGCCAGCTCCACCGTCGGGATCGGTGAGGGTTGCACCCGTGTGTCGATATCCAGATCCAGGTCGACCGCCCTGGCGGAGGAGCCAGCTGAGATTACCGAGCCACAACAGGCACAGATCGTCGCCGGGGGCGAGAAGTTCCTGCAGCGGGGAGATATTCATCGGCTGGTGTCCTGTCGCAGAAGCTCGTTAACATTCGTCCGCCGAGCCATCCCGCGGAGACCCTGCGGGTCCCATACGCCCGAATTTTGCCAATGTATCTCTGCGACAGGACACTAGCAGCTTGCTCCATCAGCTTGGCTTGCACCATACTGTCCGGCGCAAGTATAAGACCCCAGCCCCGGAGCATCCCATGAAAATCACCGACATCAAGCCTATCCTCACCGACCGCTATCTCCTGGTCCGTGTTTACACGGATGCAGGCATCATCGGCAACGGTGAGTCCGGCCTCTGGGCGCACCATCGATCCGTCGCCGTGCTGATCGGTGAACTCAGCGACTACTTCGTCGGTAAAGATCCGCTGCAGATCGATCATCACTACCAGACGGTGTCACGAAGCTTCCACTTCATGGGTGCCGCCATCAACTCGGCCCTCAGCGCCATCGACATCGCGCTGTGGGACATCCTCGGCAAGTCGGTGAACCTGCCAGTTTACCAGCTGCTCGGAGGCAAGTGCCGCGACAAGGTTCGTGTGTTCAACAATGTCGGGGGAGCGACAATCGAGGCGCGTGTCGCGTCTGCCCGTCAGTGTGTGGCGGACGGGTTCACGTCCCTACGCACGAGCCCCTTCTTCGCCGACTTCGAGAAGCGCGAGAGCTCGCAGGTCGTGACCGAGGCCATCGATGTGATCGAGGCGATCCGTGATGCCGTCGGTTATGACATCGATCTCGGCGTCGAGATTCACCGCAACCTGCAGCCGGACGAGGCGATCACGCTGGCCAGGGCGGTGGAGCCCTATCGATTGAAGTACTACGAGGATCCGCTGGCGCCCGAGAGCAACGAAGCGCACGCCCACATCGCCCGACACATCGACATTCCCATGGCCCTGGGGGAGCGCAACTTCCTGCTGACGCAGTTCAAGGAATTGATCGACAGCCAGATTGCCGCGTTCATCCGACCCGACCTGTCACTGACCGGCGGGTTTACCCAGATGAAGAAGGTTGCCTCCATCGCGGAACCGGCCATGGTGCAGCTGTTCCCGCACCTGATGGGAAGCCCGGTCAACAACGCCGCCTTCGCCCATCTGGCGGCGGCCATCCCCAACTACTACGTGACGGAAGTCAACGCGCACACAGACGAACAACTGTCACTCGTCGACCGACCCTTCGTGACAACCAACGGCTACCGAGAGATCCCCGATCGTCCGGGCATCGGTGTGGAGATCGACGAAGACGCATGTGCCAGGCTGCCATTCGTGGGCCGATCCATCGGCGGCTTTTTCCACAGTGACGGGTCGGTGGCGCACTAGGAGCGCTTCACGTCTGCCGCTTCCAGATCCTTCCCCATGTCCAGGCATTGCGGACACCGAGCTTGGTGATGACGGCGCCAAAGGTGACCACACATGAGCAACCCGACCAACGCATACTTGCCCGCCTTCTGCACATCTCCGCCGGCCACACAGATCCATCCACCCAGACCGCCCACAGGAAGAATTGTTCCAAACGGATCCCCCGAACATCGAACCCGATTGTGTTGTAGGTAACGGGCAGAACGGCGTAGCAGAAAAGGGCCATAGGCCAGACGCCTCGCAAGATGAACCCGCTCAACATCCCGAGGGCGCCGAAGGCGAAGACAATACAGCTCAGCAGCGCGACGCGTCTCCACGTCAGCCACCAAGGACGATCCACAGCAGCGGTCGACGTTCGCTCCTAACGCCGTAGCGCGAAGGAGGTAACAAGCGGCGTGGCTGCAGCGACCAGGACGAGGCCGATGACGTATCCGGCCGTCATCGGCTGGTCAATCGAGTCCCAGCAGATCCAGCGAATCGCGTTCGATACAGGCCTGGATCTGTGTCTCGTTGAGGCGAGGCAGGGACGTGCCGTCGAGCATCCTGTTCAGCCTGAGGAGGCCCTCGATCGAGGCATCGATCGTCGTGAAGGGGTAGTCGGTGCCGAACAGCACCTTGGGCCAGATGCCGTACTCCTGCACGAGCATGAGACTGTGATAGAGCTGGAAAGGGCGATAGTGCAGTGCCGACAGATCGGTGTAGACGTGGCGGTGTTTGCGCGCCACGACGACAGCCTCGCCCTCGTAGGGATGACCGATGTGGGCCATGACGATCCGTACTTCCGGAAAGCGCGTTGCCACGGGGTCGAGGTGGCGGGGCAACGTGCAGTCGATGGGTGCCTGGGAGACGAAGGTGGTGCCCGTGTGCAGCAGCACGGGGAGGGCGTATTCGGTGGCGTAACGCCAGAGAGGGTCGAGGAGCTCATCGTGAGGGTAGAAGCCGGCGTACATCGACAGCAGCTTGATACCCTGCATGCCGAGTTGCTGGTGGCCGCGCTCCATCTCCGCCTCCCAGCCGTCCTGCGTGGGGTCGACGGAGAGGAAGCCGACGAAGCGGTCCGGATCCTGCGCCACGTAGCCGGCGACGTAGTCGTCGTCCACCCACAACCCGGAGAGCCTGGCCTTGCCGCCGAAGACGACGACACGATCCGCCTTCGTGCCGCCGGAGGCGTTGTAGGCGTCGAGAGTCACTGTCAGATCCAGGTCGCCACCGCCTTTGGCTGAACGGGCTTGTTCGCGGAAGTCTTCGGTGAAGTGGTCGGGGAACTGCCATGCGTGGGTATGGACGTCGATGATCATGGGATGTTCTCGAAGGGCGACGGGTCGGCCAGTGGCTCCAGCAGAAACCGGGCAGGGGGCAGCAGCCACTGCGCCCGCGCGGCGGGCATCACCGTAACCAGATTCGCGACGAGGTTGCCGACGTAGACCCCGTCGCCACCAGCGGGTCCACCGCCAGTTGCACGGCCCACCTGCAGGCGGTCGCTGGTATCCTCCTCGTCCGTCAGTTCCACTTCACCCACCGATCCGAGGCCGTAGCCTTCGTCGTGAGGATCGACGAGGCGTTCGAAGCGCACACTGCGCAACCATGCCAACCAGGTGTAGACGCTGGCGTCGACGCAGGTATCGACGCGGGCCTCGCGCTCCAACACCCATTGGTAGCGATCGCGTCCATCCAGCGGGATGGGCGGCGCATTCTCGGGCAGCGGCGCCAGGACTCGGCGTATGAGGTAGGATTGAGTTTCGGAGAGCACCTTCGCGCGGGTGAGGGTGCTGCGTCTCTCGGCTCGCGGCAGCAGGTGGGCATCCAGCAGCGGCGGTTGGCCGCCTCCCAGCAGGCGAACCGGGTTGGCGTGCAGGTGCAGGACGAGATCGTCACCGCCGAGCCGCGCATAGATCTCCTCGCCCCCCGAACCGGGAATACCGCGGCCTAGCAGGATATCGACGAGCGGGCCGTCGGCGCCGCTACCATAGAGGGTGACGCCCAGTCCTCGTCGTTCGGTAACCCCTAGCTCATCGTGATCGTCCAAGTCGTCGGTGGCGCGAGTTCCGGAGGCGCCGAGTATCACGTCGAGGAAAGAACCCAAACGATCACCGTGCACGTAGGCATCGAAATACGCCGGGAAGTGCCACGTGTCGCCCTGGCGTTCGTAACGCCATTCTCTACCCGTGCCCGGCGTGCGCAGGTTTACCGCGCGCACGCGTTCAGGGACGATCTGTCGAACCGGGTCGACGAGGGGCCGCAAGATGCCGTCGCTGACGCGTCCAACCTCGCGTTCGTGGCGGATCCACGCATCGATGCCACCGAGCCCGACAAGGGCGAACAGCAGAACCCCGAGCCAGCGGCTCATCGGTTTCTCCCGCGACGCAGTCGCCAGGCGCCGATGCCGCACAGCAGCAGAGGCCCACCGCCGATGACGGCGACCCGCCAGCTGGTGCGCGTCGCCGCCCCGGCCACGGCAAAACCGCGAGGTGTTGTGGCGTGCCGTCCCTGCAGAGCCGCCAGTGACGGGCCATGGACGGCGTGGGCCACGGCGTTGAGCAGCAACTGGTCGTGAGCGAAGCCGGGCTTCAGCAGGTGCACATCCTTGAACATCTCCGACGAGCCGACGAGGAGGAGCCAGCCGCTTTCGCCACTCGTCGACTTCTGCGGCACCAACTCCGTACCTGCACCCTCGGTGCGTACCGCGTCGACGACGGGAAATTGTCCCTCCAGGGTGACGGCCAGCGCCTGAGGGCCTGGCAGGTGTGGATTGGATCCCTCGTCGAGCACCTCGTCAGGAAGCCAGCCACCGCTCCAGTCGTAAGCCCAGGCGTTGGCCGTCGTCGTCACCAGGACCTGGGCCGTCACGCCGGCGGCCTGCATCGCGGGTTCGTCGAAACCGAAGCGATTGCCCCAGATAAACAGCAAGTCGCCGAGGTTGCGGGTCACCAGTGAGGTGGCGGAAAAGTTGGGGCCTACGGCGCGGATCAGAAAGGGCAGGGCGACGCGCTGTTCGTCGTACTCGCGCACCGCCGTGCGGTTCACCTGCGTGTCGAGCTCGAGGTGATGCCGCGTGCGGTCGAAGAGGATCTCACGTAACTGCTCCACGCCGATGAGACGCAGGTAGCGGTCGAAGTCCTGAAACTGCGGTTGCGGCCAGTGCACGGTCTCGAACCCGGTGCCCCGGTACTGGCGTTGCTGGATGTTAAAGTGCTGCATTGCAACGATGGCACGGCCGCCGCCGCCCAGGTGCTGGCTGAGCTGGGTGAGAACGGGAGTGGAGTTGCGCCGGGGCTGAAACCAGAGCACGGCGTCGGCTCCCTTCGGCAGGACCGGGTCGCGCGGTGACACATGGCGCACGTCGTACCCGTAGTCCACCAACAGTCCTTTGGCGCGACTGTAGACGTCGACGCCCTGGGGCGCGCTCAAGCCCTTCTTCTGAAAGTCCTCCAGAGCTTCTGCCGGCGACAGTCGCGGCAGGTCGGAGACGACGGTGAGCACCGGCGCCGCACCGTAGTCGAGGCGGCGCAGCGCGGCTGCCAGCAGGAAGTCGAGATGTCGCCCCGTCTGTCCGTCGAGTCTTGGGATGTCGGTCGTCCTGCCGTTGCCGGTCAGACGCAGGGCGCTGTAGATCCGGGTGGTAACCGAGGTGTCCCGACGCACGCGTTCGACCTCGAAGGGCCTGACACCCTGCGGCGAGGCGTTGCCGTCGTCGACGCGCACAACGCGCAGGGGGACGCCGCTGTCCTCGAGCAGATCCGCCGCTCGCCGCGTCACGCCACGCACCTCGGGTGGCAGGTGCGAAGGCGGTGACAGCAGGAGCTGCGCCTGCAGCCCTGCGGTGGCTCGCAGTTCCTCGATCACCTGCGACGACGGTGTGTGCACGCGCGCCGCCGTGGCGTCGAAGCGCACGACGGAGAGAGGTCCGCGCAGGGTCAGCCAGAGGACGACAGATCCCATGGCGACGGCGCCGATCCACAGGCGTCGTCCCGCTGCGCGCATTGGTCGGCGCCAGCGCAGACCTACGTCACCAGCGAGACGGCGCAGGGCGGCGGCCAGCCAGAGGACGGGCACCAGAGCGACGACGACGAGGCGCCAGCCGACGCGCTCGGCGTCGGCCAGCGCCGGCAGCGCCGGCGGCGTATGCCGCTCGACCCGCCGCCGCACCAACTCCTCCGGGTGGACGAAGGTACGGGCAAGATCGGTGAGGAACACCGTATGACCGAAGCCGGACTGCGACACGATGCCGTCGCGGAAGGAGCTGGAGGAAGCCAGCACCAGCAGTTGTCCCGCCCACGGGTCCTGTGGCGTGAGCAATATCATCAGGTTCTGTTTGGGCGCGATCAGGTCCGCAGCGAGATCGGCGAGACCGAAATCCGTCGACGGCATGGAGCGCACCCAGGCGCGTTCCGTCGTCGTCGCCGCCACGTGGGCCTCGTAGCCGGCGTCGGCGACACGTTGCGGATCGATCTGCAGAGGACCAGCTGCGATGAAGCTGAGCCCTCCGCGGGCGGGCGTGCGGAAGGGTCGGAAATCGCGGAAAGCGGGCAAATTGCGCAGGTGAAAGGGAGCCTCCACCTGGCGCCGCTGGCCGTCGACGACGACAGGCGCTGCCGCGGCGTTGCGGTCCATCACCAAATCGGGCAGAGGTCGCAGACCGAAGGGCTCCAGCAGCCGCTCCCAGGCGGAGCCGGTGGACTCGGCGCGGAAACGGACCTCGCCATTGTCTGTCGACGAGTAGAGAATGTGACTGGGGCTGCCCGCCAGCACAACCGTGCGGCCCGCGGCGAGGAAACGACGCAATGCCCCGATGTGGCGCGGCGTGACGTGGCGGGGCTCGATCCAGAACAGGACGTCGACATCGTGAGGGATCGTCGCCGTCCTGTCGACCTCGATCTCGATGACGGGCCCGTGCTGTGACAGGTAACGCGGCAGCTCGTCAAAGCCCGGCGGCGCCGACAGCGCGAAGGAGGCCTGCGGTGCTTCAGCACGCAGGTGGGTGGCCACCAGCGAACCGAGATGCGGCAGGTGGGCGTTCTCGATACCTTGAATGAGAATGTCGTCGCGCCGCCGAACGTCCTGCCTGGCAAACACGAGAGAGGACCAGATCTCGGCCTGGGACTCGGCGTCGTCGAGGACGCGCCGCACGCGGATCGGGCTGACGCGCCGCGCCGCGGCGTAGCGAGCCCCGCCTGGTCCGGATCGATCGGGATCGAGGACCCGGTAGGAGAAGGCGCCACCGGAGGCTGAGGCCATCGCCTCGAGCAGGGCACGCGTCGTCGCTTCCACATCCTTGAGGTGCGAGGGCATCTGCGAGCGATCGCTGACAAAGAGCGTGGCATCCAGCTTGCCGTCGAGGTTCCGCAGCACGTGCGCCAGGTCTGCCGGGAGCGTGGCCGGATGACGGCCGGCGACATCCCACCACAACGCTGGGGCGGCCAGCTGGGTCAATCGCCCGGCGACGACGACGAGCCCGAAGACGAGGATCGCGGCGGCCGTCGCCTGCAGCAGGAAGAGCCGCTTCACACCAACCTCAGTACTGAATACGCCGGAGCCCGACCTGTGTCAGCCACAGGAAGAAGGCCGACATCAGGACGAAGTAGAGGATGTGATCCAGGCCGATAAGTCCGCCGACGAAGGCTTCGTAGGGAGGCAGACAGGAGACGGCTCCGGAAACGGCGGTGCCCGCTTGCCAACCTGGCGCCAGGCCGTCGAGAACCTCGACGACGCTTGGGTGGCCGCTGAACACGAGAGCTGAAGCCAACAGGGCGGCCAGCACGAAAGCGACGATCTGGTTGTGTGTCAGGCTCGAAAGGAACTGCCCGAAGGCGAGGAACAATGCACCGAGCAGGAGGGCGCCGATGTACCCGCAGAAGATCATGCCCAGGTCGGGCTCGCCCAGCCACAACAGCATGGCGACGATGGGGAGAGAGCCGGCGAGGATGAGTCCGTAGTAGAGAAGGGCGGCGCTGTATTTTCCGGTCACCACCTGCACCGGTTGCAGAGGCAGGGTGAGCAACAGCTCTACCGTTCCCTGGGCATGCTCCTCCGACCAGGCGCGCATGGTGAGAGCCGGCACAAAGGGAATCAGCAGGAAAGGCAGGGTGTCGAAGAAGGGCGTCATGTCGATCACGCCCGCCAGGAAGAAGGAGTTCGTGAAGGACGTACCCGCCATCACCAGAAACACGGCGGCCGTGATGTAGGCGATGGGCGAGTCGAAGTAGGCACGCAGCTCGCGACGGGCGACGAGGATCACACCATCGACCAGGGTCATGCCGGCTCCCCGAAGGTAGACACGAGATGGGCGAAGATGGGCTCGAGCCCCGCGTCGCCGAGGCCGGCGCGTTGTCTGAGTTCGGCGAGGGTGCCATCGCCCAGGAGTCGACCGTGGTGAATGATGAGGACGCGGTCGCTGACGGCTTCGACGTCGGCGATGATGTGGGTGGAGAAGAGGATGGCCCGGTCCTGCTTCAACTCGGTGAGCAGATCACGGAAGGCCATCACCTGCAGCGGATCGAACCCGTGGGTGGGTTCGTCGAGGAGCAGCACGGGTGGATCGTGGACGAGGGCGCAGGACAAGCCGACGCGCTGCCGGAAGCCGGTGGAGCACTCGCGCACGCGCAGCGACATCACGGGACCGATGCCGCACATGTCGATGGCGCGGGACATGGCCACTTGCAGGTCAGCGCCGGCCAGGCCATGGGCACCGGCGACAAAACGCACCAGATCAGCCACGATCATGTCTCTGTAGAGCGGCGTGTCGCCTGGCAGGTAGCCGATGCGGCGGCGGACCTCGAGGGGATCGGCCACCGCGTCGAAGCCATCCACGGCGACTGTGCCCGCCGTGGGCCGCAGGAAGGTGGCCAGCATCTTCAGCGTCGTGGACTTGCCGGCGCCGTTGGGTCCGACGAAGCCGACGACCTGGCCGCGCTCGACGCCAAAAGTGATATCGTCGACGGCGGTGATGGCGCCGTAGGTTCGCGTCACGGAGTCGACGCGGATCACTGGACCCACTCCGGCTCCGGGATCTTCAAGCTGGTGAAATCCCGCATCTCTATATTGTACGCTTCACTCATCCCGGTGGGGAGGACGACAAGTGACAGAGGAAGAACTCAGCGGGCTGCAATGGCTGTCCCGCGAACGCCCTGAGGCCATGCAGCACCTGCTGGCTTTCTTCCGCGAATCGGCCCGGCACCTCGACCCGAAGACCCGGTTTCTGATCTCCGTCGTCACCAAGGTCGTCAACCTGTCCGAGCGCGGCCTGCGCCAGTACATCCCGCGCGCCATTCGTGAAGGCGCCACGCCCGACGAGGTCCTCGACGCGATCCTGTGCGCCTACCCGGCGGCGGGACTGACGAATGTGATCGACGCGGTGCAGGTACTGCGATCCCTCGATCTGGATGGCCTCGAGACGGCATCCGCGGCCACGGGAGAGCCCGAATGGGTCACCGTGGCGAGGGACGATGGCATCGCGCCCGGCACGGCGAGTGTCGTCGAGGCCCGTGGCCGATCCGTCGCCCTCTTCAATGTGGACGGAACGTATCATGCCACGGCCAACGCCTGCCTGCACCAGGGCGGGGAGCTGGGGTGCGGTGCCCTCGACGGATCGGTCGTCACCTGTCACCGGCACGGCTGGCAGTTCGATGTCACCACGGGGGACTGCATGACGCGCCCGGGCGAACAGGTGCAGAGCTTTCCCGCCCGTGTCGAGGGTGGCGAGGTCCAGATCCTCGTCTGACTTCCACTTCACTCGAAGTGGACCGGATCCACCCGTCCGTCCTGCAGCCACGTCGTGATCGACGCCAGGCTGCGGCGGAAGGTGTCGAGGATCGCGTCGGGGTAACCGAGGATGGCGGTTCGTGCCAGGTCCATTGACTGTGACGGTCCGCCGTCGCGCTGGTAACGAGCCCGCGAGGGCAGGTGCTGGCAGCGACCGTTGACGAGGTCGTCGAAACCCTGCAGATCGACCTCGACGAAACCATCCACCTCATCGGAGAACCGTAGGCGATCGATGTCGAGTGGTACCGGGTAGAGAAGCAGGTGTTGGAAGAGACGCCGGCACTCTCCAACCGGTCGATCCGAGCGGCGGGATCCCAGGTGGATGAAATCATCCGCTCCCGCCAACAGTCCCACCTCTTCGGTCAGCTCCCGGCGAGCCGCGTCGATGGCGGTTTCGCCGGCGCCGATGTGACCGCCCGCAAGGGCGTCTACCTGCTGCGCGAACTCGTCGCCAGACCGTCCACGTTTTTGCAACAGCATACGCCGCTTTCCAGCCGACTCCCAGGCGGACCAGACGAAGACGGCGCCATGCCAGTCGTGATCACGATGTACCTGCGCCCGTGTCTTCTGGCCGACGACGTGCAGGTCTTCGCCCTCAAGAACGTCGAGCGGTTCGTCGTCGTCAGCCAAGGGCGGCGATGAACTGCAGGAAAAAGGCCAGGACCGTGAGCACGGCGCAGGCGCCGGCCAGCACGTAGGCACCGAAACCCTCGCGGTCGTTCGGTGTGCGGCTGAAGAGCCAGGCGGTGGCGTACCCACCGGCAAAGCCGCCGCCGTGGGCCCAGTTGTCGATCCCATCCATGATAAAACCGAAGACGAACATGATCACCGCCCATTGCAGGAACTGGCGGGTGAACATGCCGGAGCCGACGCGGCGCCCGTAGACGATGGCTGCTGCCAGCAGGCCGAAGATCGAGCCGGAAGCCCCGAGGGTAAAGGCAGAACCCATGGTGGTCGAGGCGATGAAACCGACGACACCGGCCACGGTGAAGATGACGAACAGTCTAAAGGGGCCGAACAGCTCTTCCACCACGGGTCCCAGCTGCCGCACCCACATCATGTTGAAGAAGATGTGCAGCAGGTTGCCGTGCAGATAGATGGCGGTGATCACCGTCCACCAGTGCCCCCAGACGAACACGGGCATCATACCCGTCATCCCCACTTTGGCGGTGGCCTGGCCGCTGGGCGAGAGGATATCCATCATACCGCGCGGCTGCAGGATGGCGCCCGGATCGAGAGCTAGGCAGAGCAGGTAGAGGGCGCCGCAGAACACGGTGATGATGTGCGGGAAGTCGAGACTCAGGCCGAGCTGCCGCATGCGGCTGGCCAGCCCGAACATGCCGGGGCGAATCATGCCGCAGTGGTGACAACGCGGCGCGTCGCTGCTGATCAGCTTGTGACAACGGGGGCAAAGGATCGCCGGCATCTGGTGTTCCTCTACAGGCCCAGGCTGTCGTTGATGTCGGCCTGGTAGTCGTTGACCTGGTCGTTGAGGACCTCGTCCACCGTGACGGCACGACCGGCGACCTGCGATTCCATCCAGGCGTAGGCGATGGCCACGGAGCGGGCGCCCTGGGCGCCGTCGACTTCCGGATGGCCGCCAACACCGCCGATGGCCAGACCGAAGTCCGCGTACTCAACGGCGATCAGCTTGCGGTCTGTCTCGACAAACTCAAAGGAGTACTCGAAGAGGCGGTCGCCGCCGAAGAGAGCCGCCGTCGCCTCATCCAGACGCAGGTCCGGGACCAGGTCCAGCAGTCCTGCTCCAGACTCCGGATCCTGGCCCGGCAGGTGCAGGGTCAGGCGGCGGCCGCTGCGGTCACCGGGCAGGTCCAACGAGCCGAGACTTCCGAAGATGGCGCGTTTCCACATGCCCTCACCGCGCGCGGCGTGGTCCTCGATGTAGGAGACGACGGCGCCGGATTCGAAGAGCATGGTCGAATACCCCGCGTCGTCGGCGGTGGCCTCGAATTCGGCGGGCATGTCCTTCTGCCAGCGTTCGTACACACCACCGGGTGAACCGCCGTCGGTGATGTCCTTGCCGGCGATCGGGTTCTTGCGCGTCTTCTCGTGCAGCCGCGTCTGCGCGAAGACCGTGGCTGCCGGTCCGAGGTAATACTCGAGGATGTCGGCGAAGTGCACGCCTACGTCCAGGAGCACGCCACTGGCATCCTTCTGGTGCCGCCACACCGAGATCAGCATGCGGTCCGCGCCCCCCATCGTATGGTGCAGCATAAGACGGGGATCACCGATGACGCCGGCGTCGAGCAGGGCCTTGCCGAGGCGGTTGATCGGATCGCGGCGGTAGTTTTCCGCGGTGGACAGCACCCGGTCATGCTGTGCCGCGGAGCGCACCATCAACTGGCAGGCGCGCGCCGTCAGGCCCAGGGGTTTTTCGCTCATCACGTGCCAGCCGCGCTCGAAGGCTTCGACAGCGACCGTATGGTGATACCGCGGCGTCGTCGTCAGGTCGATTGCGGCCACGTCAGCGGCGGCGGCGAGGGCTTCGAGACTGCCGGCGACGGCGGGACGCTGCCCCAGCAGGTCGGCCGCCTGATCGGCGAGGCTGTTGGCGTTGCCCTCGTCCGGGTCGCAGGCCCCGACCAGAGTGAAAGGGGAGAGGCCGGCGCGGGTCAGTTCGGCCAGGCCGTACAGATGACGGTGGCCCATGCCACCACAACCGACGATGGCGAGGGGGATGGTCTCAGGCATACGGGAGGCTGGTCCTTACAGGTCGGAGGTCGTCAGATCCATCCCGGAGTAGCGCTTGACGCCTTCGGCGCTCCACACAACCCCGAGACCGGGCGCCTCCGGAATCGACAAACAGCCCTCCTCGTCCAGCGAGAAATGCTGCTCCACGAGCTCTTCAATGTAGGGGGCGGGGGTGATGTACTCCACCCAGCGCGCCGTGGGCACTGCGGCGACGAGCTGCAGGTCCGCCGCCAGACCGATGGCGGTGTTCCAGCCGTGAGGGACGAAGAGAATGGAATTGTCATAAGCGTGCATGGCGATGCGGAATTCCTCGGTCAGCCCGCCCACCTTGGTGACGTCGGGCTGGATGTAGTCGACGGCGCGCTGCTCGATCCAGGGCATGAAGGCCTGACGGCGTGTGAGCACCTCGCAACTGGTGATAGGCAACCGCGCGTTCTCGGTGAGCTTGATGTAGCCGGTCAAGTCGTCGGGACGCAGGGCCTCTTCGAACCAGGTGATGTCATGGTCCACAAGCATTTCCGCCGTGGTCAGCGCCCACTTGTACCCGTGGGGCCAGTAGCGATCGGAGCCCCCGGCGTCGACCATCAACTCCACGTCGGGTCCAACGGTCTGGCGCGCTGTGCTGACGATCAGCTCATCCTTCTGCCGCGACTCCCGGCCGAAGGGTCCCCAGCCCATCTTGATGGCGCGGAAGCCGCGCTGCACGGCGTCCTCGAGGCGGGGCACCAGCTGGTCCGGATCGGCCATAATGAGCGAGCCGTAGGGCTTGATCCGGTTGCGGTAGCGGCCACCCAGAAGCCGCGAGATCGGCTGGCCGGTCACCTTACCGAAGATGTCCCACAGAGCGATGTCGATGCCGGAGATGCAGTGCGTGATCGAACCGCCCCGGCCCTGCCAGAAGGTGGACTGATGCAGCTTTTCGGCAACGCGCGCTGGCTCGATGGCGGATTCGCCCAAGGCCAGCGGTCGCAGGACGCCAAGGGCACCCTCGCACAACTTCGCCGACGTATAAATGGAGCCGAGGCCCGTGACCCCCTCGTCGGTGATGACTTCCACCAGGGTGTGCAGGTTGTCCTCTTCCCCGAAGCCCTGATCCCAGCCGCCGTCCATGGTGGCTCCAGTCAGCGGCAACAGCCGGATGTCGGTGATCTTCACCTCTCGTTCCCCCTCTTAAAGTTTTTCGTCGCCTTCGCCATCAGCAACTGCAGTGCTTCGCCCACGAGGCCATCGGCGCGGTCCAGGAACCGGCGCGCGGTGGCGCCGGCCAGGGGCACCACATGACGGTCATGATGGTAGAGGAAGACGCGGTCATCCTTCAAGCGCTGGAAGCCAAACGGTTCGTGTTCCAGGCCTGGCTCAGCCATGCGGATTGCAGACGATCTCCCACAGAAACCCGTCGGGGTCGGCGAAATACCCGGTGTACCCACCCCAGTCGGAAGTTTGTCCCGCACGTGTCACACGGCAGCCATACTCGTCGGAGTTTCGGTTTACGTGGGTCAGGAGGGCATCGACCTCTTCGATGGAGGAAACGTTGTGGGCCAGTGAGATGCCGGCAAACCCCGAACCCTCGCCACTGATACCGGCGTCAGCGGCCAGTTGTGACTTCGAGAACAACGCTAGACACAGGTCGCCCATGTCGAAGAACGTGACCTGGACCATCGACGTCGGCCGTGGTGTCAGCCCGAGGACCTCGCAGTAGAAGCGGGTGGATCGCGTCAGGTCCGCCACGCCGAGGGTGATGAAGCCGACTCGGGGTTCCAAGGCCTCAGGCCGTCTTCTCGAGGGAGACTGTGCCGCTATGCTTGGGGGTGGGTGGCATGAGTCCTCTTGGCTGAGTACCAAAGCTTCCCAAGGAATCGACAAAGGGGAACGTCCGCAAATGCCGAAATCCGCACGGCGGTCTCTGCTGGCTCCACTGCAGATCGGCGGCTATACTCCTGCGCCATGCGAGCTCTCGTACTGGGCGCCGGTCGGGGCAGCCGGCTCAATGCCCTCACCGACGATCGACCGAAGCCCTACGCCCCCATCGGCGGCCATCGGATTCTCGACTGGCTGCTGGCGGCCCTGACTGAGGCCGGTGTCGACGAGATCGTCTTCATCGGCGGCTATCGCATCGATCTGGTCCGGCGCGACTACCCACATCTGATCTTTCGCCACAACCCCGAGTGGGCTGAAACCAACATTCTGGAGTCGCTCATGTGCGCTGAGGATTGTATGGACGAAGGGTGCATCGTCACCTACGCCGATATTCTCTATCGAGCCGATGTCGTGCGCCGCGCCATCGACCATCCCGGTGACCGCGTGCTCTGCGTCGACACAGAGTGGCGCACACGATATGCCGAGCGCAGCCAGCATCCCGAGGACGATGCCGAGAAGGTGACGGCCGAGGCCGACCGGATCCTGCGCGTGAACCGTAGTATCGATGCCGCCGCCGCCCACGGCGAGTACATCGGCGTCGCCCGCTTCTCCCGGGCCGGAGCAAAATCGCTGTGCCACGCCTATCACGGTGCGCGCCAGCAGCTGTCCCGCAAGGCCTACCTCATCCACCTGTTCGAAGACATGCTGGATGCCGGCCTCAGCTTCCATATGGTGACCACCGACGGTCAGTATATGGAAGTCGACACGGAAGAGGATTTCGCTCAGGCCAACCAGCACTGGCCAAGCCTATATACAGCACCATAGTACGGGCACATGCATCTGCGTCAGCGTACCTTTGGGGCGTCGAGTCCTGCAGACGACGTCAAGCCGCGAAAGCAGGTGCAACATGCCGAGCCTTGTAGAGCGCAGTGGTACCCTGTTTCCCACGGCCGTCGTCGGATCCCTGCCGAGGCCCGACTACG
>JAYZCA010000327.1:0-7132 GCA_036339235.1 Candidatus Latescibacterota bacterium | reverse complement strand
GCTGGCATCGAGAGCCAGACTGTCGAAAGTCCCCGTCAGGTGCGCCTGCAGAGACATCTCACCTGCCGGCAGCGACACCCGGCCGGGAATGGCCCGGGCCGCCGCGTCCAGTTTGAGGTTGTCGACACGGACCGTCAGTCCACCGCTGTCCCCGATGAGCTGGCCGTCGATGTGAATCGAACCCGCAGACTCGAACGTGT
Source organism: Candidatus Latescibacterota bacterium (assembly GCA_036339235.1). Lineage (GTDB taxonomy): Bacteria > Latescibacterota > UBA2968 > UBA8231 > UBA8231 > UBA8231. The sequence goes on along the minus strand of JAYZCA010000327.1, from coordinate 6,932 downwards.
TGATGTCACGCCGAAACATTTCGACAGGCAGGTCGAAGCCCTGCAGTGATGCTTGGCCGAGGGACAGCTGCGCTCGCGACGGCGCCTCCAGACGCACACGCACGCGGTCGCGGTCAACCGTCAATTCCAGCAGTTCCAAATACCCGGAGATATCACGCCATTGGATTCCGTTGAGAAGTTGACGTGCCGGCATCCGCAAGTCAGCGGACAAACTCGCCGTCAGTCCCGTCGAATCGTCAAGGGCGTAGGTGGCGATCGAGGATGCGTCAAGATTCCGCGCCGCGATCCGCACGCGAGCTTGTTCTCGTCCTGTCGTTTCGCCATGTGGATGGAAGTCGGCACTCGGCGCCGACAAGCTCATCGTCAGTGCCGACCCATCGCCGGACGCTGCGCCCAGCTCCAGATGGCCGCGCAGGCTGTCGCTCAGGTCGAGGGAGGCAGTCAACTCCCCGAGGGGACGGCCGCCTAACTCCAGCGACCTGAGATTGAGGCCAAGGTGCGCCCGCGGTGCGTCGAGACGACCTCCCACCTGCAGGCGCGCCTCGCCTCGCGCCGTGATCCGCTCGAGGCCCGTTGTCTCTAACGAATCAATGGCGACCACGATAGCCACCGAGTCAGGCCTCAGATCTCCTTGTAGCTGCATGATGCCGAGAGGTGTATGCAGCCGTGTCCTGGAAAGTCGGACGTGGCCGTTGCGGTAGTCTCCCCGGGCGCCATCGGGCAGGTTCAACGTATATCCTGAAAGTTCGGCTCGGGCACTGTCCAGATCGACGTGCAACTCACCCATCGCCACGTCGCCGGAGGGAGCCACGACGCGTAGCCGCCCGCTGATGCGGATCGAGTCGTCGGTTCCCAGCCGCCGCGCCGAAGCGTCTTGCATGATAGCCTCGACATGCACCACACCAGAAGTATCGATCGACCCACGAAGCTGCAGTCCCGGCGCCTCGGCATCGATCGATGCCACGCCCTCGACGAAACGCGTCACCAGCGTCGTGGGGCCCAGGCTCCAGCCGGCAGCTCCCAGATCGTCGACACGCAGCGCCAGCGCCCCGCGTCCCACTTGCCGCAGTTCACCGCTCGCCGCCAGCTGACCGTCCAGCTTCCCGCTGACCACCCGCGACAGGCGCGACAGCGACAGGCCGCGCGCCGACCCTGTGAGGGTATCCAGTTGGGCCGTCTGCAGATCTATCCGGGTACGTACCAGCACCTGGTCTCGGTCGACGCCGAAGCGCACATCCAGGTATCGCCACGCGGCCAGCGTCGCATCGATCTGTACCGGCCCCGGCGGATCGTCTCCGAAAGGCAGTCGCTGGGTTTTCAACCCCACCTCGAGCGTGTCGGACCACAACCTGCCACGCAGCGACAGCGGCCAGCTCCTGCCGATCCACGGGTTGGCGTCCAGCTCTCCCGTCAGGTCGAGGTCGTAGCTCCCGCGGTCGAGAGCGAGGGACCCGGTCGCCTGCAGAGTGCCCAGCCGATCGCTGGCGGCACGAAATCTCAGGTGGCTGTCCTGCAGTTCAGCGTGCAGGGTGAGGTCGACGGGATCGGCGGCGATGCCGGAAACCGCCGCCTGCAGGTCGGCGATGATGCCGAGGTTGTCCGGATGCCCGCGCACTTCCACGTCTCCGCGCACCGGGCCCTCGAGGCCCCCGAACGGCAGCAGCCCCAAGTCGTCGATGTGGGCAGCGATGTCGAATCCGGTCAGGGGCTGCCAGGACGCCCGGCCGCCGACGCTCCCTCCGGAGATATCGACCTGGAAGGAATCGGCGCTTGCCGTCGCCGAGTCGACCCACCCTCCCGTGTGCAGAGTCAGCGGGCCGAGCCTCGAATGTGCCCCCTCTCCCCCTGCCGTGACGCTCAGCGCCAGCGGCGCCAGTGACCCCTCGACGACAAGGTCGATCCGTAGACTGTCGATGCCGGACGCCGCACCCTCGAGGGTAAGAGCCGACGACATGTCGAGAGTCGGCGCCAGGTCGAGAGTCCCTCGCCCGCGCAGAGTGCCCTGCGTTTCCCCGACGCCGGCGCGGAGGAAGATCTCGCGCAGTTCGACGGAGGCGGTATGCAGGTTCCATGCCGACCGGGCATCCCCGGTGATGGTGGAGCCATCTATGGTGACCGACCACAACCCCAGGGCCAATTCCATCGTCGCCCCGTCACCTTCGGGAGACAGCCTGGCGATGATGTTTTCGACATCGACCCGCAACCCGTCGCCCCGGGCCGGCAGCTTGAACGACCCCGCCACCACGTCGATGGTCGGCAGATTGGCCAGCGGCAGTCGAATCGTGTCGCGCCTGCCTGACTCAGGTGCAGCCCCGCTTTCCGGTGGCTGCGTCCAGCTCACGCGGGGACTGCTGAGGACGACCTCCCACGACCATGGCGTCAGCAATACCTCGTCGATCTCGACGGCGACGCCATGCCTTTCATGCCGAAGATGCAGGTCGCCCAGCAGCGCGCGCGATGCCAGGGCGCCACCGTGATGACCGATGTCGAGTCGCCAGCCATCGCCGATGGCGATAACCGCCACCGCGCCGGCGAACCACACCCCCACCGGCGTCAGAGCCAGCACTGCCAGTCCCACCACGACTGCGGCGAGGCTCACACGCCGGACGATGACGGCACGTGTCACTTGACGGACTTGAGATCCCGCGACGGGCGGAAGAGGCTGTCGGGCAGGGACTGGTGCGACAGACTCAGAACACGGCGAGACAGTCGCAGCAGTTGCCGCTCCTTCGCTGAACCGACTTTGGCGAAGACCTTCAGTTCGGACTGCATCGGGAACCCTCTCAGGTTTTTCAGCTCGGTCTCGAGCCGCTCGGGGTCTTCCACGACATCGGTCAGTTGATCCAGGCCCCCCCGTAACAGCGGCGCCAGCGATGTCCGGACTTGCTGCAATCCACGAAAGGCGACGATGTCGTCGTAACCGGGAAACGCGTCGGCCATCCACGCCTGGTACAGGTAGCGGTTGACGCGCTGCACGGTCTGCGTACCGGGCTTGAAATGTCGCGCCGTCATCTCCGCCGCCACGCGGTGGCAGAGCACGCCCGCGATCCGCATCGTGTCCTGCAGCACCCTCGTGCGGACGGTGATCTCCCGGTTCGGGTCAGCGCTTGCCGCAGACGCTGCCGGCTTACCCGCGCTGGCAGGGGCAACGCGTTTTGTCGCAGGCAAAGTCTGCTGGCGGTAGGTCCCCGTGGAACGGTTGATGTCGTAGAGCCGGTTCTGATCCAGCAGGAGGATCTTCGTGCCCTGTAGCGTGGCGCCCTGGTTCTGCAGTACGCGGGTCATCTCTTTCGATGTCTCGATATCGGTCGAGACCCGCTGCCGGGCACCCTTGATATGGACCTGGTGTATGGTGCGCCGCGCTCCCCGCTTCTTCGAGCCCACGCCGGAATTGACAACCTCCTCCACGTAGGACACGTCGGCGAAGGCTGCAACCTGCGCCGCCAGCAGCAGAGAGGCGATTTTGTAGGTCAGTCTGTTCATGAATGGAAATATAACATGCCCGGACGGGGCCGGATCGTATCAGTCAAAAGATTCGGCAGTGTAACGGGAGAACGACAGCGATGCGGACCAGTAGTCGCCGGGCAGCCCTGCCTTGCGGCGAACCTCGTAGACGAACCGTTTTGCGTCGGGCAACATGTCCCACACCGCCGGCAACAGGGTGCCACGTCGGCTACCCTCCTGTACAAAGAGCCCGTCGACGCCGGGACGCAGGCGTTCGAGCAGCTCCTGCTCGGACCCGGCCGGCAGCGGCTCGAGTGAGCTGAGGACGGAGATGTGGACGTGTAAATCGTCAAACTCCTCGCGGCATACCGGGTCAAAGCGCGGGTCGCGGAAGGCCGCGGCCCACGCGTGGTACGCCACGTCGGCCACCAGGGGCCGCACTGCTTCTAAGCTGCCGATGCAACCACGCAAGTCCCCGTTCGACATTCTCAGGGTGACGAAGCAGGCTCCGTCCTCACACAGTTCTCCGGTGTAGGCAGAGGAATCCGGCGCCAGCGCCTCTCCGGACTGCAGGCCTGCGTCGATGGACGAACGCGCCAGCTGCAGCAGGATGCGGCGCTCCTCCGCGTTCAGTCTTTGTTCCGGGTCAGCCGATGACATAGGCGCCGTAACCGACGACCTCGCTGCGCTCGCCTGCCGTGTCACCAGAGTTGCGCAGGTCCATGGTACGCGCCGTCAATCCACATCTCGCAGCGACGCTCAGCAGCGCCTGAATCGACACATGGCCGCAGGCGCCCCTTGCCTGCAGCGACTGGGGCGACAGGTTCTCGATGGCTGCAGATGTGTCGGCATCGAGCCGGCGAGCCGTATCGTAATCGTGTAAGTGACTCAGGTCCGAGCTGATGACGATCAACGTCTCTGCGCCCCCCCACAGCTCTTCCATCACCGCTTCGACCTGGTCCGTCGTCGCCCGACCGACGACGAAAGGAACCAGACGAAACACATGGCCCAGTCGACGCTGCAGAAATGGGAGCTGAACCTCGATGGCGTGTTCCTCGACGTGGGCCGCGTCGATCGTATCGACGAAGTCGAACTGGCTGGCGCGTTGTGCCGCGTCGGTGTCGACTGGCACGGTGCCCAGGGGGGTTTCGAAGGCAGTCGACGCCGGCAACGCCAGACCTAGCACGGGCCAGCGATGGGCCGGCGCGAACCTGACAACACGTTCGACGGCGGCGGCCTGCACACAGGCATAGGCCGATCCGGCGATAGGGCCGGAGTACGGATACCCTGCGTGGGGGGCTATTATGGCTTTGGGCGCCGGGCCGGCAGCGGAATCGAGGCTTGCGGTCGCCACGAACTCGTCGACGACGGCGGCCAGTTCAGTGGCGTCATCGGGATAGAACCTGCCTGCCACGGCGGCGGGGCGAGATTCGCTCACAGTCTCGTTCCGTGTTAGTGCTTGCGGAAAGCTCGCGTTTTACTAGGGTACCAGAAGCAGCCGAGAGGAGCAAGATGATGTCGACCGTGACGGGCAGGTACTGGCACCAGGTGGAGGATGGGCGCCTGCAGTGCGACCTGTGCCCGCGTTTCTGTCGACTGCGGGACGGTCAGCGCGGCCTCTGTTTCGTCCGTGCCCGCGAGGACGACACGATGGTGCTCACCACCTATGGCCGTTCGAGCGGCTTCTGTGTCGACCCTGTCGAGAAGAAACCGCTGAACCACTTCTTCCCGGGGACGCCGATCCTCTCCTTCGGCACGGCGGGTTGCAACCTCACCTGCCGTTTCTGCCAGAACTGGTCCATCAGCAAGTCCCGCGAAGTCGACACACTTGCCGACGCCGCCTCTCCCGAGACGATCGCCCGTGCCGCCAGAAGCCTCGGCTGCACGAGCGTGGCCTTCACCTACAACGATCCCGTCATCTTTCTGGAGTACGCCGTCGACGTCGCCCAGGCCTGCCGCGAGCAGGGCATCCGCACCGTGGCGGTGACTGCCGGTGAGATCTGCGCCGAACCAAGGCAGGAGTTCTTCGCCGCCATGGACGCCGCCAACGTCGACCTGAAAGGCTTCACCGAGCGCTTCTACCACGACATCTGCGGTGGCAGCCTGGCCGCCGTGCTCGAAACCCTTCAGTACCTCCGGCACGAGACCGACGTCTGGTTCGAGATCACCAACTTGATCATCCCGGGCGAGAACGATGCGGACGCCGAACTCGAAGGCATGACGGCGTGGATCGTCGAGCATCTCGGTTCCGACGTGCCCGTGCACTTCACCGCCTTCCACCCCGACTACCGCATGCTCGACCGGCCGCCGACACCACCCGAGACCCTGTCACGGGCGCGTCGGATCGCCCGCGCCAACGGCCTCCACCACGCCTACACCGGCAACGTCCACGACGAAGACGGCGGCTCGACAACATGCACCGGCTGTGGCCAGCGCCTCATCGGCCGTGACGGGTACGTCCTCACCCACTGGGGCCTCGACGAAACCGGCGCCTGCACAGAATGCGGCATCAGACTGGCCGGCCACTTCGATGGTCCCCCGGGAACCTGGGGCGCCAAACGCCAACCCGTACGCCTCGCCGATTTCGATACCGAGGACTGATCCAGAACCACGAGAGGGCCTCCCGCTTGGTGGCGAGAGGCCCTCGTCGATCAGTCTCGGGTCAGATCACCGTAGAATCGGCGTGGCCGATTCGGACCGTAGTGCCTGGGGAACCGGAGTTCAAGAAGCACCGATCAGGCACGTCAATCCCGCATCCCTTGGCGCAGAATCAACAGACGCACCAGTTGCATGACGGCCGTCGCCGTAGCCGCGACGTACGTCAAAGCGGCGGCATTTAGCACCTTCTTCGCATCCGCCGCCTCCGAAGCCTGCAGGTAGCGGCCGTCCACTAGCAGCGCCATTGCCCGTGAGCTGGCGTTGAACTCTACCGGCAGGGTGATCAGCTGAAAACCGACGACGGCGGCGTAGAGCAGGATGCCGATGTCGATCATCTGCGGCGACTGGAAGAAGAAGCCGATGAAGAACAGCGGGAACGCCGCCCACGAGCCGATTCTGGCCACCGGCAGGAAGGTGTGCCGCATGTTGAGGGCGAAGTAGCCGCTGGCGTGTTGTACGGCATGCCCCACCTCGTGAGCGGCCACCGCCAGGCCCGCCAGGTGACTCCCGTGGAAGATCCCGGAAGACAGACGCACGACTCGGGCCCTCGGATCGTAGTGGTCGGACAGTTTGCCGCCCACCTCCTCGACGGCGACATCGACGATGCCATTCTGCCGCAGGAGGCGACGCGCCGTCTCGGCGCCCGTCAGGCCGGCGGCAGAGCCGACGCGGCTGTATTTGGTGTAGGCTCTCTTGACCTTGGCCTGTGCGTACAGCGCCAGGGCCATCGCCGGCAACAGCAGGATCATGGTCCAGTCAAAGAAGAAGAAGGGGAGCACGGCTAATCACCTCCAGAGTTGATCTGCTTCGTGGTCGTGTGCCGAATATAG
>JAYZCA010000326.1:0-4406 GCA_036339235.1 Candidatus Latescibacterota bacterium | reverse complement strand
CATAATGGTCCGCATGGACGGATGTTCTGAACAGGACGAACGTGGATGGCTGGTATGAAGCGACAGACCATGCTGATGTTCGGTGCCTCCGGTATGGCCGGCGCGTGGATCCAACGATTTAGCGAAAACTTCAGCGACCGTGTGCAGATTGTCGGTCTGGTCGATATCGTGCCCGACGTTCTGAAGCAACAGGCCGAATCCCTTGGTCTCAACGACAGCCAGCTCTACACCACCGTCGAAGAGGCAATCGCTCGCTGCAAGGCCGACTTCGTCGGAGTTGCGACACCACCGCAGTTTCACCCGGAGGCGGCGATCGCCGCCCTCGATGCGGGCATGCCGGTAATCACCGAAAAGCCCATCGCCGACACCCTCGAGTCAGCCCTGGAAATGGTCGCTGCAGCCGACCGCTCTGGCCTGCCTTGCTCAGTGATCCAGAACTACCGGTATGCCCCCAACAAGCAGGAGCTTGTGCGCATTCGCGAGTCCGGGGAGCTCGGCCGGTTGCAGCACATTCTTGGCCGCTATGCCTGCGACTACCGCGAGCCGGGCTCTTGGGGCAAGCAGTGGCGCCACGACATGGATTTCGGACTGCTCTTCGAGGGATCTGTCCACCACTTTGACATGCTGCGCTTCCTCTCCGGTGGCGATTGTGACACGCTGATCGGATTCGGCTGGAATCCGGAATGGTCCAGTTTCAAGCACTTCTCCAGCGGCATGTATCTGATGAAGATGAGCAACGGCGTGCACACCTTCTACGAGGGCAACAGCAGCGCCGCCGGTGTCACCAACTGCTGGCACAACGAGTACTACCGCGCCGAATTCGAGGAGGGTACGGTAGAAGTATGGGGCACGTCGCCGGTGAAGATCACTCAAAAGGGACAGGAGTCGAAGGTGTACGACGCCCCCGGGGTGCCCCGGGAGGGGCACGATTACCTGTTCGCCGAATTCCTCGACTGGCTGGACGGGGGGCCCCCTGCCTCCACGGGCATCCAGGACAATATCCAGAGCTTTGCCATGGTCATCGCCGCTATGCAGACGACGACGGACGGCCAGCCACGGCAGATCTCTGATCTCATAGGTTGACCCGGTGCGAGTCAGCAAGCGGGAGATCCACGACCAGCGTCTCAGGGACGAGAGCCTTTCCGATGCGCTCTGCCAGGTTCGGGAGAGTGGTTACGTCATTCTTGAGCAGACCATGTCAATGGATTGGGTCGAGACCATGCGGAAGGCATGGGACCCCCACATCGAGGGCGAGCCCGCGGATCTACTGAGCATGCCCTTTCTCGATCCTCTGGCCATCGAGAACCCCTGGGCCATGCAGATCCTCGACGTCATGCTCGGCGCGGACTTCTGGGCCAAGTTGCCCTACCACTGCAACTCCACGGCGCCGAACTGGCCCGACACCCAGGTCATCCACCGCGATCAGGCCCATCTCTTTCCCGAACTTCCCATGCCGCTGCCGCCGCACATGTTCGTCGTCAACATCCCCCTCGTGGATTTCATTGACGACAATGGCAGCACCGAGTTGTGGCCGGGCACCCACCTGGTCACCGACCACGAGGAGTCCTATCGACCCGAGGACGGCGGGCAGACTGGTCGTTTGGAAAAGCGGGCGGCGAGCATGCATTCCGTGCGCACCAACATGCCGGCGGGTTCCACTGTGGTCCGCGACATGCGGGTTTGGCACCGTGCCGTGCCAAACCGAACCGCTCAACGACGTACCATGCTCTCCCTCGTCTACCATCGCTTCTTTCCGACCTTAGGCTACCAGTTCAAGGCAGCCGAGCCCCTTCCCACCCGCGTCACAGATGGGCTGTCCGAGCGGGCCCGGCGTATCTTCCGCTTCAACAAGGAAGAGGCTCATGTCTGAGGACAAATCGAAAGCCAGAGATCTATGAATGCGAATCGCGACGAATTCCTGGACCAGGGATTCGTCATTGTCCGAAAGCTGATTCCTCCGGACGAGCTCGAAACTCTGCGGATTGCGTACGAGATTCTTGTCGACCGTCAGCGCGAGGTCTGGCGTCGGGAGGTGGCCAAGGGCGATCCGCCCGGGGGCGTTTGGGAGATAGCGCCGCAGCCTCGGCTAAACCTCTGCCGCGAGCCCGGAATCCACGACGCGTCCACCGCGCTAGCCGTTGAATTCTGGCAGGGACGCGTACAGGAGTTGAGCAGTCACCTCATTGCCGAGGAGGATGCGCCGCCAACTGAGATGATGCTCATGTGTAATCCGGTGCGTGCTCACGGGCCAGCGAAGTGGCATCGTGACTTTTCTCCGTTTCTCACCTGCCCGACCCAGGCCTACGCCGATGACATTCTGGAGACCGGCCCCCGCTATGTGCAGTGGAACATCGCGCTGCACGACGACGACGTGCTCTGGGTGATTCCCGGTAGTCACCGTCGCAAGAACACGGCGGCAGAGAACGAGTCCATGATCCGCGACATTCGTGGGCCCGTGCCGGGGTCCTTGCAGACACATCTGCGCGCCGGCGATGGCGTCGCCTACATCCTGCCCATCCTCCACTGGGGTAGCAATTACTCGCCCCGCCTACGCCGCACAATTCACGGCGGCTTTGCGCGGTTGACTCACTGGGAGAGGACCTCGTGGATGGATCATCTTCCACCGGGACCACAGAAAAGGTACAGGCGTTGGCACGAACGCTCGCTCACCTACATAAATCGCGCTGAGGAGGCCTTGCGCGCTGCTATGAACAGTGACGAGGCCGGTTACCGAACCGCTCTCGATGCCCTGCAACCCGGACGCGGCGATAAGGGACTCATCAAGTCCACTATCTGCTTGGGTAAGACCGCTAAGCATATCAATAATCAGCGTTGGCGACACCGCGACAGCCTGACCGAGGCGGAAGCATCGCAGATAGAAATGATCCACCCGATGACCCTGCAGTGGGGTCCGCCCCTGGGGGAGCGGTTTTCATCTGACGAGGCCCAGCAGATCTGGGAGCGCTTCCGTCCCGTCGACGAGAGCGTGCGCACCGAAGATGATAACTTCGTGCCCGGCTTTCAGTGCGAGGCCGCCCCTTACGTCTTCGAAGACGTTCCGGAGGTTCTCACACCGGCCAGCTGGTTCCGCTCGTGGACCACCGGCTCCCTGACCTGAGCTGGTGAGCAGCGTTCGCGTCCTCATCACCGGCGCCGCTGGGCGGGTCGGCACGATCCTGCGCTCCCACTGGGGAGGCCGTTACGATCTCCGTCTCGCCGACGTGCGACCCATCGACGACTTGAGCAGTCACGAGCATGCTGTCACCTTCGACATGACCCGGCGCGACGACTGCGTCGAGGTCTGTCGCGACATCGACATCGTCGTACACCTGGCCGCTGATTCGGGCAGCGAGGACTTCGATGATTCTCTGCTGCCTCGTAACGTCGTTGGACCTCTTTACTTGCTGGAAGGTGCCGTTGCCGCTGGCTGTCGGCGCGTCATCCTTACCAGCAGCATCTACGCCGTGCGTGGCTACGGCCCGGATAGGCCGATCATTCCCCACCAGCCGGTGTTTCCGCAGGCGCTGTACGGCGTCACCAAGTGCTGGTCGGAGGCGCTGGCCCGAGATTTCTCCGCCCGACTCGGGATCTCTTGCATCGCCGTACGCCTTGGCAACCCTGGTTTCGACCAGGCAGGCGACTGGGACCCCGACGAGCCCAGCTATAGGATTTCCCCCCGCGAGGCGGCCCAACTCTTTGGCTTGTGTGTCGACGTCGAGGAGGTCGATTTCGCCATCGTTCACGGCAGTTCCCGGCACCGCAGGATGTGGCTCGATATCGAATCGACGAGACAGCTATTGGACTTTGAGCCCCAGGATGGAACCGCTTTCCCCCGGGCGAACCCATAGACGGAGTTGGAATCCCATGCCAGCAGGCCTAACCGAAGCGCAGCTCACCCACTTCCAGACCTTCGGCTATGTAGTGCTGCGCCGGCTGTTTTCCGCCAATGAACTGGACACGATCCAGCGAGAGTTCGATTTCAAGATGGTCGAGCAGTACGGGGCAGGGGCCTACGACGGAACCCGGCGACATTGGACGATGATGTTGGATGAGGACACACCGCTCTTTGCCAGCTTGCTCGAAGATCCTCGCTTCCTCACAGTAGCTCGTCAGCTCTATGGCGATGACGTGCTCGGCATCGGCGTGGATGCTAATCGTTATACCGGACATACCAACTGGCACCGTGATACGGCGACTGCGAACCAGTACGGGGTGAAGTTCGCTTTCTACCTGCAGCCTGTGGGGGCGGAGTCAGGGGCTCTGCGCGTCATTCCCGGCATGCATCGGCTTCCCGACGATCAGGAGTTCAGCGAGGCCGTACGCGGAATGGCCCCCGCGTCCGTTCCTCATGTGAGCCTGCCATCTGAGCCGGGGGATCTAGTCGCCTTTGACCTGCGGCTCTGGCA
>JAYZCA010000325.1:0-8450 GCA_036339235.1 Candidatus Latescibacterota bacterium | reverse complement strand
CTTGTACTCCGGACAGCCGGTGAATTCGTCGGCGGCGTCGCCGATGAGCAGGTTGGTCCGTGATTCCGGGAAGTGGAAGGTCATGAACACCGTGCCCTTGTTGCTGGAGCGCGTCACCTCGGCGAGGACCGTCACCTTTCCACGTCGACTCTCCACCTCCACGCTATCGCCGCTCCAGATTCCCAGCCGCTTGGCGTCGCCGGGATGGATACGCAGGGTCTCCTGTTTGCCCTTGGTGAGTTTGACCAGGTCGGTGCGGCGCGTCATGGTGCCGACGTTGTAGTGGAACAACTGCCGTCCGGTAGTCAGCATCCATGGATACTCGTCGTCGGGTAGCTCCCCCGGTTCCTGCCACGGTGTCGACGTCAGTCTGGCCTTGCCGCGCAGGAAGTTGCCGTCACGGTGTACGATCTCGGTGCCCGGATCGTCGGCGTCGACACAGGGCCACTGCAGGAACCCCTTGTCTTCCAATCGTGCGTAGCTGACGCCGCGCCACTTCGGGCTGAGGCTGGCCAGCTCGTCCATCACCCTGGATACGACCACGTGTCCGTCGTCGTCAGCGAAGCCAAGATCGACGCCTATGCGGCGCGCGATGTCGTGGATGATATCAGCGTCGATGCGAGTGCCTTCCAGCGGCTCTATGGCGGCGCGCACGCGCTGAATGCGACGGTCGGAGTTGGTGAAGGTGCCTTCCTTCTCCAAAAAAGTCGTGCCGGGCAGGACGACGTCGGCCAACTCGGCGGTGGGGGTCATGAAGATCTCCTGCACAACCAGGAAGTCGAGGCTCTGAAGGGCGCCGACGACGTGGGTCGTGTCGGGATCGGACTGGGCCACGTCCTCGGCCATGATGTACATCGCCTTGAGCGTGCCGGCATGGGCGGCGTCGAACATGTCCGGGATGCGCAGGCCGATGTTGTCGGGCGGCTCGACGCCCCAGGTGGCGGCGTGCTCGGCGCGTGCCTCCGAGTCGGTGACCGGGCGGTAGTCGGAGAACACATTCGGCAGAGCGCCCACGTCGCTGGCTCCCTGCACGTTGTTCTGCCCGCGGATGGGGCAGGTGCCAGCGCCTGGGCGACCGATGTTGCCGGTCATGACGGCCATGTTGATGAGGCCGAAGACGGTGTTGGAGCCGTGACCGGCTTCGGTGACGCCGAGTCCCCAGAGAATCTGGCAGGCCGTGCCGGACGCGTACAGCGCCGCCGCCTGGCGGATCAGGTCGGGGTCGACGGCGGCGATCTCGGCGGCCCACTCCGGCGTACACTCGGCGATCGTCGCTTTTATGTCATCGAGACCCTCGGCGCAGCGCTCGATGAAGTCGGCGTCGATGTGACCGTTCTCGATGAGTTCACGCTGCATGGCGTTGACGACGGCGACGTTGGAGCCGGGTCGCAGGGGGACGTGGACATCGGCGAGGCGGGCGAGCTCCGTGTTGCGCGGATCGAGGATGATGAGCTTGCACCCCGCGAGCACGGCCTGCTTGATCATGGCGCCGAACACGGGGTGCGCCTCCGTCGGGTTGGCACCCACGATCATCAGCACGTCAGAATCGAAGACGTCCTGAAAACTGTTGGTGCCGGCGCCGGTACCCAGCGCCTGGCCGAGGGCGTAGGCGGACGGCGAATGACAGACGCGGGAGCAGTTGTCGATGGAGTTGGTCCGCAGAGCGACGCGAGTCAGCTTCTGCATCAGGTAGTTCTCTTCGTTCGTACAACGAGACGAGGAGATGACGCTGACCGCCTCGGGGCCGTGGGCGCGCGCAATGCCGCCGAGTTTCGAGACCACCAGGTCCAGTGCTTCGTCCCACGTGGCCTCGCGAAACGAGCCGTTGTCCTTAATCAATGGCGTCCGCAGGCGGTCGTCGGAGTGGGCGAACTGATGTGCGAAGCGGCCCTTCACGCAGGTGTGGCCGTGATTGGCGGATCCTGACTCCGACGGGGTGATGCTGACGACTTGGCCGTCCTTCGTGTGCACGTCGAGGGCGCAGCCGACGCCGCAATAGGAGCAGGTCGTCGTCGTCGTCTCATCCGGGAGCCCGAAGTCTCGTGTGCCCGGCTCTTCGAGAGCGGCCACAGGGCACTCGAAGACACACTGTCCGCAGCTGACGCAATCGGCCTCTTCGAAGCCCGTGTCATTGCCGGCGATCACCTTCGTGTCATAACCACGCCCAGACATCTGCAGGATGAACGACCCCTGGATCTCGTCGCAGGCGCGCACGCAACGGGCGCAGCCGATGCACTTGTCCATCTCGACTTTTATGAACGGGTGCCGATCATCGTCGGCGGGGCTGTGGATGCGAGGATTCTCGTAGCGCGGCGTGCGCAAACCCACCTGCTGAGCCAGGCTTTGCAGTTCGCAGCGGCCGTTGGCCGTGCAGTCGAGACACTCCAGCGGGTGATCGGAGACGATGAGTTCGGTGATGTTGCGTCGCAGCCGACTGATCAGCGGCGACGATGTCCGGTAGGAGGCGCCATCCATCACCGGCGTGTGGCAGGCGGCGACGGGCTTGCGGCCTGTCACTTCGACCAGGCATGTGCGGCAGGCGCCGAAGGGTTTCATGCGATCCGAGTAGCACAGGGTTGGTACGGACTTGCCGATGGACTTGATCGCGTCGAGCACGGTGTCGCCCTCGGCAAGTTTCACGGTCTGGCCATCGACGCTGACAGTCACCCGCTTCGGCGCCGGTTCCACCGCCTTCTGTCGTTCGCGCAGAATGGCTTCGCCCACCTCGACGGCGCTCTGCGTGTCTTCCAGCAGCGCGTGTTTGGATCCCTGAATGACAGACATAGCGTGCCCTTACTCCGCCGCGGGGCGGCGGTATCGTTCAAGCTCTTCGGGGAAACGTTCGACGATGGACTCGATGGGCGCCGGTGTCATGCCACCCATGGCGCAGAGGCTGCCGTACTTCATCGTCTCGCACAGATCGCCTAGCAGAGCCAGGCGCTGGTCGGTGACGCCGGTTTCGATCATCTGGTCGAATAGCTCGGTGCCGCGCACGGCGCCGATGCGGCAGGGAAAACACTTGCCGCAGCTCTCGACAGCGCAGAAGTGGAACAGGCCACGGCCGATCTTGACCAGGTCGTCCTCTTGCGAGTAGACGACGATGCCGCCATGCCCCAGCAGCGCGTCCACCGCCGCCATGGCCTCGAACTCCAGCGGTGTGTCGAGGAGAGACTCGGGAAGCAGGCCACCGAGGGGGCCGCCCACCTGCACAGCCTTGAAAGTCTGCCCGTCGGCCATGCCACCGGCCAGGTCGAAGATGACCTGCCGCAACGTTATTCCCAACTCGACCTCGTAAATGCCAGGTCGCTGCACTCGCGTATTAAGGCTGAGGACCTTGGTGCCGCGGGACATCTCACTGCCGAGCGCGGTATACGCCTCGCCGCCGTGTTCGATGATCCACGGCAGCGTGTGGATCGTCTCGACGTTGTTGACCGCTGTCGGGCAGCGCCACAGCCCCTCCTGCGCCGGGAAGGGGGGCCGCGTGCTCACCAGCGCCGGCAGACCTTCCAGCGAGCGCAGCAGGCTCGTCTCTTCCCCACAGATGTAGGCACCCTGGCCACGCACGACGGTGATGTCGCAGGTCTCGAGCCGCCCTGCGTTTCGCGCTTCGGTGACGGCCGTCTGCAGAATCTGCCGCGCCTTCGGATACTCGAGACGGGCGTAGATGTAGGCGTGCTGAGCGCCGGTTGCGTGGGCGGTGATCAGAACTCCTTCGATCTGGGTGTGCGGGTCGCGTTCGATCAGTTCCTTGTCGATATAGGATCCGGCGTCGCCTTCGTCGAAGTTGACGACGACGAAGCGTCGGCCCGAGCCGTCGGGAGCCTCACTGTCGCGCACCGTCTGCAGCTTGATCCCCATGGGAAAGCCGGCGCCGCCGCGACCGCGCAGTTGGCTCGACTTGATCTGGTCGATGACGGCCTGGGGCTCCATGGCGAGCGCTTGATCGAGGGCGCTGTAAACGCCACGTGAAATGGCCGCCTCGATTCCGGTCACGTCGTGACCCACATGGCGCAGCACGACGCACGGCTGGCCGTCGGCGGGGGGATAGATGACGTTGCTCGGTTCAATCAGGGAGTGGCCGCGGCCATCCTGCACGTGCGCCAGTAACTCGTCGACGGCGTCGTCCCCGGTCAGGCTTACGGGTACCTCGTCGATCATCGCGTTCGGTCCCAGGCCACAGTAGCCGAGGCAGGCGACGTGCTCGAGACGGGCACCCGAGGCGGACACCTCGCCCGGTTCGATGCCCAGTTCCTCGCTGCAGCGCTCGATGACGGCGTCGCACCCGGCTGCGCGGCAGGCCTCGCCGTTGCACACCTTGAGAGTGTGTTTGGCCGGCCGATCCTGGGACAGCTCG
The DNA here is from genome assembly GCA_036339235.1 of Candidatus Latescibacterota bacterium. GTDB lineage: Bacteria > Latescibacterota > UBA2968 > UBA8231 > UBA8231 > UBA8231. The sequence goes on along the minus strand of JAYZCA010000325.1, from coordinate 4,096 downwards.
TCGTAGAACTTCGCCGTGGCCCGCACCAGGGAACGCGGCAGATTGTGGGTTTCGGCGAGCCGGAGAATGTCGTCGTCGCCGACGAAGCCCTGGCCATCGTGAATACGGACCAGTTCGTCGTAGACGGTCTGGCCCTCACCAAGGAATTTGTTCTGCAGGGCGATGAGGTTGCGCGACATGCGACTAAGAATACCGGTTGTCGTCTACGATATCCACCGCAGCGCGTAGATCGTGGCGCATAAGCCGATTGCTCATTTCTCCCTGCTGATGAGGAAGACGGAGGCGCCGATAATGACGCCTCCCAACAGGGCTGTGAAAAGATTGTCAGGTACGCGCAGCCCGAGGCCGGGGGCCAGCACGTCGATGACGAGCTGCAGCAGAACGGTGAAACACACGACACTGAGGAACAGCACGGAGCAACGTGAGGCGCCGAGGTGTCTCATGGCGATGTTGTAGGTGACCCACGAGATCCCCAGTAGCAGGCCGCGCACCAGAAGAACCAGCGCTGTCCATCCGTCGGCGACGCGCAGCACGCTGATGGCCATCCCTTCGTACAGCCCAAACAGAGTCAACACGGCGGCGCCGAGCAGCAGGCCGAAGCCGGTCACCAGCAGGCCGTCCTGGCGGTCGACGAGAGTCTTCAGCAGGACGATGCCGATGGCGTAAGTGAAGACCGCCAACAGGGTCAACGACTCGCCACGTCCGAACTGGAGGTCAAAGGCATCCGGGTCGAAGTTGACGAAGATGGCGCCGGTCAGAGCAACGCCGCTGGCCAGCCAGTGGCGACGGGTCCACGTCTCTCCAAGCAATAAAACGGCCAGGCCGACGACGAAGATCACTTCCAGGCGCCCCAGCAGCGTGGCCTTGCTCGAACCGATGAGGTCGACGGCCTCATAGAGCAGAAGAAAGCCGAGCGCGAAAGTCGCGGTGGACGCGGCGAGCAGCCGCAGCCAGTCAGATGTTGGCCAGCCCCGCCAGCGTCCCGTGCCTTGCGCGGCGGCGCTCAACAGCAGGAACAGGCCACCGACGAAGTTGGCTGGGATCGCGATGCCGAGGGCGGGGACGGCGTAGAAACGGAGCAGAATCTCGGTGAGGATCATGCCGGCGGCGCCGGCGAAGGAGGAGATTAGGACAAAAAGTGTGTAACGGTTAACGGGCGTCATCGGACTCGCAACGGAGGTGGATTTCTTCTCCAGAGCACTAGCGATCCCAGGGAAAGGTGAACGTCGGTTGCCGAGCGAACCGATCCTGAGAAATCGTCAACCGGCCACCGGCACCCGGCGCCAGCCGCACCGTAAAGGCCGAGCCATCTCCGGGCACGTCGACCCTCGTGCCTCCATCCGCCGTGACGTTGCCCATCCTGTGTTCGCCGTAGGCGCCACCTTGAACGACGACGTGTCGTTCTCGCACTGGGTCGAGGTTGATCAACTGCACGGCGACCTCGTCATCGCTCATGCTCTCGACGAGAGCGGCGACGGCGTCGGGTAGACCGGCGCGCCGCTTTTCCGGGTCGAAGTAGCGCAAGCGGCAGTGCAACGTGTGCGCCGAACGACCGACGGGGATGCCACCGAGCATGAGTCGCACGAGCCCTTCGGTGACGGCCGGGTTGATGGGGTTCATGTCGTCGGACAGCCGCGTGTCGGGTGACGTCTCGTCGGCAGCCATACGCGACATGCGGTCACGGACCTGCGCTAGGCCCCGGTCGAGTTCGTCTTCTGGATAATCGGCGTTGTCACCATCGAGGAACTGCACCCACCGGTCACCGGCGAGGCGCTGCCGGTCGGAGTCGAGCTGCGACCAGTACCAGATGTCATGCGCCCCCGGTGAAAACGGGTGCGGTCGGAAATCGTACCAGCCGTCAGCCCCGTGCATGTGCGGGTAGACGGTCTGGCCGTCTTCCTGCTTCGCATTCTCGTTGACCTTGTCGAGGACACCACGCCAGGTGTCGACGTAGGACGAGTCCCCCGTCAGCAACAGCCCATGGCCGAAGCCGTAGTGGGCGCGTGAGTAACACGCCGGCCGGTTCGCTTTTTGCCCCGTCTGCGGCACGGTGACGGTGAAACCCCAGCCGTAACATCCACCCCACCAGTTGCCGTCCGCAGCCCCGCCGATGGAGCCGTCGAGGCCGATGTTCGACGGGATGATACCGCCATTGTCGTCGGTGCGCTGCACCCACGCGTCGACATAGTCGACGACCCAGTTTCGGTATTGCTCTTCCCCCGTGATCATGTAAGCCACCAGGCCCAGATGAGTCGCCTCGAGGTTCAACGGGCAGTCACCGACGATGTCGGTGTACTGCTCGAAGTGGGCGAGCATCTCGCCAAAGTCCCGTTCGCCGTGCCCGAGGCCGAAGCGGCCCTCGATCTCGATGGGATCGCCGGCCCAGTCCAGCCCTGTCGCTTTGCGCATCAGTGGCCCGCGGCTGCCGTTGAACATGGAGCGGATGATCCGGTGTTTCGGATCGTAGTTGGGTGTGGACGCGTCGGTGCCGTCATACATCGCCGCCCAGCGACGGAAGCGGCGCTCGTAGTTGTCGTCGTACGGGTCGCTGAGTCCGTAAAGGAGGTAGGCGGAGAGTCCCTCACCGTGGTGGAACCAGTCCAGGGAGACGGGAAACTCCTTGTAGTACATGCCGTCGCGCGCCATCGGCACATCGATGGTCCTGGCCTCGGTGTACTGATTGATGTGGCCTTCGAAGCCGACGCGGAACATGTCGAGGATGTCGTCCGCACTGCCGAGCGCGTGCAGCAGGGTCCAGTTGAGCTGGTTCTCGGCAGCGTCATCCGGCCCGTCGTCGCCTCCCCAACGCGGTACACAGAGCAGGTAACCGGTGTACGGGTCGAAGTATTTGGCGAAGAAATCGCGGCATGCCTGAGCTTGTATATCGAGCAAATGACGTTCGAGCAAAGCCCAGCGTGGCGGGGCGATGGGGTCGTCGAGGTGGAGGAGAGGTTTGTGGGGAGCGGACATGGAATCTCTTTCGGGATGGTGGAGGGGCTGGATCGGGGTGTGGAGTAAGGGGGATGGGGTGGATTCAGGCAAGAGTTGTTCAGCGACGCGGGGCGTGCCCAGAACCTACGGCCGCCCCGCTGCAGGCTCACGGCCCGCCTCACGGGTCGATCGAACACCGCGTCCTGCGGCTCGATCGACGCGCCCCGTTCGGGAGCGCGCCCCTTCGGGCCCCAAGTTTCGACTGGCCGGCCCTTCATTGCGACGGCCTGCGGTGCCGGTCCCACCCCGCGACCGAGCGTTGGACCACTCTCCCAAACTTTATGTGGACTGGGCGCCCGGCGGTGGTTCTGGATGACGGTGGAGCTGGTGCAGCGGAGGCTCACACCGCGAACGCGCCCGTTCCGGTGAATACCTTCTCGTAAAACCGTTCGCCCATGCGCACGTAGCCATCACCACTCGGATGCAGGTCGTCGAGCAGGTCGGCGGCATTCTCTTCTCCGAACAACTCCAGGCTGTCCAGGTAGTGCAGATTGCTGTCACCGTCATCCCGTCGCTGGGCGATGACGGCGCTGACGATCACCCCGGCGACAGATGCGATCGCACACGGCAACGAGGCGCCCGTCCCCAAGGTAGGAGACACGCGGACAGTTCAACCAAGGATCCTGCTTCGGATCGCCATGTAAGGGTTCGCTCAGACCGCGCTTGGGTGACCACGTGCGCCCACGGTCGTCGGAGGTGGTCACCATCGCCCGCGTATAGCTGCGATCCCGGTGATGTGTGCATTCGGCGAAGACACACACCAGGCGACCCGATGACGTCATCGCCACATCGGGAAAGGCCTCGTAGATGTCGTCGTCACGGCTGATAACAAAGCGCTCCACGTCTCTTCCTCTTCCACCCTATACTACTGCAGATGCCCACGCACGCCGAAACCCCCCGACGCGGTTGCAGCGCCCGCGCGTTGCTCACCGGTCTGGCCGGTGCCCTCATCCTCGCCCTCGGATCGACGTGGAACGACATGATGATCAAGGGGTCCGGGCTGGCCACCTGGAACTGGACCCCCGGGGCGATCTGCGTGTTCTTCGTCCTCGTCTTCATCGTCAACACGATGGTGGGATTGCTGCGCCGATCCTGGGCGCTGACG
>JAYZCA010000324.1:0-6336 GCA_036339235.1 Candidatus Latescibacterota bacterium | reverse complement strand
ACGCTGGCGCCAATGTCAGCCGGGCTCTCACAGACGTGAATGCCGGCGGCTTCCATCGCCTTCATCTTGTCCTCCGCCGTTCCCTGGCCGCCGGAGACGATGGCGCCGGCGTGGCCCATGCGGCGCCCGGGCGGCGCCGTGCGGCCGGCGATGAAGCCGATGACGGGGCGATCGAAGTGCTCTTTCACGTACGCCGCCGCCTCTTCTTCGGCGGCGCCGCCGATCTCACCGATCATGACGACGGCCTCGGTGTCACCGTCTTCGGCGAACAGCTGGAAGGCATCGAGGAAGGTTGTGCCGATAATGGGATCGCCGCCGATGCCGATACAGGTCGACTGGCCCAGACCGCGTTCGGTGAGCTGGCCGACGGCCTCATAGGTCAGGGTACCTGAACGGGAGATCACTCCGACGCCGCCCTGCTGATGAATAAAACCAGGCATGATGCCGATCTTGCATCTTTCCGGAGAGATGACGCCGGGGCAGTTGGGGCCGACCAGACGGGTTTTTCCGCCGCGCAGATACTCACGCACTCTCACCATATCGGCCGTGGGGATCCCTTCGGTGATGCAGACGACGAGCCCGAGGCCGGCGGCGGCGGCCTCCATGATGGCGTCCGCCGCGAAGGGGGGCGGCACGAAGATGACGGATGCGTCGGCGCCCGTGGCGGCGACGGCGCCTGACACCGTGTCGTACACCGGCACCTTGTCCTCGAAGCGTTGACCGCCTTTGCCAGGGGTGACCCCGGCGACAACCTGCGTACCGTATTCGAGCATCTGGCTGGCGTGGAAGGAGCCCTCGCCACCGGTGATTCCCTGAACCAGGACCTTCGTGCTGCTGTCGACGAGGACGGTCATGAGAGCACCTCCACCGCCTTCTGGGCGGCATCCTGCAATCCGTGGCCGACGGTGAAGTCGAGACCCGAATTCTGCAGGATATCGGCGGCGATGTCGGCGTTGGTACCGGCCAGGCGCACGACGATCGGTACCGTCACATCGATGTTCCGGCGCGCCTGGATGACACCCTCGGCGACACGGTCGCAGCGCACGATGCCGCCGAAGATGTTGATGAGGATCGCCTTCACGCTCGGGTCTGACAGCAGGATGCGGAAACCGCTTTCGACGGTCTCGGCATTGGCTCCACCGCCCACGTCGAGGAAATTGGCCGGCTCGCCACCGGCGAGCTTGATGATATCCATCGTCGCCATGGCCAGCCCGGCACCGTTGACCATACAGCCGATGTTGCCATCGAGCTTTATGTAGTTGAGACCGAATTTCGAGGCTTCGACCTCGAGCGGCTCCTCTTCGTCGAGATCGCGCAGGTCGCCGTGATCGGGATTCCGGTAGTCGGCGTTGTCGTCGAAGTTGATCTTGGCGTCGAGGGCAAGCACCTGTCCGTCGCCGGTGATCACCAGAGGATTGATCTCGGCCAGGGTGCAGTCGCTGCCCTGATAGGCCTTGTACAGTGCCATCAGCATCTTGGCTCCCTCGCGCACCGTCTTGCCCTCCAACCCGAGGCCGAAAGCGAGTCGTGTCGCCTGGAAGGGCAGCAGGCCGAGTCCCGGGTGTACGGTCTCGCGCAAGATGGCGTCGGGATTGCTGGCAGCCACCTCTTCGATTTCGACACCGCCCTCCTGGCTGGCCATGATGACGTCGCGGCCTCGTGCCCGGTCGAGGGTGATGCCCAGATACAGCTCGCGGGCGATGTCACTGGCCGTCTCGACGAGAACCTGCTTAACTTTCTGCCCCGCCGGGCCCGTCTGGTGGGTGACCAGTTGCATGCCGAGGATCTCGTCGGCCCTTTGCCGTGCCTCCTGAGGGGAGCCGGCCAGCTTGACGCCGCCTCCCTTGCCGCGACCGCCGGCATGGATCTGGGCTTTGACAATGACTCTACCACCCAGGTCGCGAGCGATGGCTTCGGCCTCGTCGGGGGTGGTAGCGACGCGCCCCTCCGGCACGACGACGCCGTAGTCGCGCAACACCTGTTTGGCTTGGAACTCATGAATTTTCATACGCTTCACACCGTTTTTTGGGGAGAGCGAAGAGGGTACGAACGAACATCCCCGACAGCAAACAGTCGGCCCACCACTGGCGATTGCGCTGTGGCCGTCCTCTTCTCATACTTGGGTTGTCTTTGACGCACGGGTCGGTGGTGACGGTCCACAGGGAGCCATAAGGAACATGTTCACATCCAGCGTCGGCAGGAAAGTTGTGATGGCCCTGACCGGGCTGATCTGGTACGGGTTCCTCGTGGGACACCTCGTCGGCAATCTGCTGTTGCTGGCCGGGGACGGCGGTGCTGCCTTCGAACTCTACGCCGACTTCCTCGAGGCCGCAACGCAGTTCGTGGTGCCCACCGAGGTTATCCTGCTACTGGCTCTGGCTGTGCACATCTACTGTGCCGTCACCCTGTCACGCGAGGCCTCTGCGGCACGTCCCGTCGCCTACCGTCGGTTGCGCGCTGTCGGCAGCCGCTCGCTGGCATCGCAAACGATGATCTGGTCCGGCCTTGTCATCGCTGGGTTTCTCGCCCTCCATATCAGCTCATTCAAATACGGCGACCGCGTCGACGGATCTCTCTTCCGGCTCGTGGAAGAGACCTTTCTACAGCCGCTGTGGGCCGGATTCTATATCGTCGCCATGGTGGTGCTCGGTTTCCACCTGTGGCATGCCCTGCTCAGCGCCTTCCAGACGCTGGGGCTGTCGGCGCGACCGGCGCTGCGACGTCTGTCCATCGTCCTGTGCATTTTCATCGCCGGCGGCTTCGCGCTGATCCCGGCGGTGATGCTCGCGGGTGGCTGAAAGAGGAGGTTGACAGGACCGATGGCTCTCGACGGACACACGCCCGGCGGCCCGCTGGCCGAAAAATGGGACCGACATCGATTTGATCTGAAGCTCGTCAACCCGGCCAACAAGCGGAAACACTCCCTCATCATCGTCGGCACGGGTCTGGCGGGCGCCTCGGCGGCGGCGACCCTGGCCGAGTTGGGCTACAAGATCAAGTCGTTCTGCATCCAGGACTCGCCCCGGCGGGCCCATTCCATCGCCGCCCAGGGCGGCATCAACGCAGCCAAGAACTACCAGAACGACGGCGACTCCGTCTACCGCCTGTTCTACGACACGATCAAAGGCGGTGACTACCGGGCGCGCGAGGCCAACGTCTATCGCCTGGCGCAGGAGTCGGTGAACATCATCGACCAGTGCGTCGCCCAGGGGGTGCCCTTCGCGCGCGAGTACGGAGGTACGCTGGCGAACCGCTCCTTCGGTGGGGCGCAGGTATCGCGCACCTTCTACGCCCGCGGGCAGACGGGACAGCAACTATTGCTCGGCGCCTACGGCGCCTTGATGCGGCAGGTCCACGCCGGCAAGGTGCAACTTTACCCGCGGCACGAGATGCTTGAGCTCGTCGTCATCGACGGCCAAGCTCGCGGCATCGTCACCCGCGACCTGACGACAGGGAAGATGGAGTCGCATGTGGCCGACGCCGTGCTGTTGTGCACTGGCGGCTACGGCAACGCCTTCTTCCTGTCGACCAATGCCAAGGGCTGCAACGTCACTGCCTCCTGGCGAGCTCATCGACGCGGTGCTTACTTCGCCAATCCTTGTTATACGCAGATTCATCCCACCTGCATTCCCGTGGCCGGCGGCTTTCAGGCCAAACTGACGCTGATGAGCGAGAGCCTGCGCAACGATGGCCGGGTGTGGGTACCGAAGGAGACGGGGGACGGCCGTGCCCCCGAACAGATTCCTGACGGCGAGCGCGACTACTACCTCGAGCGACGTTATCCCAGTTTCGGCAACCTTGTGCCCCGCGATGTGGCGTCGCGCGCCGCCAAGCAGGCTTGCGACGAAGGTCGTGGTGTCGGTGCCTCCGGTCGCGCCGTCTTTCTCGACTTCGCCGACGCCATCAAGCGTGACGGCGAGGACCTGATCCGGCAGAAATACGGCAACCTGTTCCAGATGTACGAGGAGATCACCAACGAGAACCCGTACCGGGCGCCGATGCGCATCTACCCCGCCGTGCACTACACGATGGGGGGACTGTGGGTCGACTACAATCTGATGAGCAACCTGCCAGGGCTGTTCGTACTCGGCGAGGCGAACTTCTCCGACCATGGGGCCAACCGGCTCGGCGCATCGGCACTAATGCAGGGACTGTCCGATGGCTACTTCGTCATTCCCTATACGCTGGGCGGCTACCTCGCCGGCAGCCCGCTGGCCGAGGTCAACACGTCGCATCCGGCCTTCGTCGATGCCGAGAAAGAGGCCCAGGCCCGCATCGATGCGCTGCTTGCCGTCGACGGGACGCGGACCGTCGACGATTTCCATCGCGAGCTCGGGCTGCTGCTGTGGGATCACTGCGGCATGGCGCGTGACGCCGCGGGCCTGACCGAGGCCGGCCAACGGGTTCGACAGATCCGCGATGAATTCTGGCAGAACGTGACCGTCACCGGGTCCACGGGGGAGTTGAACCAGGCGCTGGAGCGGGCCGGGCGAGTCGCCGACTTCATGGAATTCGCCGAGACGATGATCCAGGACGCATTGGCTCGTGACGAATCGTGCGGCGGCCATTTCCGCACCGAACACCAGACCGAGGATGGTGAAGCCCGGCGCGACGACGAGAACTTCGCCCACGTTGCCGCCTGGGAATTTGCCGGTGTCGGGCAGCCGTCGGTGCTGCACAAAGAGGCGCTCGACTTCCAGAATGTGGCCCTGACCCAGAGGAGCTACAAGTGAACGCCAGCCGGGTATGTCAGGCTGCCTCGCAGGAGGGCGTCGGTGGCGGTGGCGACGCTTCCGAGCGGCGCCAAAACGAGATGTCGGTACGCTTGCGCGTGTGGCGGCAGAAGAATTCGCAGGATGAGGGCGGGTTCGAAGAGTACGAAGCGGCGCGACTGTCGCCGGACATGTCCTTCCTCGAAATGTTGGACGTCGTCAACGAAGGCCTGCAGCGCGACGGGGGCGATCCGATCGCTTTCGACTCTGACTGCCGCGAGGGTATCTGTGGCATGTGCTGCCTCGTCATCAACGGTGTGCCTCACGGCCCGGGACAGGGCACGACCACGTGCCAAATTTACATGCGCAGTTTCGACAACGGCGCGACGATTACCATCGAACCGTGGCGAGCTCGTGCCTTTCCGGTGCTGCGCGACCTCATCGTCGATCGCTCCGCTTTCGATCGAATCATCGCTGCCGGCGGCTACAACTCAGTAAACACCGGCTCGGCATCCGATGCGAATGCAATCCTGATTTCGCAGGCACGCTCGGAAGAGGCCTTTGATGCGGCTGCCTGCATCGGCTGTGGCGCGTGCGTTGCAACCTGCAAGAACGCTTCTGCCATGCTCTTCGTTGCGGCCAAGGTGAAGCACCTCAACATCCTTCCCCAAGGCCAGCCCGAGCGACGCGAACGCTCGGTGGCCATGCTCAAGGCGATGGACGAAGAGGGCTTTGGCCACTGCACCAACGAGTTCGAGTGCGAGGCGGTGTGCCCGAAAGAGATCTCCGTCGAACACATTGCCTTTCTCAACCGAGAGTACCTGCGCACGCAGATCATTGCCACGGGACTGCGACCGGCGGTGACCAACGAGTAGCGCGCCGTACCCGCGAGACCGAGGACAACGGTCTGCCAGGCGCGCCGCGCGATCAGGAAGCAGATCGGAACCGGTAGAACCAAAAACGCCACCGGGACCTGGTAGGGGCCGGTGGCGTTTTTTCTGTTCAGCGAGTCTGGTTCAGGCGCTCACAGGCTCGATGCTGACGTTCTTGCGGTGACGACCAACCGTGGCGAAAACAACGCGCCCGTCGGCGGTGGCGTAGAGGGTGTCGTCGCCGCCCTTCTTAACATTCTGGCCGGGGTGAATCCGCGTGCCGTTCTGGCGGATGATGATGGTTCCCGCCGACACAAACTGACCACCGGCGCTCTTGACGCCGAGACGCTGCGAGTTGCTGTCGCGACCGTTTCGGGAACTGCCGACGCCCTTCTTATGTGCCATGGTTGGGGTCTGTCCTAGTTGGGAGCGACGATACCGTCGATCTTGATTTCGGTGTAATCCTGGCGGTGTCCATTGCGGCGACGATAGTTCTTGCGCCGTTTCATCTTGAAAATGATGATCTTGTCGCCGCGCACGTGGCTGACGACGGTGGCCTCGACGGCGGCACCGGCAACGTGGGGGCTGCCCACGAGGGTGTCGTTGTCGGACCTGACGAGCAAAACGTTGGAAAACGTCTGCTTGGCGCCTTCTTCGAGGTGGAGGCGGGGGACGCGCAGGACGGCTCCCTCCTCGACCTGGAACTGCTGACCGGCGATATCGACGACGGCGTACATACGCCTGTTCTTTCT
>JAYZCA010000323.1:0-31379 GCA_036339235.1 Candidatus Latescibacterota bacterium | reverse complement strand
CTCTCCGTCCTGGGGAATCTGCGTTCTCTCAGCCAACTGGATCTGTCGGGAAACGCCCTGGAGGACATCTCTGACCTGAGCTTGCTGCGACGGCCGACGGTCCTTTCCCTGGCCGACAATCGGATCGCCGACCTCTCGGCTCTGTCCCGGATGCACAGTCTCACGCAGTTGAACCTGGCCAACAACAAGCTGACGGACATCACCGTGCTGGCCGGCCTCGACCCCTTCCTGCGAATCCTTGATCTGACGGACAACGGGGTGACAGACCTCGAGCCGCTACGAGGCCACCGCCTTTTCGAGCTGCAGGTCTCAAGAAACCGCGTGGTCGATCTGTCGCCCCTGGGCGGTCACCGTTCCCTCCGGCGGTTGGTGTTTGTCGACAACCAGGTGGTGGACCTGTCTCCTCTGGCGGGCCTGAACAGGCTGACCGTCGTGGATCTGTCTCTCAATCGGGTGGTCGACCTGACTCCCTTTGCCCGCATACCTCGTATTCAACAGATCTTCGCCCTGGGCAACCGTATCGAGGATCTCTCGTCGCTGCTGGAACTGGAGGACCTGGAATTCCTCCGCCTCATCAGCAACCCTCTCAGCCGGACCGCGGTGATCCGGCAGGTACCCCAGCTGCGCGACCGGGGCGTGCAGGTGGAGTTGGGCGAATGAATCGTCTTGTGCTCTGTTGCCTGGCCGTCTGTGCGGCTCTGACGCCAGCGCTGGCCCTCGACACCTTGCGGGTTGGCGGCGGCACGGGTAAGAACTGGAGCCGGGTGATGGCCTCGTCCCGCTTCGTGGGGGTATCGGAGGACTCCATCTGGACCTGGCAGACCGAGCCGAACACCAATCTCGCCCTCGAGATCGCGGCGCGGGGCGGGACGATTGGGGCAAAGGTCTCGGTGCCGACAATCCTTGGATACGAGGACGCCATCAGGGAGCGACCCGGTCTGATGAATTGGATCGACGCCGACGGCGCTACGGCGTGGGGACCCGACGAGGACATGGAGGTCAATCGCCGGGGCACGGTGTTCATCGACCTGGGGGCAACTTTCCGGGTGGATCGCATCCGCCTGTTCCCGCGCCTGGACAGAGAACACCGCGGCCTCATCCTGGGTCGGTTCGAGATCGGTGCCATCTCGGAGTTGGTGGAAGCCCCGCTCGACGCACCCTTCAGGACGATTCCAGGGCTCAGCTTCTCCACCTTCTCCCCCAACCGGCAGCCGGTCATAGAAGCAACTTTCGAGCGTCGGGACATGCGCCTGATCCGTCTGCAGTCTCGCGAGGGGGAGCCATGGGAAATCGCCGAACTCGAGATCCTCGCCGAGGGCACCGTGCCACCCGGCCAGTTCGTCTCCGAGCCTCTCTTCATCCGCGGCGGCTTCCCGGTCTGGGGACGGGTATTCTACGACGGCGGCGACCTCGGCGACCTGCCGATAACGATGCAGACGCGCACGGGACCCGACGACGAACCGCTCCACTATTTCCTCAGACGCGGTGACGAGCTGGAGCAAGTCTCCCACAGAGATTACCTGGGTTTCGTGCCGCTGGACTTCGCCGGCGCCGCCAGCGTCGAGCTCGGCCCGACGCGACCCAACCCCGAGTGGAGTCCTTGGCAGACGGTGGTGGACGGCCTCGTACTCTCCCCTGCGCCCCGTCGGTACCTCCAGTTTCGCCTGTCGATGGCGGAGCCGGGCACGAGGATCGGTAGCCTCTTCTTCGAATACGTCGAGCAGCCCCTCGCGGACGATCTCATCGCCGAGATCAGCCCCCTGCTGGTGGACACCGGGGTGGAGACCGAGTTCACCCTGTCGATGGAGATCCACCTCGACCCGGGTCGCGGCGACACGGGTTTCCGCTATCTGCAGGTGCGTACCCCCGCGGTGATCGGCCGGGTGCTGCGCGTGCGCGTGGACGACGAGGAGGCAGTGTTCACGCCCACCTACGACGACGAGGGTTTTACCGTCGACATCTGGGAACGGATCCTGCAGTCCGGCAGTTTCGTCCAGGTGATATTCCAGGCCACGGCGTTGCGCGACGGCACATCCTTCGAGGTACGGGCCGTGGATCTGCGACCGGAGGACGGCGCCATCGAGACCGTCTATCAGACGGCGCGCCCCGGAGACGTGGACCCTCTGTCGCCGGGCGGCGAATTGGTCGTGCGGTTGCGTGGGGAAGAGGCAGGCCTCGTGGACGGGCTTCATGCCAGCGCCGCATTCACCCCCAATGGCGACGGGATCAACGACTTTTTCGAGATCTCCTACAACCTTCTCAAGCTGACCCGTCCGGCGCCGGTGTCCTTCGAGATCTTCGACCTGGCCGGCCGCCTCGTGGCCCGGGGTGTCAGCCAGGCGCAGTACGGGCGTTTCGTGCGCGTCTGGACAGGTCGCGACGGTTCCGGTCGAATCGTGGCGCCCGGTCTCTACATGTACCGCTTGCAGGTGAATGCCGACGCCGGCAAGACGAGCCGGTTGGGAGTCGTCAGCGTCGTTCGCTAGCTAGTAAACGACGTGTACCAATCGCACCACTTCAGTCCCTCCGCGCCCTGCATCCGTGGAAAACCCTACGCGCAGGACATAGATACCCGGAGGCACGATCCGCCCCGCCGCGTCGCGCCCGTCCCACGGAATCTGGTGCCGGCCGCTCGGGTGCAGCCGCTGGAGCGACAGATCCCGCAAGCGTCGACCGCCCAGGTCGAAGATCCCCACGTGCAATCGCTTGCTCCCTTCGATGGCGAAGATCGTCGCCTCGATGGCCACCTCATCATTGATGCCATCCCCGTTGGGGGTGAGCCCTGTCGGCGCCACAGCGACTTCCAGCAATCGCCCCTTCCCCATGTCGGCGACAGCCACCATCGACTGGCTCGCCACCAGATCGGTGGCGTCCCCGGGGCTGACCTCCTGCAGGCGCTCGGGCAGGCCGCTGTGCAGCAGCTGGACAGAGAACTGAGTGTTGCCGAGAAAGACCTGCGTACGAAAGCGGATGGCGTAGAGCGTGCCCTGACGCACCGGCGTGGGAAAGAGAAGGTCGAGAGCCCCCTCTTCGTCGCGCTTCACCTCCAGCACCCCGGGCCACAGGCTCTGACCCGCACCAAGGCGCAACAGAGATTCGCTTCCCGATCTCATCGAGATGAGCTCCAGCGGCGCTGACGAGGACGAGCGCAGGCGCATCCGATCAAATCCCGGGTTGCCCGCTCCGAAGCGCGGCTGCACGTAGAGTGTGAACGACTCCTCCCGCCCCGGCCTCACGCGCAGCGGCCACAGCTCGGCATGAGCCTTGTCCGTGAAGGGCGGCACGAAACTCAGGCGCAATTCACGGATGCTGGCAGCCCTCATGGGCTCGTCGCTGAGCAGGCGCACTTCCACCAGCACGTTGCGCCGCGGTGAGGGAGACTTGAAGGTCTCGCCCGATGTGTGGTAGACCTCACTCCAGCCGCTCCAGTCGGCGCCGGGCAAGTCCTCGATGACGACGGGGCCGCGCTTTTCCGGGTCGCGCCTGTCCCACGTCACCTGGCTGATCTCTGTGCCGGCCGGCGTGAAGTAGTGCGGTACGCGAAGGATCTCGTCACCTGAGCGCGTGCGCACTTCGACCCGTGTGTTGAGCGGCGCTTCCCCTTCCCACTCCAGTGTCGTGAACAGACCGGATCGCGGCATCTGGACCATGGGCGAAGCCATCACCATTTCGGAGGCATATCCTTCGCCGTACGCCTGGATCTCGCTCACCACCTGGCCCGATTCCTGGCTACCGGCGACCAGCTCGAGGCGACGCAGGTCGATATAGCGAACCTCTCTGGGGTCATAGGACTCTTCCAGCTGCAGGAAGCCCTCGCGGTTCTGTCGCTCGTCGAAGAGTCGCCAGACCAGCTCGCCGTCGGGATTGATCGTGCCGTCGGACGCGCGCAGCTGATATGCCAGGGGCGGGTCTTCCGGACTCAGCAGCCGGATGCGGTCCAGCCAGTAGCGGGCACCCAGGTCGAGGACGACCTGGTTTTCATCCCGCACCGGGTTGTATTCACGCAGAAATCCGTAGGTGGAATACAGCCCGTCCGTGTAGGGCCGCGAGCGTCGTTGCTCAGCACTGAGCTTCCGGGTTTCCAACGGCGGCCGTGTCCGGCGCACAACATTGTCACCGAGGGAAATCACCTCCACCTCCGCCAGGCGCGGACGCTCGCGCCGATAGTGACGGACGTCGCCCTGCTCTGCCGGCGGCAGGGCCTCGTAAATCTCCTGCTCCACGCGGATCTGTCGACCCGCCGTCGTGCGACGAAAGGTGTCAATCGTTCCGCGGTCCTCGGCTGGTAGCTCCGTGTATTCCTCAGCGCTGACCTCGACGCCTCGCGGACCGTCCGTGCCGAGGGCCTGGATCCGGACCACGTGGGCCACAGCACCTTCGACCCCTTCCGGGACACGAAGCTGAGGCTCTACATCGAAGACGAACTCGCGCTGCGTCTTGTTGGGCAGGTTGGCGAGGCCGATCCGGAAGAACTCCCGCTGCCGCTCGCGCGTGAACGTGACCCGGCCGTCGGAGACGAGGACGCGGAACTTGAGAAAGGGGTCGCCCGTGTCGGCGAAGCGCACGACGATACGCTTCGCGATCACAGCGCGCCCGAGGTCGATGTCGACCCACCAGTCATCCGGTGGCTGGTTGAGATCGGGCTCCCAGTACGTGTCGACGTCGCCGTCGATCACCATCGGCGCCTGTTCCAGGTTGGAGCCGGCAGCGAGAATGCCACCCGTCAGGGTGTCGCCTTCGCTCACGTAGCGAAACTGCCCGGCGTTTGCGGCGGCATTGATGTCGCGACGAAGAAAGCGCGGCGTCACGCCGTCCTCGCCGACATCACGCACGCCGGTAGGCGCTTCCCACGCCTGCCAGTGGACCTCGGTATTCACCAGGATGCTCTCGCCCAGAAGGCGATAACCTGGCTGGGCGGCGACACCACTGCTCAACAGCGACAAGGCTGCGATCCAGGGCAGCGGCCCGCGGCATGTATTCATGGTATGTAACATGGAATCGATGGAGGATGAACGTACTCGAGGAGCAGCCCCTGGTCAGGTGGCCTCGCCCTCGAAGGCGAGGACGCGCAACGGGATCGCGTCGGTGCCGCGCGCCGGCAGAGGCAGGGCGAAGACGTAGACACGCGAGTCCTGCAGCTTCTCGAGGTTGACCAGACTCTCGATGAGGGGAATGCCGCGATCGAAGAGGATGTGGTGGTTGAGAAGTTCCCTGCAGCCCGGCACCTCGAGACCCGGGCTGTCGATGCCGAGCAGCTTGATCCCCTGGCTCACGAGCCACTCGAGCGCTTGCGGCTCCGGGTACGGTGGTTGACCGCCTTCTGCGCAACGTCGGTCCCAGTCAAATTTCATGAACACGATGTCGTCAGCGTGGACGCCTCCCGCCGGCTGCGCCGCGGCCTCGAGCCGTTTCCTGTCAAAGGGCGCGGACCAGGGCGTATCGCTCAGGTCCAGGATCGCCGCCTCGCCAAAGAAGCACTCCACTTCCACCTGCCCTACATCGTTGCCCGTCTCCACCGCGTGCAGGGGCGCTTCGACGTGGGTGCCGGCGTGGCCGCTCATGGCGATCTGCGTAACCACGTACCAGCGTCCCGACGCGGGCAGATCATCGACAGCGTCGACGATGCTTTCGGTGCGCGTCTCATAGCGAAACCAGGGGTGCTGCTCCCCACCCGGGACGAGGGGTCTGGACAGGTCCACACACCGGCGATAGCCGAAAGCGGGGACCGTCAAGATCTGGCCGCCTTCAACAGGGCAGTGGCGGCCTCTGCCGGTGACGCATAGGCCGGAAGTTCCCCCGTCTGCGTTACGCAACCATCATATCCTGCCTGGCGCAGGGCCACCAGATACTCCGTGTGCTCTTCGGGCGTACTCTGCGGCCGTCCGCGGCCCGGCTCGGCGATGTGTCCGTGGATGAGGAATGGCCCCGCTTCTGCCAGATCGTCGAAGGACTCACCGTTGAGCCGCATGTGGAAGAAGTCGGCCATCAACCGGACGTGGGTGCAGTCCACTTCCCGCACCAGCTCCAGCGCCTCGGGAACGGTGTTGAGCAGGTTGGCGTCGTCACGGTTGTACGGCTCGAGGGCGACCTTGACGCCGCGCGACTCCCCGAGGGCGGCACACAGGCGCAGGAAGTCGCCCACCTGAGCCAGCGCCCGTTCTTTGGGGAAACCATCGGGCACCCAGCGCGAACCGCCGCTGCCGTAGCCGATGACTTCGATGCCCGCCCGCCGCATCAGGTCGAACAGCCTCGTGACATAAGCGCGCAGGCGCTCCGGGTCGACGTCGGGCCCCACGACCATCAGACCGTGGCGTTGGGGATCGGGGATGAAGCCGCACAGGACGGGGACGGACACCGGCGAGGATGCCAGGAAATCGAGGGAGTCGCGCTCCTCCGCTCCAGCCGCCCGGGCCGGGTCCAGCAGGTGCGGGTCGAGGACCCAGGGAGTCGTCTCGGCGTAGTCGAAGCCCCAGTCGGCGACGTTGGCCAGCTGGTCCAGGTCAGACACGAGATAGCCGATCTGCACGAGGGCCGGTCTACTCCCCTCCCCCGTATCCGGAGTTGCGCCACGCGATCGAGCCTTCGACGGTCAGCGCGTAGACGACGACGTTGACCACCATCTGCTGGAAACGTAAATCACTGACGCGCACGACCTGCGACGTGACGAGGTCTTCCGTCAGCTGCCGGGGTAGCCCCTGAGCCGCGGCGGCCGGCCCCCGCACGACCTCCCCTGAGGGGCTGGTGACACCCGGTCGAAGCGTCGCCTCACGCCTTCCGAGAGTCTCGAAATCGAGGACTGCGAGTCGGCCTTCGACGAACACCCCCCGAGGCGGTGGCTGACCGCCGGAGGGCTGTACGTTGCGCAGGGTGAAGAACGACCTGAAGACAGGGTGGTCGTCGCTCAGGATCTCCACCCATGCGTCCTGCCCCCAGACAAGTCCCCCGTACTTCTCCAGCCCCTCGCGAAAAACATCGATGCCCAGACCGGAATCCAGCACGAAGCCCCCCTCGAGGATGTAGTGGGTCAGCTGCCCCAGCTCGACTTCGTTGGGCCGGCTCTGGGGTATGATGATGGGCAGGTCCAGCAGACGCGGATCGCTGTACGGTAGGTCGGGCGCAAAGTCGGTCGTGATCTCGGTGTATTCGTTGATCGTGTCGATGATCATGTCCAGATCCCGGGGGTTGCCCACCCGGCTCACCACCGCCGCCGAACCCATCGTCGAGGAGTAGGCCCTGCCGATGCGGAGGAACCCTGAGATCGCCTGCGGTGCGCCCGGAAAGAAACGGATCAGGGCCTGATAGCGCTCCTAGTTGAGAATTTCCTGCTGTTCCTCGGTTGTCAGAGGCGGCAGGGCACTTGGAACGCAGCTGGGCAGGAGCCCCGCAACCAATAGGGTGCCGAGAAGGCAACAACAGGATCGGTTCATCAGAAATGCTCCTGGGCGCGGGTCTAGACGCGAAGTGTAGAACGCTCCCTGGAGGGGGTCAAAGACCCCTCCACCTTCAGAAGACCACCTGCGACACGGACTTCGAGATGAGAGCGATGGCGATGGCCGTCATCCCCAGCAGTCCTACACCGCAGGAATACCCGGCCAGCAGAATGGGCGCGTAGCCACGCCAGCGCTCGACGCCAAAACGCGGCTGCAGATAGTAACGACCGATAAGAGCCCCGATGAAGTTGAGTATGACGAAATGGGGCCACTGACCGAGCCCGGCGACAAAACCGTAGAACAGCGCCACCGGCGCGTGCGTGACGACGAGGGCCCCGTAGAGCAGAGCGCTGAAGGTGAGGCCCACGCCGATGAAGTCCCAGCGGATGATCTGCTCCACCACACCGGCGCCGCCGGCGCCTGGCAGGGTCGACTTGGCCCAGAAGGACTGCATGGTGGCGTGGAAGGGCCAGAACTTCTGCACGTAGGGATAGGCCGAGGACGGGATGTCGCCGAGAGTCCAGATCCACGACCAGAACAGGAAGCTGCAGGCGAACATCACCACCAGGGTGATAGCCGTCATCTTCACCAGACTGCCGAAGCTTGTGCGCGTGATCTCCAGCTGCCGGAAGGCCTGCACTTCGTAACCCCACTGGAAGATGGGAACCGGAGCGAACCAGATGGAGGCTCCCTGATACCCCGACATGTAAAAGCTGGCCTCACGCAGGTACGGGAACGTCACCCCCTGGGGACTCCCGGTGAGCCCGATCATGCGCGCTCCGATGTAGGAATAGATCGGAGTCCAGACAAAACCGAAGAAGATCGTGATCCAGATCGGGAAGTCCGGAACCAGGTACCACACCATGGCGACGAAGAAGGCGGTACTGAGCCCCCACACACCCAGGGCCAGCCAGATCGGCAGATCACCACGCCCCTCACGGTTGACCGGGGCCTTGTCGGTAGGTCTGGCACGCGCCTCTCGGGAGGCAGCCAGCATGGCCCGTCCCGCCGTCCAGAAACCCACAACCGCCACCGCGATCGCCCCGCCGATGGAGAAGCTGAGCCAGAAGTCGAAGGAATTGGCCACCATCGTGGGGATCGCCGACATGCCCGGTGACCAGGTATGGAGCACTCCCTCGGCATACAGCACCGGGTTCGCTATCAGGTTGACCAGTAGTGAGGAGGCAAAGGTGCCGACGACGATCCAGAACGGCAGCACCAGGCCGATGAACAGGTGGACGAGGTCCGTACCCACGCCTATGACGGCGGCGGGCAGCACCGCCTTCACCGGCACCGTGAAGTCGATGAACGGAATGGGCAGAATGGACACCGTCTCCGTCAGAAACACCCCGGACAGGGTGGGAACGCCCACATACACGAGCCCCCACAACGCGCCGATGAAAGTGCCCGTACTGAACACTTTCCAGCGCCATCCCTCGGTCTTCGACGAGGTCTCCGCCAGCGCCGTCGCGCCGCCCGCCTGCACGTAGGCCATCGGGAACGGCAGGCGCTCGATGTCGCTGGTGATGCGGAACAGGACGTAACCCAGGGACAGTGCGTTGATCCTCTGCAGCGTCACTGCCACCAGCAGGATGATGATCGGCTTCAGCCAGGCGGCGTGGAGGAAGGTCCGCTCCAGCAACGCTTCAGACCCCCGGGGTGGCACGACCCAGTCGGGAATGTACTGGGCCAGTCCGTCGGCCTGGGGCGATTGGATGAGATACTGGTCCCAGATGAGCACGCCGAAGGGCCCTCCGAAGAGGTCGGCGCCAGTGCCGAGCTTGCCGCCCATCAGCACCAGGCCCCCCGCCACCCAGTACAGAATGATGATTTCCTGGGTGCGCAGGCGGACGAAGGACCGTTTGGCGATCTCGATGAAGAGGATGAGGGTTACCCACTCGGCGCCACCCGCCATGCTCTGCCCGGTCACCAGGCCCAGGTAGATAGCGCCTGGTAGCATGAGGAACCCGACGAACACAGCCGCGATGAGCGTCTTCACGTTGAACCCGGGCTCGAAGGGCGCCTCCCGGGACACGAGTTGAAAGTCCTCGTGCGTCTCCGATGTCTGTCCCGTACGCCCTGTCCCAGCTGTCACTGTCGAGGCATCTCCCTCATAACGTCACCGTCTCGGCACAAATCGCGGATCGTGTTTGCGCCTGCCGCGGCAGACGGCGAAACTCTACGCCCGGCGGGTGGCTGCGAGCGCCCGGCATTGCCCAGTTGGTGCGCACACCAACACACCTTCCAAGGCGCGGAACATGGCTGCACCGCCACCCGACATGCCGGCTCGATCCTCTTGCCGCGACCCACTTTGCTGGCGCGCGTGGCGCCCGAGCGCGGCGGCGCTTCTGCTCATCGGGATGTTTGCCTGCGACGGAAACGAGCCTGCGACGCAGGCCCCGGAAGATGTACCGACCGCTCTGGAGCGTCAACAGATCGACACCCTGTACGTGCACGCGGTGGCCCGGATCCGCCAGGGTAGGCTCGATTCGGCGGCGGCCCTCTTCCAGCGGGTGCTTACCCTCGACGGCTCCCATTACGAGGCCTGCCTGGGCCTGGGCGAGATCCGCATGCGCCAGCGACGCCATGACTTGGCGCTGGCGCCACTGGAGCGGGCCCTGTCGATCGACCCGCGCCGGCCCGAAGCCAGGATGCAGTTGGCCCGCACCCTGGTGCAGCTGGATCGCCGGGAGGAAGCGATCGAGCTGCTGGAGGCCCTGGTGACCGACCAGCCCGCACACGTCGGTACCCGCATGCTGCTTGCCGACCTGCTGATGACACGGAAACCGCCCGACCCCGACGGCGCCCTCGCCCAATACGAACAGGCCCTCGAGCGACACCCTGCCTATCGGCCGGCGCGTGCCGGCGCCGCCGCCTCACGGTTGCGCGTAGGCCAGGGCGAGCGTGCCGCCATGGAACTGGAAGCGCTGGTGCGCGAGACGCCCGGTGACGTTGCCCTGACGTTCTTCCTCGGCACGGCCCTCTACCGCCTGGGGCACTATGAGCGTGCCGTCGAGGCCTACCGCAATGCCGTCGACACCTTGCCTGAAGACTCGCCGCGCCGGCTCGTGCGCAAGTGGAACCTGCGCGTCGCTTACCTGGCTGCCTACCAGACCTATCCGGGCCAGCTGCCCGCCAAGTACCATCTCGAGCTGAGCGATGACGCGCGCCCGTCGCCCGTGGGCTTCACCGACGTGGCGACTTCTGCCGGCGTCGACAAGGTCGACCGCGGCCGCGGCAACGTCTGGGCGGACTTCGACGGTGATGGCCACCTCGACATGTTCACAGTGGGGATCCACGTGCGCCACGCGTTTTACGGCGGCGACGGCGAGGGGGGCTTCGCAGATCTCACGGAGGCGGCGGGACTCGCAGATGGGCGGGGCGGCTGGAGCGCTACCGCCGCCGACTACGACAACGACGGCGATCCCGACCTGTATGTCACCCGCGACGCCTGGGAGGGCCGGGCGCCCAATTCCCTCTTCCGCAACGAAAAGGTTGCCGGAGGCGTGTTGCGTTTCGCCGCCGTCGGCTCCGCCGCCGGCGTTGACGACCCGGACGACAGTTTCCACGCCGCCTGGGCGGACGTCGACGGCGACGGCTGGGTCGACCTCTACGTCGCCGACGGCATCACCGGCACGGGGGCGGGCAACAAGCTGTTCATCAACCGCAGGGACGGCAGCAGCTTCGACGAGCGCGCGGAACCACTGGGTGTCGCCGTCACCCGCAAGACACTGGGCGTCGCCTTCGGCGACTACGACGCCGACGGGGACCTCGACCTCTACGTGGTCAACGTCGGCGGGCCGAACAATCTGTTGCGCAACGAGGGGGGCACGCGCTTCACCGACGTCACCGCCGAGGCCGGAGTGGAGCGCCCCATCCAGGCCAGCTACGTGGCTTTTTTCACCGACTACGACGTCGATGGCGATCTCGACCTCTTCGTCAGCACCATGTGCCACTACGATCATTTTGTCGAGTCCCAGGTCACCGGCCGGGCCGCCGGACCCCGGACCCACCTGTACCGCAACGACGGCCCCCGCTTCGTCGAGGTCGGCGCCGAACTGGGACTGCGCCGCTCCTTCGGGTCCATGGGGGCCGGCTACGGCGACATCGACTACGACGGGCGCGTCGATCTCTACCTGTCCAACGGGGGACCGGAGATGGCCCGTCTCGAATCGAACACCCTCTACCACAACCGGGAAGACGGGTTCGCCGACATCACCGCCAGCGCCGGCGTCGGCAATCTCGGCAAGGGCCACGGCGCCACGTTCGCTGACTTCGACGCCGACGGCGATCTCGACCTCTACGCTGGAATTGGCGGCCACCACCCCGGGGACGTGTGGGCCAACAGCCTGTACCGAAACGATGGTCACAGCAACCACTGGATCGGCTTTCACTTGCTCGGGGGCACCTCAAACCGCGGCGCCATCGGCGCCCGTCTCGTCCTGCACTCCGGCGACTACACCAGCGCCGCCCAAGTCAGCAGTGGCGACGGCTTCGGATCGGGCAACAGCCCGGGCGTAGAATTCGGCCTGGGACACCGTCGTGCAGTAGACAGCGTCGAAATACACTGGCCATCCGGTGGCGTCACCCGGCTCGACGCTCCCGCCGTGGACCGTTTCCACAGCGTCACCGAGAAGTGAGACGCCTGACCTGTGCCGGTGCCCTGCTGGCGCTGTGTTGCGCCTGCGGCTCGGAGGTTGGACCGACGAAGGAGCTTCGACAAGACGTCGACGTCGTAGAGACAGCGCTTCTGGAGGCGCGGCAGCACCTGCAGTCAAGTCGCCACCAACAGGCGATCGAAGCCTGTGAACGGGGGTTGTCCGTCGACTCGACCCACGTCCAGCTCAACAACCTGCTGGCCACCGTCGAGGCGGGGCAAGGGCGCTACGCCCCCGCCATCGCTGCCATCGAACGAGCCCTGCGCCACGATCCCGACTACGCCCTCGGTCACCTCAATCTTGGCGGCATCCACTACAAGCTCGGGCGCTTCGACCGGTCCGAACATCACCTGTTGATCGCCGCCAGACTGCAGCCAGGGCACTCCTCCGTCCACAGGCGCTTGGCAGAACTTTACCTGGCCTCCGACCGACCCGACGAGGCGATCCCCCGTATGCTGCGCGCCCTGGAGCTGTTTCCCGACGACGCGACCCTCACGTTCTATCTGGCGCGGGCCTACGACGACTCGGGACAACAGGATCTGGCTCAGGTCGCCTACCGCCGTGCTGTCGAGCTCGACATCGGCTTCGCCGAAGCCTGCTATCGCCTCGCCGTCCTCGCCCGGCGGCGCGGCGACAAGGCCCTGGCCGACTCGGCCCTGGCCCGTTTCCAGCATCTGCAGCAGATCGGCGACGGCAACCCGGACGTGCCCAAACAGCTGGACAAGCTGCGCGCCGCGGTCCTCAACGCGCCGGAGAACCCCTTACATCATTTCGACCTCGGCGCTTTTTTTGCGGAACACGGCTATCACGCGGAGGCGGTCAACCGGTTCCGACGCACCGCACAACTGCGGCCGGACGACACCCGTCTGTTGAATCACATGGGGCGACTGCTGGCCAGGAAGCGCCAGTTCGACGCGGCCCTCAAGTTCTACATGCGTACTGTCCGCATCGACTCGACCCAGGTGGAAGCTCTTATCGGCGCCGGTAATCTGTTGACCATGGGAGGACGCTCCGGAGAATCGCTTCTTCTCTTCGAACGGGCCCTGAAGCTGCATCCCGACAATGCGCTGGCCCGCTTCTACTACGGGCTGGCCCTGCTCAAATCGGAACGTCGGGGCGCGGCGCACACGGCCCTTCTCGAGGCGCTCGCCGTCGCTCGAGATCCAACTCTGCAGGAGCAGATTCAGAAGGCCATCGGCTCAACTACGGCTCGGTGATCAGCAGTGTGCGCCTGGCGGTCTGCGGCCCGAACCGCTGCCGCGTGCCCGAGGGCCATTCCACCCATAGGGAATCGGCCCCGGTAGCCACGCCGAGACCGAAGTGGACTGTGAGTTCGCTTGTCGACTGGTAGCCGGTGCCGGCGCGGACTTGATGAAACTGGGTGGTGCCGCCGGCGTACAGCCAGACCTTGGCCCCCACTGCATCGCGGTTGCTCGTGGTGCCTCGCAGCCGCACTCTCAACCAGGCCATGCTGTTGCCGCCGTCGTTGCGCAGCAGCAGCGCCGGCCCTCCCGACGGCGACACCGCCACGTCGATGTCGCCATCGTCGTCGTAGTCGGCGAAGGCCAGACCGCGGCCGACGTAGGATTTCTGCAGAGCCGCTCCGAGTTCGTCTGTGATATCGACAAACTTCCGATCGCCGAGATTACGGAACACCTGGGCGCGTTGCGGGTATGTCACGATGGGGTCGTAACGTTCGATGTTGTCGTGCACATGCCCGTTGGTGACGAACAAGTCGAGCCAGCCGTCGTTGTCCCAGTCGAAGAAACCGACGCCGAATCCCAGGTAGTTGAGACTCACCTCTCCGATACCTGAGTTGAAGCTGACCTCATCGAAGAAAGGGTCGTCGTTGAGGTACAGAGTGTTGTTTTCCAGCTGGTAATTCGTCACCACGATATCGAGATCACCGTCGCGATCGAAGTCGGCCGCATCGACGCCCATACCCGCCTGTGATGCGCCGTCGGCACTCAGAGCTGTGCCTGACAGCATGCCCTCTTCCGAGAAAGTGCCGTCGCCGCGGTTGCGGTAGAGGAAGTTGGGGGACATGTCGTTGGCCACGTAGACGTCGGCCCTGCCGTCGTCGTCGAAATCGCCGCTGACGACGCCGAGGCCGTTTCCCCGGCCGTTGATCCCCGCTTCGACGCTGACGTCGGTGAACGTACCGTCGCCTTCGTTGCGGTAGAGCCCGTCCGTTTCGGGTTCGTACTGCCTGGGATCACAGTAGAACCGCATGTCCATGTCGCGGCGGCCGCACCATGGGTGAGTGGCCAGGTCGAAGCGTACGTAGTTGGTGACGAAGAGGTCGAGGTCGCCGTCGCTGTCGTAGTCGAGGTAGGCGGCGCTGGAGCTCCAGCGGGAATTGCCGAGTTCGGCCGGCCCGGTGGCATCGACGAACCCCCCGCGGCTGTCGTTGCGAAAAAACTGATCCTCTCCCCATGCCGTCAGGTAGAGATCGGTGTCGCCGTCGTTGTCGGGATCTCCCGCCAGCACGCCCATGCCGTAGGCGTCCCCGGGTGCGCCACCCGCCCCGGTTACCGCCTGGAAATGGCCGTCCCCGACAGAGCGGTACAGGCGGTTGTCAGCACCCTGGCGGCCCTTGTCCATGTGGCCACTGTTGACAAAGTAAAGATCCTGGCGGCCGTCGCCATCGGCATCGAGGAAGGCCACACCGGAACCGTCCGTCTCGGGCAGGCGTTTCTCCCGGGAGGCGCCGTTGGTGTGGACGAAGTCGATCCCGGCCTCCGCCGTGGCGTCAAAGAACCGCAGTGCGGGCGGCTCGGCGGCAGCGCCCGTGGGCAGGATCGCCAGCACCACGACGCCACAGAGCGCGCCCGGAAGCCAGCGCTGCGAGCCTGCCTTGACCCGTCGCGACATGTCCCTGATAATGAGTTTCCGACCTTTCGAGATTCTAACATGACTGCGCCCACTGGCGCCGGGAAAACTTCGCCGCCCGCATCCGAACGCGCAACGGCGGTGGTCGGATCCAAGGAGCCCTTCGAATCATCCCGATGCCACGAGACCCGACCGCCCACCGCCTGTCACGGAGGCGTGTGGATCTCTGCTTCTGTCTGACGCTCTTCCTTGTCGCCTGTGGGCCGGAAATGGACCCGCCCGAGGCTTGGTACGCCCCGTTGCGCCAGGCACAACGGGCCTTTCGGGAACAGAGTTACACCGAGGCGGAAGCCGGCTTTGCCAGAGCCCTGACTCTGACCGAAGCCAGTGGTTCGGAAACCGGGCGCCTTGTGGCCCTCGAGGGTTTGGCGGCGACCCACGCCGCGCGCGGAAACCTGCCCTCGGCGGACAGTCTTTACAGCCAGCTGCTCGCCTTGCAGCAGCGGCGGTTCGCGGCCGACAGCCTGTCCGGCAGGGTGTTGGTGCGCACCCTGGGGACACTGGGCGAGATCAGCCTCAACCGCGGCCAACTTGCCCGTGCCGACAGCTTCCTTTCCCGGGTACTCGAACTCGACGCATCCGGCGCCGTCGATCTGCGGCCTGAGGAAGCGATTCTTGCCCATACGATGCAGGGCCTCGGTGACGTGCTGGCTGCGCACGGCGACAGTACACGCGCCGATTATCTGCGCCGTCGGGCGACGGGACTCCTACTCTATGCGCAGGGATTCAGCTATTACGTGGGCGACAAATTGAAGCGCGCGGAGCAGGCTTATCGTGGAGCCTTGAAGCACCAGGAGCGTGTCATGGGCCCGAACCACGAGGACGTGGCTCGCAGCGCCAACGCCCTGGGCCGGCTCTACGAACTGCAGGGCTTCAGCGACAAGGCCGTGCGCCATTACGAGCGCGCTGTCATCGTTTACGCACGAGCCGGATCGGCTCGATCCGATCACGCCGCCGCCCTCGACGACCTGGCCGCGGCGCTGGCGCCGGAATCTGTCCGCCGAGACAGCCTGGAGCAGCGCGCCCGGACCCTGCGATTGGAAGCGCGTCGAAGCTTGCTTGGCGGCCGCTGACTGTGCCGACTGCGATTCCCTACTTCAACCGCACCACCACCCGGCCGGTCTGTCCCCCCTGCAGGATTCGATCGATCTCCGGCTCCAACTCCTCCAGCGTCACCTCCCTGGCCAGCATTGCCGACGTATCCAGCTTCCACTCATGCGCCAGCAGCTGCCAGATACGCTGCCGCTCTTCGAGAGACAGATCCGCCGAATCGACGCCAACCATCGTTACGCCTCGCAGAATGAAGGGCAGGACCGTCGTATGCAGATCAGCCGATGCGACCAGTCCACAGATGGCGACGACGGCATTCCGTTTGGTAGCCTTGAGCGCGCTGGCCAGCATGACATCGCCCACGCAATCGACCACGCCGGCCCATAGGCTCCTGAGCAGAGGCCTGCCGCTGCCATCCGTCGCTTCCTCTCGCGAAATCAACCTCTCTGCTCCCAACCCCAGCAGATAGTCCCCCGCCGATTCTGACTTGCCCGTCGCCGCCACCACCTTGTAACCCAACTTTGCCAGCAACGCCACCGCGAAGCTCCCTACCCCGCCGGTGGCCCCGGTCACCAGGATATCACCGTCTTCAGGCGTGATGCCGTGGGCGACGATCTTGTCCACGCACATGGCGGCGGTAAAACCCGCCGTGCCGCAGGTCATCGCTTCGTGCGCGGTAAGCGTCTTGGGCAGCTGCACGACCCAGCTGGCTGGCACCCTCACATACTCCCCGAAGCCGCCGGCCGTATTCATGCCCAGATCATTGCCGATTGCCACCACCTCATCGCCAACCGCGAAAGCCTCACAATTACTGCGTGCCACCACGCCGGCCACATCGATACCTGGCGTATGCGGATATCTGCGCGTCACGCCCGGGATGCCGCTGGCCGACATGGCATCCTTGTAGTTCAGCGAGGAGTAGTGCACGCGTATGAGCACGTCCCCGGCCGGTAGATCCGCCGTCGACCGCGTTTCGATATTTCGAACAAACTTCTTTGGCTCCTTCTCGGTGACCACCAGAGCACGGAATGTCTCGCTGGCCCCGAAACCGAGTGACGCCATCGCCTCCTCCATCAGTTGCAGTACGGCCGGGTCGTCAATCGTTGCCGGCATACGATACGGTTTGCTGTCAGCGATACTCTTGATGGTGCCGCGCAGAATCTTACCCGAGCGAGTCTTGGGCAACTGCGCCACAACCGCCACCTTCTTGAAGGCAGCCACCGGGCCGATTCCCTCGCGCACCATGGTCACCAGCTCGCCGATGATCTCATGGCGGGTTCGCGTCACGCCCGCTTTGAATACAACCAGGCCCACCGGAATCTCCCCCTTCAGGTCGTCCCGGACTCCGAGCACGGCGCATTCAGCGACATCGGCGTGCGCCGCCAGCACCTCCTCCATGCCGCCGGTGGAAAGGCGATGGCCGGCGACGTTGATGATGTCGTCCGTGCGGCCCATGATCGACAGGTACCCGTCTTCATCTTTGAAGCCGGCATCCGCCGTCAGGTAGTAGCCGTCGAAAGCGCTCAGGTAGGACTCCTGAAAATGCTCGTCCTTGTTCCACAACGTGGGCAGCCAACCCGGCGGCAGCGGCAGTTTGACGACCACCGTACCCACTTCGTTCTCGGCTGCTTCCGACCCGTCATCCAGTAGTACGCGCACGTCATGACCGGGTACGGCTACCGCCGCCGAGCCAGGCTTGATGGGCAGCATCTCGATACCGATGGGATTGGCAGCGATGGGCCAGCCTGACTCTGTCTGCCACCAGTGGTCGATCACCGGCACTCCTAGCCGTTCCTGTGCCCAGACAAGGGTGTCCGGGTCGCAGCGTTCGCCAGCAAGAAACAAGGCCCGCAAGTGGTCAAGCTCATGTCGCTTGATGAACTCACCGTCGGGGTCTTCTCGCTTGATCGCGCGAAAGGCCGTTGGAGCGGTAAACAGAACGTTCACCTTGTGCTGAGAGATCACACGCCAGAAGGCCCCCGGATCGGGAGTGCCCACGGGCTTGCCCTCATACAGAACCGTCGTACAACCATGAAATAGTGGGGCGTAGACGATGTAGGAGTGGCCGACGATCCAACCCACGTCAGATGCCGACCAGAAGACGTCGCCCGGTTGGGCGCCGTAGATGTTTTTCATGCTCCATTTCAACGCTACCAGATGGCCGCCGTTGTCGCGCACCACGCCTTTGGGAATACCTGTCGTCCCGGATGTATAGAGGATGTAGAGCGGATCGGTAGCCTCCAGGGGTACACAAGGCACAGGCTGTGCCGCTGCCAGCGCGCCCTGCCAGTCGTAGTCGCGACCGTCCACCAGGCTTGCTACCGCCTGCGGTCGCTGCAGGATGAGGCACGTCTCGGGTTTGCACTGAGCCGATTCGATCGCCCTGTCCAACAGCGGCTTATATTCGACGATGCGCGTCACCTCGATGCCGCAGGAGGCCGACAGGATCATCTTTGGTTTCGCGTCATCGATGCGCGTCGCCAGCTCGTCGGCGGCAAACCCGCCAAACACCACCGAGTGAATGGCGCCGATACGGGCACAGGCCAGCATGGCCATCACGGTCTCGGGCACCATGGGCATGTAGATGATCACCCGGTCCCCTTTTTCCACCCCTTTATGTACCAGCGCCCCAGCCAGAAGCGCGACCTCGTCCTGTAGCTGGCGATAGCTGTACTGTCTGATTGTCTCGGTCACCGGGCTGTCGTAGATCAGAGCTGCCTGCTCCGCGCGGCCGTTTTCGACATGATAGTCGAGGGCGGTGTAGCAGCTGTTGAGTTGACCCCCTGCGAACCAGCGGTAAAATGGGGGACGCGTGTCGTCGAGGACGGTTGTCCACGGTTCGTACCACTGGACTTCTGCCGCCGCTTCGGCCCAAAAGGCGCAGGGATCGGCCAGCCAGGAATCGTAGACAGCTTGGTAGGCGCCAGGCATGAGGTCTTTCTCTCTCTGGGGAATGGCGTAGAAAAGACATACTTCGCCAACCAGTCCAGTAGGAGACTACCTGTATGCAACTGGAGGATGCTCTGCGGAGGTATCCGAAGGAGAACCTGACACGGACTCCTACGCCATTACAGTTCCTGCCGCACCTCAGCGAACAGCTGAGGGTCCGCGTGTACATCAAGCGCGACGATCTGACCGATCTCGCCATGGGCGGAGACAAGGCACGAAAGCTGGAGTACGAAATCGCGCAGGCACGAGCCGGTGAAGCGAATGTACTGGTCACGTGCGGAAGCTCGCAGAGCAATCACGCCCGTCTCACGACGGCCGCCGCTCGTAAGGTGGGGATGGAGTGCGCCGTCATCCTCAGTCACGATATGTGGCGTGTAATGAACGGCAATCTTCTCGCGGTGCACCTGATGGGTGCACAGGTCCACGTCGTCAACGCGAAGGATCACTGGGACCTGGAGAAATACGCCACAGACTGCTGTGCACAATTGCGACAGGAGGGTAAGACCCCCCACTTCATTCCGGTCAGTGGCACGACTCCGCACAGCTGCCTGGGGTACGTAGGCTGCGGACTGGAGATCATACATCAGCTTGCTGGGATGATATCCACCTGGATGTGGTATATACACCGTTTGGGACGGGTGGAATCTTCACCTCCTTGCTGTTTGCCATGAGGAACAACGGGGTTCCATGTCCCTTCTTCGGCATCAGCGTGAACCGGGACCAGAGCCAATGTCTGGAGAATCTCGACACATGGTGGGACGCCTTGGCTGAGCTGCTGCCGGCGGACTCCTCGGTCACAAAGGAACCCTTCGAAGTCTTCGATCAGTTCATTGCAGCGGGTACGGCGACCCGACAGAGGCTTGTCTCGATGGATCGTGTTGATGGCTCAAGCCGAAGGCATTCTGTTGGACCCGGTCTACTCCGGCAAGATGTTCTCGGGATTTCTCGCCCACTGCAGCGAGGGTCGCTGGTCCGGCGAACAGTCTGTGCTGCTGCTTCACTCCGGCGGAGTCCCCACGATATTCGCCTACCACGAGCCGATCGGGGCTCACCTGCGAAACCGCGGGCTTCTGCCAGACACCTGACATTGCTCAGACGGTGAGGCACACCGTACCTTGCCATCCATGCCAAACCCCGAGACCGAACTCGTTCAGCGCCAGCTGGCCGACCACGGCTACATCGCCGACGCGGACATCTCCATGTCGCTGCACCTGGCCCGCTCCCTGCGCAAGCCATTGCTGGTGGAGGGTCCGGCGGGGGTGGGCAAGACGGAGATCGCCAAGGTCCTGGCCCGCGTCCTCGACACCGACCTCATCCGCCTGCAGTGCTACGAGGGTCTGGACACGAGCACCTCACTCTACGAGTGGAACTACCAGCGCCAACTGCTGCAGATCCGCATGGAGGAAGAGGAGAAGGGGCGCACACTGGAGCAGAAGGAGGCGCACATCTTCTCCGAGCCTTTCCTCCTCAAGCGGCCCCTGCTGCAGGCGATCACGCACCATCGGCCACCCGTGCTGCTCATCGATGAGCTCGACCGTGCCGACGAGGAATTCGAGAGCTTCCTTCTCGAGGTGCTTTCGGACTGGCAGATCACCATCCCGGAGCTGGGTACCATCACCGCCACGCACATCCCGTACGTCGTCGTCACCGGCAACCGCACCCGCGAGCTGTCCGACGCCCTGCGCCGCCGTTGCTTCTACCTGTGGATCGACTACCCCGATTTCGACAAGGAGCTGGCCATCGTCCGTTCCCGTGTCGACGGCATCGATGCCCAGCTGGCTGAAGAGATCTGCCGTTTCATGGCCGGCGCGCGCCAGCAGCAACTCGAAAAGCCACCGGGCGTAGCCGAGACCCTCGACTGGGCCCGGGCTCTGGTCACGCTGCACCGGCACCGTCTCGACGTGGCCACCGTGGAGGAGACCCTCGGCGTCGTGTTCAAGGACTACCACGACATAACCCACGTTAAGCAGTCGTTGGCCGAGTTCCTCGAGTCCGTCGGCGTGCGCTCCACCCTTGCGCAGCGCGGCCATACCGAGGCCGACGCGTGACCTCGACCATGAGCCCTGTCCCCGAAGACCTGGCGTTACATGGCACCCTGAGTGCGAATGTCGTCGGCTTTTCCCGTCACCTGCGCCGCCGCGGCATCGGCGTCTGCCCATCCGAAACGGCTGCGGCCCTCGGCGCCCTCGGTTGCGTCGACATCGGCGACGAGGGCCAGTTCCGTTCGGCCCTGCGCATCTGTCTGGCCAAGAGTCTCAAGGAACAGCAACTGTTCGACGATTGCTTCGACCACTACTGGCGGATGTGGGACCGGGCGGGCGAGTTGAACCGACCGGCGCCCGACGCCGATACGGGCAAAGCCGGCCGGGCCGATACCCTGCCTGTACAGTTGACGCTTCGTGAATGGCTCAGCATCGGCGACGGGGCCACGGAGGAGGAGGAGGAAGAGACAGCAGCCTACAGCCCCATCGAGGTGGTGACACACCGCGACTTCGCCGGCCTGCAGGCGGACGAGCTCGACGACATGAGTCGCGTCGTCGAGGAGTTCGCCCGCGCCCTGGCGCGACGGCTCAACCGGCGCTACCGGAAACTCAGCGGACGAGGGCGTATCGATCTGCGTCGAACCCTGCGCACGAACCTGCGCCGCGGCGGCGAGCTGGTGGACCTCGTCTTCCGCTCGCGGCGACAACGGAAGCTGAAGCTCGTCGTGCTGTGTGACGTCAGCCGTTCGATGGACCTGTACTGCCGCTTCCTGCTGCAGTTCCTCTATGCCTTCGCCTCGGCTTACCGGCGGCTCGAGGTGTTCGGATTCAGCACCAGCCTGCGGCGGCTGACGCCAACGCTGCGCGAGGGCGAATGGAGCCACGTCCTGGCCGGGTTGTCGCGCGACATGCCGGAGTGGTCGGGGGGCACGCGCATCGGCGCCTGCCTCGCCGACTTTGCCGATTCCTGGTCGGAATCCCTGGTGGACCGGCGCACGGCGGTGATCATCCTGAGTGACGGTTGGGACACCGGTGACCCTGACATGCTGTCGCACGCCATGGCTCGTATCCGCCGCCGGGCCTTCGCCGTGCTGTGGCTCAATCCCCTCATGGGAAGCCCGGGGTTCCGGCCCGAGACGGAGGGCATGCTGGCAGCACTGCCCCACATAGACCTGCTGGCTCCCGCCCACAACGTGGCAGCTCTGCGAGACCTGGCGAAAAGCCTGGGCCGGCTGGAGCGCAGAGGCACCGTGCGGCGGCCGTACGCACACCTCGCGTCTTCGACGGAGAACGAATCCGAACCCCAGGCCACACTGACGGGCCCGAACGCGCCCAGTTCGATCGCAAATCTGCGGGCCCTCGAGGAAGAGAGCGCCTTCCGAACGAGCTCGTAGCTAAGAACCGCGCAACTTCCGGTAGGCTTCAGCCGTGTCCACATCGGCGAAGATGCCGTCATCGTCGACCTCGACCTCTACCACGCAGTCTGCGTGCTGATCGAGCAAACCCCCGGCACCACGATCGCCCGACAGGGCGAGCA
Source organism: Candidatus Latescibacterota bacterium (assembly GCA_036339235.1). Lineage (GTDB taxonomy): Bacteria > Latescibacterota > UBA2968 > UBA8231 > UBA8231 > UBA8231. Next base: position 8,881 of record JAYZCA010000323.1, on the reverse strand, counting down.
GCTCGCAGCGGAATGACCTGTCGAAGAGAACCGGGTTGCCGCGGCGGCCGTCGGCGACCGGAACGACGATGGACCGTCGGCTCCCGTCGAAGGCGCGGCACAGGCGGATGACGGTGTCCGGGGCCACGACGGGCATGTCGCCGAGGACGAAGAGGTGCCCGGTGGTCTCCTCGGGCGCGGCGCGTATACCGGCAGCGATTGAAGTGGAGAGCCCGCTGGCGTAGTCGGGATTGAGGACGATCTCAACATCCATCGACGCCAGGGCGCGGCCCACGTCGTCGGCGCGGTGACCGACGACGGCGATGACGCGCTCCATGCCGGCGGCGATGAGTCTGCGGGCCGCTTCGGCCACCAGCGGCTCGTCCTCTTCCCCCCAGGGTAACAATAGTTTGCTGTCCGGCGCCGCCCCCATGCGCGAGGAGCAGCCGGCAGCCAGCAGCACGGCCGTGATCATCCGGCGCCGCGGCGGGCGGCCACCACCTCGGCGAGGATGCTCAGGGCGATTTCTTCGGGAGACTCGGCACCGATGTCGATGCCCACAGGGCCGTGGATGCGATCGATTTCGCTGTCGGTGAATCCGGCCTCCCGCAAGCGCCCGACTCGAGCTGCCTGAGAGCGCCGGCTCCCCAGAGCGCCGATGTAGGCCGCCGGCGAGCGCAGCAGGTGATGGAGCGCCTCGTCGTCGATCTTCGGGTCGTGGGTGAGCAGCACCGCGTAGGTACCCGCGTCAACGGGCCAGGCCTCGAAGAACTTCGCCGGCCACACACACTCCAACCGTCCCGGCGGCTCCGGGAAGCGCTCCATCCGTGCGAACACCTCACGTGGATCGATGACCACCGTCTCCAATCCCAGCACCTTCGCCAGCCGCACCAGGGGGATACTGATGTGGCTCGCCCCCACGACGAGCAGCCGGGCCTGACATGGGAACACGTGCACGAACACCGGCTCGTCGTCCACATCGACGACCTCGCTCTCCTTTTTCGAGAACGCATCTGCCGCGGCAGCCAGCGCCGCTGGTGTCGCCGTCCCCCACTCCCCCGCCAGGACGCTTGGTGCCTCCGCGTCGATCAACAGATGCTGGCACTCCCAGGAGGCCAGCCGCGTCAGAAGTACCGCCGGACGATTCTCCCTGAGTCGCGTACGCAACGCCTCCCAAACCTCTTGACTGCCGCCACCTGCCTGCCCCGGATGCCTTTCCACGAACACCGACACCTCGCCGCCGCAGGTCAGTCCCACCGACCACGCCGTCTCGTCGCTGACGCCGTAATGCAATTTCCTCGGCGTGCCGTCGGTGAGCACAGCCTGGGCTTCCGTGATCACCGCCCCTTCGATGCAACCGCCGCTCACCGAGCCAGCCACCTCCATCCCGGTACCCACAATCATGGCGGCACCGGTCCGGCGCGGCGAGGACCCCCACGTCTCGACAACGCGGGCCAGAGCGAAAGACCGGCCGGAACCTTCCCATGTGAGGATGTCGTCGAAGATTTCTCGCATAGAGTTTTATACACCTCCAATTGACGGGGGTTGGAAGCAATATATATAGTTCAGCCGACGACCCGGACGAGGAGGGGTGGACGGCACATGCATCTCGAAGGAAACCACGCCTTTTCGGCGTCGGCAGACAGGATCTGGGAGTTGCTCAACGACCCTGACGTCCTGGTGCGCACCACCCCCGGGCTGCTGTCTCTCGAGCCGGATGGAGAGGATCTATACAAGGCCGAATTTCAGATCAAACTCGGCCCCGTCAACGGCGGTTTTTCCGGCAGCCTGGCAGTGAAGGACCGCGAGCCCCCGAGGTCGTACCGGCTCGAGATCGACGTCGGCGGCCGCATCGGCTCGGCCAAAGCCGAGGGCACGTTCGATATCCGCGACGACAACGGTGGAACCGTCGTCGCCTTTATCGGGGATGCCCGCCTCAACGGCATTCTTGCACGCATGGGCGGTCGGGTGCTCACCGGCGTCGCCCGAATGTTTACCAAGCAGTTCTTCGAAGCACTCGAAAAGGAAGTATAGTGGCGCGTCAGTGACGCGCTCTCCCTATTCTGGAGGTCTGCGATCATGTCGGTTCCGATCCGCGTCACGGTGAACGGGGCGCCCCACGAGCACGAGGTCGAACCCCGTCTCCTGCTCGTCCACTACCTGCGGGACGTCCTGCGTCTCACGGGCACTCACGTGGGCTGTGACACGAGCAGTTGTGGCGCCTGCACCGTGGTGCTCAACGGCCGCGCCGTGAAATCGTGTACCATGCTCGCAGTGCAGGCCGACGGCGGCGAACTGACGACGATCGAAGGCCTGGCCACCGACGGCGAGTTGCACCCCATCCAGGCGGGATTCAAGGAGATGCACGGATTGCAGTGCGGGTTCTGCACGCCGGGCATGATCATGACGGCCTGGCAGCTGCTCGAGCGCAATCCGGATCCCACGGACGACGAGATCCGCCACGGGCTGGAGGGCAACTACTGCCGCTGCACTGGCTACGACAACATCGTCAAGTCCATCCGCCACGCTGCGGACAACAGGTGAGGAGGACGACAACATGACCAACCTGATCGGCCAGTCCGTCAAGCGCGTCGAAGACAAACGCTTCCTCACCGGCAAGGGCCGCTACGTCGACGATATGGTCCTGCCGAACATGACGTGGGCCCACATCGTGCGATCGGACGTGGCCCACGCCGTCATCAAAGGTGTCGACATCGATGCGGCGTCGCAGGCGCTGGGTGTCGTGGCCGTATTTACCGGCGCCGACATGCAGGCGGACGGCATGAACGGCCTGCCTGCCGGTTGGCAGGTGGACTTCAAGAACGGCGACACCATGAAGGAGCCCCCGCATCCATCACTGGCGGTGGGCAAGGTGCGTTATGTCGGCGAGGCCGTCGCCGTCATCGTCGCCGAGACTCATGAACAGGCAGTCGACGCCTCCGAGCTCGTCGAGATCGACTACGAGGAACTGCCCGCCGTCGCCGATGTCGTCAAGGCCACCCAGGAAGGGGCGGCGCAGCTGTTCGACGACGTGCCGAACAACATCGCCTTCGACTGGGAGCTGGGCGACAAGGCCGCCGCCGACGCGGGCATCGACGCCGCCGATCACGTCACCACGATCGAGTTCCGCAACCAGCGCCTGATCTGTAACGCCATCGAGCCACGCGCCGCCATCGGCGACTACGACGAGTCCCGCGAGCACTACACCCTCTACACGACCTCCCAGAACCCGCACGTGGTCCGCCTGCTGATGTGCGCCTTCGTCATGGGCATCCCCGAGCACAAGGTGCGTATCGTGTCGCCCGACGTGGGCGGCGGCTTCGGCAGCAAAATCCCCAACTACGCCGAGGAAATCATCGTCACCTGGGCGTCCAAGCGAGTCGGCCGCCCGGTTAAGTGGACGGCCCAGCGCTCGGAGAGCTTCCTGTCCGACACCCACGGCCGCGACCACGCGACCAAGGCCGAGATGGGCTTTGACAAGGACGGCAAGATCACCGCCCTGCGCGTCAAGACCCACGCCAGCATGGGCGCCTATCTGTCAACCTTCGCCCCCTGCGTGCCGACCTATCTGCACGGCACCCTGATGCAGGGAGTCTACTCGTCGCCTGCTGTACACGTGGACGTCACCGCGGTGTTCACCAGCACCGTCCCCGTCGACGCCCTGCGCGGCGCCGGCCGTCCAGAGGCGACCTACGTGCTGGAGCGTCTCCTCGACCAGGCTGCCCACGAACTCGGTCAGGACCCGGCCGAGCTGCGCCGCAAGAACCTGATCCCGCCGTTCGACGGCAGCGACGCCGAACCCGGTTTCGAGACGAAGGTTGCCCTGGTGTACGACAGCGGCAACTACGAGGGTGTCCTCGACAAGGCATTGGAGATGGTCGACTACGCGGCCCTGCGCAAGCAGCAGGAAGAAGCCCGCGGGGAGGGCCGCTACATCGGCATCGGGCTCTCCACCTACATCGAGGCCTGCGGCATCGCCCCGTCCGCCGTCGTCGGCGCTCTCGGCGCCCGCGCCGGCCTGTACGAAAGTGCCAACGTACGCGTGCAGCCCACCGGCAAGGTCACCGTATTCGTCGGCAGCCATTCCCACGGACAGGGTCACGACACGACCTTCGCCCAGCTCGTGGGTGATCAACTCGGCATCCCCATGGACGACATCGAGATCGTCCACGGCGACACCGACCAGGTGCCTTTCGGCATGGGCACCTACGGTTCTCGCAGCCTTGCCGTCGGCGGCGTGGCGATCACCAAATCTGTCGAGAAGATCAAGGAGAAGGGTGCCCTGATCGCCGCTCACCTGCTGGAGGCGTCCGCCGATGATCTGGATTACGCCGACGGTCAGTGGACGGTAAAGGGCACCGACAAGTCGATCGGTTTCGGCGACGTGGCTCTCACCGCTTATGTGCCGCACAACTACCCCGAGGGACTGGAGCCGGGGCTGGAGTTTTCCAGTTTCTATGACCCGGCGAACTTCACGTTTCCCTTCGGCGCTCACATCGCCGTCGTCGAGGTGGACACCGAGACGGGTGTCGTGAAGCTGGTGCGTTATGCCGCCTGCGATGACGTCGGCAACGTCGTCAACCCGATGATCGTCGATGGCCAGGTCCATGGCGGCGTCACCCATGGGATCGGTCAGGCTCTGCTGGAGGGTGCGATCTACGATGACGACGGGCAGCTGACCAACGGCTCGTTCATGGACTACGCCATGCCCCGTGCCGACGACCTGCCTCGCTTCGAGACTTCCCGTACCGTGACACCTTGTCCGCACAACGTTCTCGGCGTCAAGGGAGCGGGCGAGACCGGCACCATCGGCTCCACACCAGCGGTGGTCAACGCCGTCATCGACGCCTTGTGGCCACTGGGAGTACGCCACCTCGAGATGCCCCTCACACCGCAACGGGTGTGGCAGGCCATTCAATCCGCCAACGGAAAGTAGAGGAGGAGCGAAAGATGATTCCATCCAGCTTCGAGTACCATCGCCCCACCTCTCTGGACGAGGCGGTGAGCCTGCTGCAGGAATACGGCGACGACGCCAGCCTGATCGCCGGCGGGCACAGCCTGTTACCGGCGATGAAGTTGCGCCTCTCGGCGCCGGAGCACCTCGTCGACATCGCCCGCATTGACGGTCTGCGCCAGATCCGCAATGATGGTGACGACGTCGTCATCGGCGCCGGTGCCACCCATCACGACGTCGAGTCCTCCGACCTCGTCGTCCAGGGCGCACCGCTGCTGGCACAATCGGCCTCCGTCATCGGCGACGTGCAGGTGCGCAACGCCGGCACCGTCGGGGGCAGTCTGGCGCACGCCGATCCCGCCGCCGACTACCCGGCGGCAGTGCTGGCCTCCGACGGCACGGTGGAGGTTCTGGGTCCGAATGGCACGCGCTCCATCGCCGCGGCCGATTTCTTCGTCGAGCTCTTCGCCACCGCTCTGGAGCCGGGAGAGATCATCACCGCTGTCCGCATTCCGATCGCCTCTGGCACGGGTACGGCGTATCTGAAGTTCCCGCACCCGGCGTCGCGCTTCGCCGTGTGCGGGTGCGCCGCGGCTGTCACCGTGAGCGGCGGCAAGTGCGACAGCGCTCGGATTGCCTTCAACGGCATCGCCAGTGCCGCCTTTCGCGACACGGGCGTCGAGAGCGCGGTGGCGGGCGCGTCGCTGGACGAGGATTCGGTGCGCGCCGCAGTGGCGGGCGCCGCCGCTGGCCAGGAGCTGCTCGAGGACTCCTTCGCCGGCGAGGATTTCCGGCGACAGCTGGCCCGGGTGTACGCCCGCCGCGCCGTGCTGGCAGCGGCGGCTAACGCCTAGCCTGCAGTACTATAACACAGAACGGATGGCCCCCGGATCGACTGACCCGGGGGCCATTTTCGTTCTCACGCCGCCAGATGACACTCGCACGCAGGCCGTACGGAGTGCACCCCCACCCTCGGGTCGCGCCCCCGCCGTCGTACTCCCACACCCCACCCCGCAGACGACCGGCCATCATCTCCTGCAGCATCCACACCATCAGCGCCCCGGTGATGGCATTGCTCGTCACCACCGACGCCTCGCGCTGGGCGAGTCGGTCAACGTCGATCAGGCAGGCCAGGCAAGGTGTGTTCCCCGGCACGTAGGCGGCACACGATCCCCCGGACGCCGACGTGCCGCCGCTGAGCAGAGGCTGGTGATGCAGGCGGGCCACGTCGTTAAGGATAGCTTGATCCTGTGAGGAGCTAACAGATGATGAACTTTCGCCTGAAGGAATTACTCGAGAAGCCGGGAGCCCCTTCTCAGGCCGAACTGGCCCGCCGACTCGGGGTACCGCGGCAACAGGTCAACAGACTTGTCAACGGTGATATCGAGCGCATCGACCTGAAGACGCTCGACGGGCTGTACGAAGCGTTGGGCTGCAGAAGTGTTGACGAGCTGATCACTTACCGATCGACACGCCAGGACAGCACGCACACCTTTCGGAACGGTTCATCGGCGAGTTGGTAGGCCTGACCCTGTCAACTGTGCAGAAGGATCGCGACGGTATCTACACCGATCCGGCCGTACGCGAGGCAGCCGAGGGGTTCTTCGACGAGCATATCGCCCGCGACCTGGCCTCCGGCAGCCTGCTGGCCAGTTCTGCACGCTCGTCTTATGCAGGAGATGCGGGACTTCGTCGGCAAACGCGGCGCCCAGGCAGAACCGGATGAGGTCCCCGAGCGTCGGCTGGAGGAGCTCGTCAAGCAGATTCCGTTGGCCGAAATGATCACCGACTGAACCTCAAGGTGTCCTTCACCGCTCCCAATCATGCCCGGGGCCTTACATGGTCCCTGTCGAGCACGTGGCTCTACATCGCCTCGGTCACCTGGTACTGTGTCCTCACGCAGCACCCCGTCGATCCGGTGTCGCTGGCCACCGGTGGTGTCAGCATCGGACTCCTCATCTACGGCGCCACCATCGTCCACCGGGCGCTGCTTGCTAACATCTTCCCCCTCGGATTCAGCTTCTACAGCGGCGTGTGGGGTATGTCGGGCAGCCTGGCGACGTTGCTCCAGATCGCGGGATTGTTGGTGCTGTTACTGTCAAGCGTCGTGATCCTGTGGACCGTCTACCACTCTCACCGTGATAAGCTGACTCTGGAAAAAGGCCTGCCCGTCGCCTTCCTGCTGGCGTTGCCCCTCGTCGTCCATCAGCTGGCAGGACACCTGCTAGGAATCGACATCTACGACGCCGTCTTTTCGGGATTGCTCGGATTGCCGTAAACCCGGTGGTTGACTACGTCGTCCAGGGCTGGTCGTTGCGCAGGTACTTGCCGTCGGTGAAGGCGCTGAAGAAAGCGGCGAGCAGCGGATGTACGATCGGTTTTCCCGAGTCATCCGCTTGCAGACTCGACTGAGCCGGATAGGTGACCTGCTCCGTGTCGTCGACCAGCACGTGATACCAGGGCTGGTATCGATCCGGCTGCGTGTTGTTCGCGAAATACCAGTCGTCCTGGGCCTGACAGGTCAGATCCAGGGCCACCACGACGCCGCGATAGTCGTAACGCCTGTGGCGCACCAGCTGACCCGGCGCAAAAAGCCGTTCGGTGAACAGCCCCTCCTCTCCACCGGTACCTGAACCCTCGCTCAGCAGATCCCGGATCTTTTGAACCTGCGCCGCATCGGGTGGTTCGGTCAGATGCGCCAGTTCCTGAGTCAGCGACGGCCCAAAAGCGCGCAGCGCCTCAGCGACGGACACCCGCACGACCGACGAGTCGTCGTCCAGCAGTCTTAGCAGATGTGGTAGTTGACTGGGATCTGGCACCCGGCCAACGCTAATCGATAGGCCAGCCGGGGACAACCGACCCAGCAATCATACCGGGGCGCTCGGGTTGCGCCGGTTTGTGCGCAAGATGCGCGAAGACGAGCACCGGGAAGACTTGGAGTCCGCTGCTGAGGTGAGTGGTACACGATTTGCGGACACATGCTGCAATCTTCGCAGGGTTCACACAGGAGGTCTGCCGTGGCCATCTATAGGTATGCGGACTTGGAAAGTGGCGTCGACGAGATGGTCGTCATCGAGGACAGAAGTCTCTTCTGTAGAAACGACGCGGGAGACTGGGCTCCGGGGCTCGAGTTCATCGACAGCAGAACCCTGCGAGCTCACCCGCTGATTATCGAGACCCTCCTCGTGTCCGCAGAGCGTCTCTGGTCTGCAGAGGAACTGCTGGTTCCCTGACCGGGCAAAACACTATTGCCACTTGGGCGGGTGTTAGCTATCCTCTGCCCTCATGGACCCCCTGAATTTTCTCAGCACCGAGGTGGTCGCCGGGATCATCATCGTCGGGGCCCTGGTCATGACCGTACGCTCGATCCTGATGTTCACAGGTGAGATGGCACCCAAGGTTCAAAAGCTTGACATGATGCTCAACAAGATCCGCGACGGCATGGCGGAGAAGAAGAAAATCGTCAAAGACCTCGCCGTCATCGTCGACCCTCTGCGGGCGCGGGAGGGAAAGTTGCGCGACTACTACGAGCAGATCAAGGAAATCGAGCTCACGTACGAACGCGAGTCGGCGGAAAAGGGAGAGAAGGACGAGGCGGAGAAGCGCAAGCGTATTCAGCGCAAGAAGATGGGCTTTGACTAGACAGCCCTCGACCCCGCCCTGAGTCATCCCAGGCGATAGAAGCGCGTCGCCGTGCCCCGCATCAGAGCGTCCCGCTCGCCGGCGCTCGCCCCCGACGTCAACTCCGACACCGTGTCCAACCATCTCTGGTAGTCGACGGCCTGCGTCGACACCGGCCAGTCGCTGCCGAACATCAGCCGCGAGAAGCCGAAGGCATCGATGACCGTATCTGCGTACGGACGCAGGTCGTCAACCGTCCATGTGGCGAAATCGGCCTCCGTCGTCATCCCGGACATCTTGCAGTAGACGTGGTCCATGGCCGCCAGT
>JAYZCA010000322.1:0-3675 GCA_036339235.1 Candidatus Latescibacterota bacterium | reverse complement strand
GGAGTTCGAAGCGTGAGTCGAGTTCGCTTCGGCTTGGTTGGCACACGCTGGCGGGCGGACCCCTCTTGACGACGATCCTTCCACTGCGACCGGTCAACCTCGACGACCTGGTCGACGCGTCTCGCGGCAGCCGCCTCGCCGCCGCCATCGTCGACAGTGCCCTGTGGACTGCGGATGCCTTTCCCGTGGCCTTGTTGATAAGCGGCCTCGCCGTCGGTCTTCTTGCGTTTCTCTATCCTCTCCTCGTCATCACCCTCGCAGTCGTCTAGTTCCGCTTTCTCATTCGGGATGGCCAGACGGTCGGCAAGAACGTCCTCGGCATCCGTCTCGTCCAGATCGACACCGGTCAGAACGGCAGCTTCGTCACCAACGTCTTGCTGCGCACCGTACTCAATTGGATTCTCAGCGGTATCCCCTTCTACGCCGCTATCGACATCCTCTTCATCTTCAGAGAAGACCAGAGCTGCATCCACGACCATCTCGCCGGGACCCGTGTCGTCAAGGCTGCCTACGATCTGTGACGCAGCCTCGACCGTCGTCGGGATCACCGCTATTTTTGACTCCATGAGGCACTTCCGCTCCAAGGTCGACTTCATCCCCGTCCTGCTCCTCGTCCTGGCCGTCTTTCTCTTGGATACGGCTGCCATGGGCTTCGCCGTACCCGCCATGGCCCACGTCGACAACCTCGCGCCCTTCGCCCTGTTTCTCGTGGCCGCCTTTATCCCGGTTCTGCTCGTGCTCGCCGCCTTCCCGGTGCGCTACCACATGTCGAGTCACGAGCTCATCGTGCGCAGCGGCTTGCTGCGCTGGACAATCCCCATCGCCAATTTGCACCGCGCCGGCATGGACCGAGGTGTACAACCAGCGCCGGCCCTGTCAATGGACCGTATCCGTCTTTACTACCAGAAGGGAGACCGCGTGCGCACGCTCTACGTGTCCCCCGTCGAACCACTCGAGTTCCTCGCCTGCCTCGTCCTACGCGACAAGGGCTTGGGCTTTGACGGTGGCGATGTGGTGCGCCACTCCGGACCGATCCTGTGGTTCGAAAACGCGCCGGCTCATGCCTCCTGAGAACGGCGCCGTCCGTCCCGCCCTCGACGAGCTGGCCAGCCTCCTCGGCGAGCGCTTGACCACAGATACAGCTTCCCGCAGCGAGCGCGCCGCCGACGCCTCTTATCACTTTTCCGGGCCCCCCGACGCCGTCGCCCACCCGCACAGCACCGACGAGGTCTCACGTATTCTTGCCGTCTGTCACCGGCACCGGCTCCCTGTCATCCCCTTTGGCGCTGGTACCGGCGTCGAAGGTGGCGTCATCGCCCGACATGGCGGCCTCTGTCTTGATCTGCGCGGCATGAATCACATCCTCGCGGTACACGCCGATGATGGCGACTGCCGCGTCGAGGCCGGCGTCCGCCGGAAACAACTGAATCGACACTTGCATGAGTCGGGCACAGGTCTGCATTTCCCCGTCGACCCCGGGGCCGACGCCACTCTCGGGGGTATGGCGGCGACCCGCGCGTCCGGTACCGAAGCCGTCGGCTACGGCACCATGAGCGACAACATTCTCGGCCTGACGGCGGTGCTGGCCGATAGTCGTGTCATCCGTACCGGCACGCGCGCCCGCAAGTCCGCCGCCGGGTACGACCTCACCCATCTGCTGGTGGGCTCTGAGGGTACTCTGGCCGTCATCACCGAAGTCGCCCTGCGGCTGGCGCCCGTACCCACCGCCGTATCGGCCACTGTCTGCCCCTTCCCGGATATCGAGGCCGCCGTGGAGTGCGTGCAGCGTATCATCGGCGCCGGTTTGCACCCCGCCCGCTGCGAGTTGCTCGACGAAGTGCAGATGGACGCCGTCAACCGCTACGCCGGGCTCGACTACGACGTGCTGCCGACGCTGTTTCTGGAGTTTCATGGATCGGTGGACCTCGTCGCCGAAGCCGCGCAGTCCGCCGGGCAGATCGCCGGCGACCTGGGGGGCGGCTCCTTCCGCTGGGCAACCGAGGTCGACGAGCGCGACCGATTGTGGCAGGCCCGTCACGATGGCTACTACGCGTGTCTCGCCCTGCGGCCAGGGTGTGCCGGCTACATCACCGATGTCTGCGTGCCCGTATCACAATTGGCCACGTGCATCGAGCGCGCCGGCGCCGAGCTCGCCGGCAGCGACCTCATCGCCCCCGTCTTCGGCCACGTGGGGGACGGCAACTTCCACGTCGTCATCCTCTTCGACCCGGACAGCGACACCCAGCTGCAGGAGGCTCGCCGCCTCGGCGAGTTGATCATCGACCACGCGCTGGCCCTGGGCGGTACGTGCACCGGGGAACACGGCATCGGCGTCGGCAAGATTGACGCCCTGCGCCGGGAGTCTGGCGACGCCGTGGACGTCATGGCCGACATCAAGACCGCCCTGGATCCTCATGGCATTCTCAACCCCGGCAAGGTGCTGGCACCGCGGGCCTGACAGCTGTTACTCGTACAGCGCCTTGCGGCCCCGCGCGTCGCGGTACTGGAAATACTCCCGGTAGACGGCGGGGATATCGTCGCCCAGACGGCCGCCCCCCAGGTAACCGAAATCAGGCATGTCGTCGTAACTGCCGTGCACCAGGAGTCCCGATTTCGGGTCCCGGTAGATGAGGGCGGAAAACTCCGGCTGGATGCTGTTGACCGCCGTCAGCACGGCACAGAAGTCAGCCTCGTTGGGACCCGCCCGGGAGGTCTGCCCGAAAACGAGATACCCGGGGTGCAGCCGCCGCTCTTTCAGGTGTGTCCCCAGCGCCGCCTCGTAGAGCGGCAGGATGATGCGCCCTCCTCGGTTCAGCTCGCGGAACAACTCGTTCAGCGGCCCGTGACCCTCTTCGGCTCGCGGGAAGAGCCCCCACTCCCGTGCCGTCCGTCGCGGTGTGCCTGAGAGCAGGACCAGCTGCTGCGCCAGCAGGTCCCCCTCCATCACGCCGGTGGGTACGGCGCGGTCGTCCCGGGCGAGACTGTCGATGTAGGTCAGATACAGCAGGTCATCGTGCACCGACGCCGGCGCCTCGTCGAAGGGTGACATGCGGTCGCCCTCCTCCCCCGTAGACAGCGCGAAGCCACCCCACAGCAGACCGATGCCGGCCAGTAACCCCGGCGCTCCAAGGCCCATGGCCCGCAGCCGCCGCCTGGCGCGCAGCGCTTGCATGCGCCTCTTCGCCGATCTCTTCTTCTTCACCTTGCGGCGCGGGGATTGTTTGCCTTCGCCAGCCAAATCATCACCTCCAGGACAGCGCCAGTTCGCCCTTGGCGAAACGCTCCATCTTCTTGAACAGATCACCGAAGATGGCATTGCGCCTGACCCCATGGGCGATCCGGATCGGATGCCGCGAGGCGTCGACGGACCACGTCATCTGATCGGTCAGAATGGGGCTGGGAACGATCGTGGATGGCACCCAGCTGGCATCGATCAGCCAGCCGGTGACGGCGATGTCCCAGATCTCCTTCGACCAGGCGTATTGATTTTTCTGGTAGGACTGGCAGATGTCGAACAGATACCGGCCGATGTCGTCCTGCGGTTTCACATACTCGGCCAGCTCCGAAATCGTCGTCAGCAGGTGCGAGGCGACAGTGGCGCACGGAATATGCACGAAGGGCACACCAGAATCGAGCACGACCTGGGTGGCGGGCACATCCTGCCGGAGATTGAAC
>JAYZCA010000321.1:0-7261 GCA_036339235.1 Candidatus Latescibacterota bacterium | reverse complement strand
CGTCATCCGTGACAACCAGCCCATGGGTGTGCCGCAGGTGAGCAGCCACGCCAGCTCGGTGTGCTCGGGAACGTGAGACTGCACGAACAAGGCGGACCGTTCCGGGTCGATGCCGCAGGCGACGAGAACCCCGACGAGGCTACGCACATTCTGGCGCAGTTCATCGGGCGAGTAGGGCACCGTGATGGCGTGCTGGTCGACGACGCAGAAGAAGCTGTCGTAGCGATCCTGCTCCTCTACCCAGTTGCGGATGGCGCCGAGGTAGTTGCCCAGGTGTGGCACGCCGGTGGGCTGGATGCCGGACAATGCGCGGGGAGCCGTCATCTGGCCTCCTCCCCGTGCATCAGCACGCGTACTGCGGCACCCACGTCCTGCTGACGCATCAGTGACTCGCCGACGAGGATGGCGTCGATTCCGGACTCGTCCAGCTGTCGCACATGATCGTGGCTGTCGATGCCGCTCTCGCTCACAAGGGTGATACCCTGCGGCACGTGGGGCCGCAGTTCGAAGGTTGTGTCCAGCGTGGTCTCGAAGGTCTGCAGATCGCGGTTGTTGATGCCCACCAGGTCGGCGCCGGCCTCCAGGGCCCGCTCCAGCTCCAGCTGTGTGTGTGCTTCGACGAGGACCGACAGCCCGAGGTCGCGGCCCATCCCCTGGAAATCCTCCAGCTGCCCGCCGTCCATCAGGGCCACGATCAGAAGAATTGCGTCGGCACCGAGGAGTCGGGCCTCCTGGATCTGGTAGGCGTCGACGGTGAAGTCCTTGCGTAGCACCGGGATACCGGCGGCGCGCCGAGCCGTCTGCAGGTACTCGTCGCTGCCTTGAAAGTACGCTTCGTCGGTGAGCACGGAAAGCGCCCGCGCGCCATTCTCTGCGTACGCCTCGGCGATCGCGGCAGGGTCAAAGTCCTCGCGGATTACGCCCTTCGACGGGGAGGCCTTCTTGACTTCGGCGATCAGCGATATGCCGTCGGCGCGCAGGGCGCCGGCGAAATCCGCCGGCGCCGGCGTGTCCTGCGCCCGGGCGCCGACGTCGGCGAAGGGCCGTTCGGCGGCACGGCGGGCGACGAAGTCACGCTTGTAGTCGGAAATCTCTTCGAGGATCGTGGCCATGGCCCTTTTTTTACCCCTTGCTGACCTCGACGAGGCGGTCCAGCGCCTCCTTCGCCTTTCCTGAGGACAGTGACTCGCGTGCCTTGCCCACCCCCTCCTCCAGATCCTGCGCCAGACCGCCGGCGGTGATGGCCGCGGCGGCGTTGAGCACGACCACGTCGGTGCGCGGCCCCGTGCCGCCATCGAGAATCTCCGTGAGGATGCCGGCGTTCACCTGCGCGTCACCGCCCTGCAGTTCGGCGGCTGGAGCGGTGTTGATGCCGTAGTCCCCAGGCGAGATCTGGTAGGTGCGCACCTCGCCGTCGAGCAGCTCGCTCACCTGGGAGGGACCCGTCAGGGTGATCTCGTCGAGGCCGTCGCTGCCGTGCACGACGAAGGCCCGCTCGGATCCGAGGGCTCCCAGCACGCCCGCCATCGTCTCCGTCAGATGGGGCGCAAAGACGCCGATCAGCTGCCGCCTGGCGCCGGCGGGATTCGTCAGCGGACCGAGGACGTTGAACACCGTGCGCGTGCCCAGTTCCTTGCGTGGACCGATGGCGTGCTTCATCGCGCCGTGTAGCGCAGGTGCAAACATGAACCCGATGCCGGCCTCGTCGAGACACTTGCCCACGGTCTCGGGAGAAGCCTCCACGTTGACGCCAAGTTCGGCCAGCACATCCGCCGAGCCGCACTTGCTGGACATGGCACGGTTGCCATGTTTGGCCACGGTACAGCCGGCGCCGGCGGCGACGAAGGCTACCGTCGTGGAGATGTTGAAGGTCCCCGAGCCGTCGCCGCCGGTACCGCAGGTGTCGACCAGGGGTTCACGGCCACCGGTTATCGGTGTCGCCTTGGCCCGCATCACCTCTGCAAAGCCGGTGATTTCGTCCACCGTCTCTCCCTTGCAGCGCAGCGCCACCAGAAAGCCGCCGATCTGCGCATCCGTAGCCCCGCCGGTCATGATCTGCTCCATCACACCATGGGCCGTGGTGCGGTCGAGGTCGTTGTCGCCGAGCAGGCGGGCGATCGCTTCCTGAATCATGTGTTGCCAACCTCCGTGTTCGCTGGGCTCTGTGTTGGAGCCTGCAGGAAATTTCCTAGCAGACGTTTGCCTTCGCTCGTGAGGATCGATTCGGGGTGGAACTGCATCCCCTCGACGGGCATGTTGCGATGTCGCAGGCCCATCACCAGGCCATCTTCGGTCTCGGCGACGATCTGCAGACAGTCGGGCACCGAGTCGCGTTCGACGATGAGCGAGTGGTAGCGGGTCGCCGTGAAGGGATTCGGCAGACCGGCATAGATGCCGGCACCGTCATGGTGGATCTGTGACGTCTTGCCGTGCATGATGTAGGGCGCGCGCGACACGACGCCGCCGAAGGCCTGGCCGATCGACTGATGCCCGAGACAGACACCGAGGATCGATACCTTGCCGGCAAAGCGCTTCACCATCTCCAGCGAGATTCCCGCGACATCCGGCGTACAGGGGCCTGGCGAGATGACGATCTTCTCCGGCGCCAGTTCCTCGATCTGGTCACAGGTGATCTGATCGTTGCGATGCACGACCAGCTCGGCACCCAGTTCACCCATGTACTGCACCAGGTTGTAGGTGAAGCTGTCGTAGTTATCGAGAATGAAGATCACCGCTGCGACTCCAGGAAACTGGGATCAACTCCCTCCAGCAGCCCGTTGATGGCGGACTGCGACGGCACGACGCTGCCGCGACTGGCCATCTCCGAGGCCCGCAGCAGGGCCATGGCCTTGTTCACCGTCTCCTGGAACTCATCCTCGGGGTCGGAGTCGGCGACGATGCCACCGCCCGCCTGGATGTAGGCGACCCCCTCCTGCACGACCATTGTGCGGATGGCGATGCACGTGTCCAGATTGCCGGAGAAATCCAGGTAGCCGATGGCGCCGCCGTAGATCCCCCGCCGCGTCGGCTCCAGTTCGTCGATGATCTCCATGGCGCGCACCTTCGGCGCCCCGGACAGCGTTCCCGCCGGGTAGCAGGCAAACAGGGCGTCGATGGCGTCCATGTCCGGCCGCAGCTGGCCGCTCACGTTCGACACGATGTGCATCACGTGGGAGTAGCGCTCCACCTCCATCATCTCCGTGACCCGCACCGTGTCATACACCGACACGCGGCCTACGTCGTTGCGTCCCAGGTCGACGAGCATGACATGCTCGGCGCAGTCCTTGGCGTCGGCGAGCAGCTCGTCGGCGAGACGATCATCCTCCTCCGGCGTGGCGCCACGGGCGCGGGTGCCGGCGATGGGCCGCACCTCAAGTGTATCGTCCTGCACCCGCACCAGGATCTCCGGCGAGGCGCCGAGGATCTGCAGCCCGCCCTGGGCGATATGGAACATGTACGGAGACGGGTTGACGGTGCGCAGGACGCGATAAATGTCCAGGGGATCGCCGCCGAACTCCAACTGGAAGCGCTGGGAAAAGACGACCTGGAAGATGTCGCCGGCACGAATGTACTCCAAGCAGCGCCCGATGGCTTCCACGTAGTGGGCGCGGGGCATGTTCGAGCGAATGGCGCCCATGTCGCCGTCGGCGCCCAGACTCGGCAACGTTGTCGGGCGGCCCAGCAACTCCTCGAGCTCGTCGATGCGTTGGCGCGCGTCGGCATACGCCTCGTCGACGGACTGCCCGTCGGTGACACGAGCGTTGGCGATGACGAGGATCGTGTGGCGCAGGTTGTCGAAGGCGATCACCGTCTCGTAGAGAGCGAAGACCATATCGTCGAGGCCCAGGTCATCGGTGGCGGACTCGGGGATATCCTCCACAAGTCGGATGCCATCGTAGGCCAGGTAGCCCACGGCGCCGCCGGTAAACGGCGGCAGCCCCGACTGCGGTGCCACCGTGTACGGTGCCATCATCTTACGCAGAGCCTGGCGTGGATCCGCCTCAAAGGTCCGGCTGCTGCCGTCGACGCGATCCTCGATGGTGACCCGTTGTCCCCGGGAACGAAAGATCTGTGTTGGTCGGATGCCGAGGAAACAGTAGCGCGCCCCGCGTTCCCCGCCCTCGACACTTTCGAAGAGGAAGGTGTGGTCACACTCGCCGCGCAGCTTCATGTACGCCGAAACGGGCGTATCCGTATCGGCGAGAATCTCGCGGTAGATGGGGAGGGTGTGTCCCCCCTTCGAGAGTTCGGCAAACTCTGCGGCTGTGGGCCGCAGGTCCATGGTCTGGGCGTTCGCTGTCACTGTCATCTGTCTCGCTCCATGTGTGTGGCGCGAGTCCCCCAAAGGAAATGTGCCCGGCTAGGTTGGTCGATCAAAAACAAAACCGCGGACGCTTTTGGGGGCGCCCGCGGCCTTGTGAAGAACCGTCTATCCGTTTGCTGACCAGTATTACTGGTAGACGCACCTGCTCCGATTGGACCAGAATCGCCACCACCGTCGGCCGGGAGATATATGCATCGGGTTGGTCATAGCCGCTCACAGGATAGGTTTGCCCCAGGTCGTTGTCAAGAAGTACGGCTACCTCACGAGGCTTACGCCGGTGCAAATGCGCCACGGGGGGATTGTGTGGCGTGCGGCAGCGGCGGAGCGCTATCTTGACCCGCATGTCGATCGCCCGCCCTCTTCTTCATTCCTTGCTGATCGTCGCTGTTCTGGCGATCCGCGCCGAGACCGCCCCTTTCATTCCTACACATCCTGACCCGCTCCTCGAGGAGTGGCGCTGGCGTTCCTTTCACGAGCTCAAGGGCAAGGGGCTGCGGTGCCTCGCCGAAGGCATGGACGGATCCATGTGGTTTGGCGTGGATGCCGGCGTCGAGCGCTACGATGGCGTCCACTGGACGAGTTTTACCCACGCTGATGGTCTGCAGCCGGCGCCCGTTCGCACGTTGTTGAGTGCCAGCGATGGTTCGATTTACGCCGGCAGTGAGCGAGGCCTCGATCGGTTCATCGATGGTCGATGGGCGCCGGTACTGCCAGCCGCTGCCGGTCTGCCGTGGCCGACCTACGATCTGATCGAGACGGCGGATGGGACCTTGTGGGCCGCCACCGCCTGGGGCGCGTGCGAATTGCGCTTCACGACACGACCCTGTACACGTCCCGTGCCATCGCCGAAGTAGCTCCCAAACTGTTACCAGGTATCTCCTGCGTCACAATTCCAGTAGCCCGGCGCATCTGGGGAACGTCCGTAGGCGTCGCCGTCGTGCGCGGCCACGAGGACCTCAACAAGGGGAGTGTTCCGTGGGTCGTGGTGGCCCTCGCCCCTGGAAGAGCCGCGGCGGATGCGGACCTGCGCGTCGGCGATCGCGTGAGCAGGATCGACGGCGAACCGGTGCCTGGCACCTTGACCGGCGTGGCCGGGGAGATGTTCAAGCTGCGGTGCACGAAAAAGGACCTGGAGTGGCACCTGATCTCGCTTGGTCATCAGGACACGGTGCAGGGCGACAGCGTGAAGTTGCGCTAGGTGCTGATCAACCTTCTCGGCAACGCCGTCAAGTTCACCGAGACCGGGCAGGTGTCGCTCTCCGTTGAGGCTGCCGGCCCGGAGCGCGTCAGGTTCACCGTGAGCGATACAGGTCCAGGCATCCCGCCGGAGAAGCTGGACGCCGTCTTTGAGCCTTTCCGTCAGGAGGAGGAGGGCATCCGCCATGGCGGCACGGGTCTTGGCCTGGCGATCACCAAGGCGTATGTCGAACTGATGGGGGGAGTGCTGGCCGTGTCGTCGGTGGTTGGAGAGGGATCGACCTTTTTCTTCGAACTCGAACTACCGCATGGTACAGAGGAGGACACGCCTGACGACGCTGCCGCCCTCTCGAGCGTGGGTCGCCTCACTCCGGGGACAACTGTGTGCGCCCTCGTCGTCGATGATGCGACGAATCGAGAGATCCTCAGCTCCATGCTGAATTCGATCGGTGTGGAGACCTCACAAGCCGAAAGTGGCCAACAAGCCCTGGGGATGATCGTCGACCGTACACCGGACATCGTCCTTACCGACATCCGCATACCCGACATGGATGGTCAGCAGCTCATGGAGCGACTGCACCAGTCGTATGACTCGATGAAGATCATGGCAGTGACGCCATCGGTGTTCGATCGTGATCGGCAAACCTACTTGGACGCTGGTTTCGACGATTTTCTCGACAAACCGGTCCGCACCGAGCTCCTCTACGCATGCCTGGCCCGCCAGCTGCGAGTCGAATACGACTTGGTCGAACCGGGGGAATCAGATGGTGATGCCTGGCGTACGGCGCCTCTGACATCCGAATTGTTGTCCGCCTTCGATGAGGTCCTCAGGCAACGAGTGCGACCATGCTGCATGCTGCTTTCAAACAGACGTCCGCGCAGTCCCCCGCTCTGGCCGATCACCTGGAGCCGATGCTGCGCCTCTACGACATGGATGGGATCAGGGACGCCCTCGCGCAGATCGAGAAAACCTGAGGGCCTACCCGGCCACCAGCTTCACCCCCGCCACCAGCAGGATCCCGTAGATCACCCGGTTGAACCAGAGGTCGGAGAAGCGTCGGTTGAGCAGAATGCCCAGACGCACGCCGACAAAGGTGAGCGGCGCCAGCACGGCCACCGTCGCCAGATTGCCCAAATGATACAGATCGAGCCAGATATAGGGCGGTAACTTCATCCCGTTGAGCGCAGCGAAGACGATGACGGTGGTGCCCACATACAGTTCCCGTGACAGACGCTGCGGCAGCAGGTAGACCGCCACCGGCGCCCCGCCGGCGTGGGCCAGGGTCGAGGTGAACCCTGACAGAATCCCCAGCATCACACCCTCGGCGGCGTGCGGGTGCCGCGCCTCCAGCGCCTTGCCAGCCAGCGAGCGCAGGACGTGGAAGCCGACAAAGACGAGGGCCAGCACGCCGACGCCGGTGCGCAGGATGGCGGTGTTGTCGAGGAAGTAGCCAAAGAACACCGTCCCCGCCGCGATCCCCAGAGCAGCACCGGTCAACAACAGAACCACGCTGCGGCGGTGAAACGTCGACCAGTAGTGCCACACAGAGAACACGTCGCAGAACATCAGCAGGGGCAGCAGCAATGCGACAGCGTCCGCCACAGGAATCGTCAACGCAATCAGCGGCGTCCCAAGAACCCCGGCGCCGCCCCCAAACCCAGCCTTGGCGATGCCAAGAAAGAGGACCGCCACCCCCGCAGCCACCCAGAACCAGGGAGAATAGGAAGGCAGGATTTCAA
>JAYZCA010000320.1:0-4699 GCA_036339235.1 Candidatus Latescibacterota bacterium | reverse complement strand
CCGGAAGATCTGTACGAGGCTCGAATCGTCGGCCTCAGCGCCGCAGCTGCCAGACTGGGCATTTCCAAGGGCATGACCGGATTGCAGGCCTTGCAGAAGATGCTTGCCACATGATGGCGAATCGCTGATGAACACAGCATTTCATCCACATCGAGGTTTCCTGGATGCGTACGACGTCCAGATTCTGAACCATGCCGATCATCTCGAACCGATCCTGAGAGATCGTGGGATTCTTGACCGTGTTTCCACAGTCTTCTCGATCGATATCGGCGCCGGGCACCTGGAATGTCAGCTCGCCAGAGAGCTTGGGGGTTCCCTGGCATATGTTGAACGCAGTCCCCCCATGATCGAGGCCATCCGGCAGAATGTCGCTGCCTATGGGATCTCTCGGCAGATCTCCGCAGAATACACCTGCGAATTCGAGGCAATACCCACTGATGCTACCTACGACCTGATCCTCTCATTGGATTCCTGGTGTCTCATTGGGCGCAATCGAGAGAACCTGCAGAAGGCTCTTGCAAGGAGTTCGCAATGTCTCAGTCCCCGTCCGTACCCCGCGACGTCACCCTCGACCAGCTGAAGCGACAGGCCAAGCGCCTGCTCAAGTCCTTCCAGGACGGCTCGGCCGATGCGCGGCAGCAGTTCTCACACCATCCAAAGCAGACCTCCTCCCAAGACGCTCAACTGACCGACGCCCAGCTGGTTCTGGCGCGCACCTTCGGCTTCGACAGCTGGCCACGCCTGCGGCGCCATGTCCTCGGACGTGATCTGCGGCGGGCGATCTGGGATCGCGACATCGACGCGGTCCGCGAGGCCATTGACGAGGACACGACCATCTTGGGCGATGTGGGACCCCACCCAATGTGGGGTGGTCAGCCGACACCGTTGCAGATAGCTGCCGAGCGCGGGAACATGGAAATCGCCAAGCTCCTCCTGGAGCGGGGCGCCGACCCGCACCAACGAGGAGAATACGCGACGCCGATGCGATTGGCAGCGCACTGGAAACACGCCGACGTCGTGAACCTTCTGCTGGAGAAGGGCACTGAACTTGACATCTTCACGGCTTGCCTGCTGGGGGACGCCGATGCGGTCAGCCGAATGTTGGCTGGCGACTCTTCTCTGGCGACCACACCCAGCCCCGGAGAGACACCGCCCCTGCACTACGCCACCACCCTCCGTGTGGCCAAGCTCCTTGTCAGACATGGTGCCCGCACCGACACCGTCGACTCAATGGACTGTTCGCCGTTGACGTCAGCCGTCGGTCGAGGAGCACGTGACGTCGCAGTCTTTCTACGTGAGCAGGGCGCCGAGGCGTCCCCTTGTGATCTGGCCGCCCTCAGCCTGAACGCCGACCTGATGCGACAGATCGACATGGACGGAGAGGCTCTGTCCTTCGTCGGTGCCATCGGTGTGAACGCCGTCCGCGGCACCCCGCTCCACGCTGCCGTCGCCGCGGATTCCGAAGACACTACGCGGGCACTTCTCGCACGAGGGGCGGATGCCAGCGCACGTGCGGACATGGGCCAGACTCCGTTGCACATGGCCGAATCTGCCGCTATCGCCCGGCTTCTCGTCGAGGCGGGCGCCGACCCGAAGGCGGTTGACGACGAGCACGGCACGCCACCGCTCAGCTGGGCTCGCGCCGGTATCGACATCCACGGCGACAGCCCGGAAAGGCAGGAATTGGTTCGGTATCTGGAGGGCGTGACCGCAGACTGAGCCAGGTGAGTGCCGCCACGGCGGAGATGAACAGCACGTCGGCCGGGGCCTCTTCGGGCCCCGGCTGGTTTACTCGCCCAGCACGATCACCCCGTAGCCCGACGTCGTCGACGAAGCATTCCCCGTCGACCACAGCCGATGGGTTGACTGCCCGTCGCTGTCGCGGTCGTTGACGTACGCGTCGAAGCGCAGGCTGTCCCCTACTGTCGGCGTCCATGCGGGGCGGATGCGTTCCGCGGGGATCGTGATCTCCATGTCGTATCCGCCCTGACGCGTACGCACCTGCCAGGCGAAATCACCGGGCTGCGTCCAGGCGTTGTTGCCCTCGGATACAGAACCCGGCCGCATGGCGGCCAGCACATTCTGATTCACCCCCTCGGTGTAGCCGGCGACCCGCGATCCCTCCGCCCGGCTGTCGATGAAGAACTCGACGCCGTCCACGTTCCAGGGAGAGCTCCCCGGCACGTCCATCGGCTCGTCGTCATCGACGGCCAGCGCCAGGTGCAGACCTGCCTCTGACCAGCCGACGCGAAGCCGGGCATTCATATCTCCCGCACCGCCGTAGTGTGAACCGCCAACGATGGTACGGGTGCCTTCGTCGAGCCACATCTGGCGCCCTGCGGGCCAGTCCTCGAGACCGCCATCGACGGTTGGCGCTGGCATCCTCGCCGCCGTGAAACTCGCCTCGCGCACGACGACCTCCTGCTCGACGCTGGCATTGAGAGGGATGCTGCTGCTCTCTCCGCGCATCGTGATGCGCACGGTCCGGGCTACTCGTCCACGCCATGGTGGCGGCGCCAACAGCGAGTCCGGCACATCGACGGTGAGGGCCAGCTGTCCCTGCTCTCCTGGTGCCAGATCGCTTCGCTGCGTTCCCGAGCCAGTTCCCACCTCGACCACCACGGGGAAACCGAGAATGTTGCGCACGGACACTCTTGGTGAACCCTCGGCCGCCTCGAAGGTCAGCGTCCGCAGCAGATCCGCCTGCCACTGACGCGTCATCCGCGTCGCCGTCGATGTGGGCACGGGAATCACGAACCAGTCGAGGATGTCACCGTCGATTCCGATCGCAGTCAGCGTCAGGCTCGCCGGTGTCACGTCGATTGCGGTGTAGTGGTGGGCGGCGTGTGCCACCTGCTGAAAGGGGTTTTCGGAGCTGTTGATCCCGTAGAGGGGGGCGCCGCCACCGCCGGTGACCACGTAGTACACACCGCTGACCTGGGAACGTTCGTAGATGTGGTCGTGCCCGTTGAGGACCAGATCGACTCCGTACATCTCGAACAGGGGCATCAGGAAACGCCGCGCCTGATCCAGGGGCCACTCGTTGAAGGTGCCGTCCGCACCCCGTCTGCCGTGGGGACCCGACGTCACCGGATCGTGATGGAAGGCGGCCAGCGTAAAGCGCTTGCGCGGCGAGCGCAGCTGCTCGCGAACCCACTCGTACTGCTCGTGACCAGGTTCCATCTTCGAGTTGCTGTCGAGCACGAGGAGCGTCATGTACTGATAGTCGACGCGGTACCAACGCTCGTTGCCAGGCAGATCGAAGAGGCTAAAGTAATGGGACTCCTCCTCTGCGATCACCTCGTCTGACGGCGGCGCGCTCACATACTGACGGGTACGCTCGTGGTTGCCGATAGCCGGCCAGAATGGCAGCCGCGCCAGCATGTCCCTGGCCGGATCAAAGAACTGCGCCATCCACTGAGCGTATTGCCTGCCGTCCGCCGGATAGTCTCCCGTGCCGACGATGAACAG
Source organism: Candidatus Latescibacterota bacterium (assembly GCA_036339235.1). GTDB lineage: Bacteria > Latescibacterota > UBA2968 > UBA8231 > UBA8231 > UBA8231. Next base: position 1,228 of record JAYZCA010000320.1, on the reverse strand, counting down.
CGCCTCAGGCTCGTTCTCCTGGATTCGTTGCGACACACGGTGCCAGATATCGGGGTTGGTCCTGACGTCGCCGAGAACCAGGAACCGGTACGCCTGCGGCGCCGCTGGTAACGTGTGAAAGGTGCGCTCATCGCTGTCGAGGTCATCCGCCACTATGCGGTACCAGTAGTGCGTATCGGGGTGCAGGTCGGACAGCGTGAAGATGTGGTGCCGCGCCGCGTCTCGGCTATCGGTGTGCTTGCCGCCACCGTCGGCACGCCGCCACGTCAGACGCGCCGACACGGGCTCGGCGTGATCGATGACGATGGTCATCGTCGTCGGCCCCGGTTGCAGCAGGAAAGGTCCACAGTCGAAGGGCTGTGCCGCGTGACCTTGGGCGGCGGCCAGGACGCTGGCGGCGCACAGGCACAGTACGCGCGAGCCAATGAATGAATACCGTGTCATGGGTGCTCCGGATGTCGTGAGATTGCAGGATTCTGTGAAGGTCGACTACAGGGACAATTCCCGCCGGTCCTTGCCCGGCCAGCGCTCCAACCCGCCGAAGCCGTAGGGCTCGCGGTCGGAAAAGTCGCCGACGTCGGGCAGCGGCTGGGTGCGCCGACCAGAGCCGCCACCAGGATTGCCTGCCGTCTCCCACCGGCCTTGTTGTGCTCGCTATCAGCCATTGCTCGGAAAACATCGAGCAGTGACAACTATTGATCAAGGCTTGACGCTGGCCACCGATTGCGCCACCGTCCAGCCTGATATGAACGGACCAGCTCACTCCTTCCTCCTCTCGCGCCGGGTCGCCGTCGTCACCGGCGCCTGGAATATCTACCGCCACGAACGTGTACGATAAGGAGGGTTGCGCGTGCGACTGATCGACTGCCACATGCACGTGAAGGGCGCCGACGTCGAGTGGAGTTGGGACCACAACGACCGCATCATCGAAGCCGCCGACGCGCTGGGCATCGACAAGCTCGCCGTGTCGATCCCCATCATGCGCGGCATGCCCACCTACGAACGTGTGCGCCAATGCAACGACGCCGTCATCGAGGCGATGCGCTGTTACGACGGCCGTATCCTCGGCTACTGCTACGTCGTACCTGGCCACCAACAGTCACTCGACGAGATCGACCGTTGTCTCGACGCGGGCATGATCGGCATCAAGCTCTACAACCAGTACAAGCTCTGGGATCCGTCGGTGCACCCCGTCCTCGAGAAGGCCGTCGAGGCACGTGTCCCCGTT
>JAYZCA010000319.1:0-4233 GCA_036339235.1 Candidatus Latescibacterota bacterium | reverse complement strand
GGCGCCCAGTGCGTGTGCCCAAGTGGGCGTACCGGAGTGAAGCAGATGGTTGTTCGTCCAGATCTTCGTCGCACTCGGGTAACGACAGCTCATGAAGGCCATGCGGCTGGGCACGCACAACGGCGACGGGCAGTAGACATTGTCGAAGCGCATGCCTTCTGAGGCGAGACGGTCCAGATGCGGGGTCCGCACCAAGTCATCGCCATAGCAGCCTAGGTGGTGCTTGCTGTGTTGATCGGAAATCAGGACAAGGACGTTGGGCATGCTCGATATCGGATCCTGCCGTCAGATGGGGAGAGTACACTGCTTTGATCGAGGCAATCTAACTCCTAATTGCGCCCTGTATCAATGCGCCCCAGTCGAGCACCATCTCATTGAAGGGACGGCGCCGTCCCTGTAGACTTCTCCTCCATGTCTGACACAGCCAAGAGCGACAGCGACTACGCCCTCATCGTCCATACAGAAGGCCAGCAACCGGTCCTCTTGCGCTACCTGATGCTGATCCTCAATTGCCGCTTCGGTTGTCACATGTATCTCTTGCGCTCGGCCAGCACACCTATCAGGACGAAGACACCGGTGTGGACGAACCTCCCCGACGGCCCCTATGCGTGAACGAAGGAGTTTCCGAATGAAGACCAGACTGTTCTGGCTGGCCACTTTAGTCCTGGCGTGTATCCTCAGCACCGGGTGCGAGCCTTCGCAGCCCGGCGAATCGCCAGACGCCGATGCCTCGTCGCCCGCCGAGGAGAAGATCCGGTTGGGATTCCTGGTGAAAATGCCGGAAGAGCTGTGGTTCCAGAACGAATGGCGATTCGCCCAGCAGTGTGCCGACAAGTATGGCTTCGGACTCATCAAGGTTGGCACCCCCGATGGTGAGAAGCTGCTCTCGGCCATCGATGTGCTCGCGGCCAAGGGGGCCCAGGGCTTCGTCGTCTGCACACCGGATGTCCGGCTGGGTCCCGCCGTCATGGCCAAAGCCCGAAGCCACGGCATGAAGGTCTTTACCGTGGATGATCAGTTCGTGGGCGCCGATGGCGAGTTCATGACCGTCCCCCACATGGGCATCTCCGCCAGGGAGATCGGACGCCAGGTCGGCCGTGAGCTGTACAAGGAGTTCGCGAATCGTGGGTGGCCGATGGAGGAGACGGGCGCGCTCGGGGTCACCTTCGATGAACTCGACACCGCCCGGGATCGCACAGACGGGACGATCGAGGCTCTGGTCGAGGCTGGTTTCGCGAGGGAACGCATCTATCTGGGAGCAGAGAAGACAACCGACATCCCCGGTGCATTCGATGCGGCCAACATCGTCCTGACCCAGCACCCGGAGGTCGAGCGCTGGTTCGTGTTCTCGATGAATGACGAAGGGGTTCTCGGTTCGGTGCGTGCCCTGGAAGGCCGGGGATTCAGTGCGGCAAACACCATCGGCATCGGCATCGGCGCCGGGACCGGGCTGACCGAGTTCGAGAAGGACGAACCGACGGGATACTTCGCGACCTGCATGATCAGCCCTCTGCGCCACGGATACGAAACGACGGAGCTGCTCTACAAGTGGGTCAAGGACGGGGTCGAACCACCCGCCGACACCCGTACGGCAGGTGTCATGGCCTACCGTCATGACTACAAGGAAGTCCAGAAGAAGCTCGGCCTTGAGTGATCCCGCGACCGTAGCTGACACCTCACCATCCGCTCCGGCGGTCGAGTTCCGCAATGTCTCAAAGACATTTCCCGGGGTGCGGGCGTTGGATGAGGTCTCCTTTGCCGTGCGTCCCGGCGAGGTACGAGCCCTGATCGGCGAGAACGGTGCGGGGAAGTCGACCCTGTTGAAGGTCCTGAGCGGTGTCCATCTGCCCGATGCCGGGAGTGTGGCGCTGCATGGACGCGAACAGATCTTCGGGTCGACGGCACACGCCCTGGACGCGGGGGTCGCCGTCATATACCAGGAACTCCAACTCGTCCCAGAGATGTCCGTGGCCGAGAATCTCTACCTCGGTCACCTGCCCGCCCGGCTGGGGATCGTCGATCGCCGGCGTCTGCACGACGACGCGCGCCGCAACCTGGAACGCCTGGGCGAGGACATCGACCCCTCGATCAAGGTGGGTTGTCTGCCGATCGCTCAACGACAGATGGTCGAGATCGCCAAGGCCCTGACCCGCGGTGCGCGCATCCTGGCGCTGGACGAGCCGACCAGCAGTCTCTCGGCCCGAGAGGTGGAACGCCTCTTCGAGACCATCGGCGAGCTCAAGCGTGACGGTTGCGCCGTGCTCTACGTCACCCACCGGATGGACGAACTGTTCCACGTGTGCGATTCGGCGACGGTCATGCGGGACGGCCGTCACGTGGAGACGTTCCTCTCTCTGGAAGAGGTCAACCACAACCTGCTGGTCAATCGCATGGTCGGTCGTGACATCGAAGATGTCTTTGACTACCGCAGCAACCAGAAGGACGGTGTAGCGCTGGACGTGGCCGGCGTGGTGGGGCCGGGGCTCTCGAGTCCCGCTTCCCTCGACGTCGGCAAGGGCGAAGTCGTGGGCCTGTTCGGGTTGGTCGGAGCCGGCCGGAGCGAGTTGCTGCGCCTGCTGTTCGGTGCCGAGCCAAAGCAGAGCGGCGCCGTGAAGGTCGGTGGCCGCCCAGTCGAGATCTCCTCGCCGGGCGACTCGATCCGCGCCGGCGTCGCCTTCTGCCCGGAGGATCGAAAGAAGGACGGGATCGTGCCGACGGCGTCGGTGCTCGAGAATTTGAGCTTCGTCTCCCGGCGTCACACGGCCCGGCTGGGTTTCCTCGTCGATGACACCTGGGAGCGACAGAACGCGCTGGACCAGGTGGAACGCCTCGGGATCCGCACGCCCTCCATCGCGCAGGAGATCATCAATCTGTCCGGTGGCAATCAGCAGAAGACCATCCTCGCCCGATGGCTGTCCGAAGACGTGGCCCTGCTCCTTCTCGACGAGCCGACCCGCGGCGTGGACGTGGGCGCCAAGAGCGAGATCTACACCATCATCCGCGATCTGGCCAGCCGCGGGGTCGGCGTGCTGTTTGCGTCCAGCGATTTGCCCGAAGCACTTGGCGTCGCCGACCGTCTGCTCGTGATGCGTGAAGGTGCTGTCGTCGCTTCCATCGTTCGCGGCGAAGCGGATGAAGAGGAAGTGTTGCGCCTGGCGCTGCCCGTGTCCCCCGACGACCCGTCCAAGGCACCTGAATCGACTGACGAAGGATAGAGCATGACAGAACCTGCAAACTCGCGAACAGCCTCCCTCGCTCCCGTCGCCCTTTTGTGGGAGAAGACGGGGATGCTGGTGGTCTTCGCCGTGCTGTTCGCTGTATGCGCACTGTTTGTCGAGGACTTCTTCTCGTGGGTGAATGTGAAGGGGTTGGCTCTGGCCGTGTCTCAGATCGGCATGGTCGGCTGCACGATGCTCTTTTGCCTGGCGTCGGGTGACTTCGACCTGTCCGTCGGCTCGGTCGTGGCGTGCTCGGGAGTCGTCGCGGCGGTCGTGACCAATGCGGCGGGCAGCGTGCTGGTGGGCATGGTGGCAGGCGTATTGGTCGGTGGCTCGTTTGGACTCTTCAACGGCGTCGTGATCGCCCGGTTCCGGATCAACGCCTTGATCGCGACCCTGGCGACGATGCAGATCGTGCGCGGGTTGGCCTTCATCATCTCCGGTGGCCGCGCCGTGGGGGTCACCGACTCGGGTTTCTTCACGCTGGGTACGTCGTCCGTACTCGGCGTCCCGACACCGGTCCTGATCGCGTTGGCCTGCTTCGTCGTGTTCGGTCTGCTGCTGCAGCGGACCACATTCGGCCGCAGCACCTTGGCCGTGGGTGGCAACAGGGAAGCCGCCCGGCTGTCCGGGATCCCCGTGGCGCGCCTCAAGGTGATCATCTTCAGCATGCAGGGGCTGATGGCCGGATTCGCCGGCGTTGTACTCGCTTCGCGTATGACGAGCGGCCAGCCGAAGCCCCCCGAGATGTTCGAGCTCCAGGTGATCTCCGCCTGCGTGCTGGGTGGGGTGTCCCTGACCGGTGGCGTGGGGACGATCGGCTGCGTCATCGCTGGCGTCCTGATCATGGGTGTCGTCGAGAACGCACTGAATCTGCTCAACGTGCCCACCTTCTATCAGAACGTGGTTCGGGGTCTGATCCTGCTGGCTGCCGTCCTGCTCGACCAGCTCAAGAATCGCACGAGGTAGTCATCCGCCCGTAGTTGCCCGATGTGGGCGGTTATTGATCGATGGG
>JAYZCA010000318.1:0-6458 GCA_036339235.1 Candidatus Latescibacterota bacterium | reverse complement strand
CGATGGCCAACCCCACCTTCCTCGACTACCGCATGCCCACGGCGCTGGACCTGCCCATGGTCGAGACGATCCTCGTCGAGGTGCCGAACCCGGGCAGCCCGCACGGCATCCGCGGAGTTGGCGAGGTACCCATCGTACCACCCATGGCGGCCGTCGCCAACGCTATCTTCGACGCCATCGGCGAACGCCTCTACGAGTTGCCCATGAGCCCCGACAAAGTCATGGCTGCGATCCTGCGTAAGGGCGATGGGTACAGCGAGGCCGCCGGGTAGTACTCATACGATTTCACGGACCCCGGAGCGCGCCGCGCCTCGGGGTTCGTTGTCGTTCTGGCTTTTTGTGTCCTAGCACAGAAATACGTTGGCAAATTCGGGCGTCGAGACACTCGTCTCGGAAGGTGCGCAGCCGATGCGGGTCAGAGGACCCACAGAAAGAGCGCAACGCAGCGAGACGGGATGGATCGACGGACGCAATTCGACGGATTTCTGCGACAGGACATTCAGCTCCGTGTCGTCTTCTGCATAGACTCCGACCTGGCCGGTGAGCAGAATGAACAGCTCCTCCGCGGGCGTGTCGGCAGCGACAGGACGTCGCCCTCTTCGAAGCGCATGGGCTTGCAGGTGCCGAGAACGGCCTGCACCTGCGATGGTCCCAGGCCTCCGATGAGAGGGATCTTGTTGATAACCTGAACCAGACGTTGAGCTCGGTCTTTGCCCACGATCTGTCCTGCTGGCAACGGGATGCGGAGTGGCGACTCCCTGTCATGGTAAAGGTGGTTGGCTGGAACCGTCAACTTAATCCTTATTACTGTTTGGCTTCATAATGACCGTACGAATCGACCCCCAGCGTTTCCTCGAGACCGTCCTCCCCGTCGTGCGCCAGTGCGCCGCCGCATCACGCGTGTTCTACGGCGATGTCGCCGACGTCGGCAAGAAGGCGGACAGCAGCCTCACAGGTCAACATGCGCAGCAGGCGTCAAGCGTGCTCACCGTGCTCGACTCCGCCTTTCAGGATCTCATCCTCGGCGCCGTCCACAGCCGCTTCCCGAGCATCCGCTGTATCGCCGAGGAACGCACCGCAATGCGCCGCGCCTTCGCCAGCAACGACTCGGATTACGTCGTCATCCTCGATCCCATCGACGGAACCCTGCATTTCCAGCGCGGCGACGCCCCCTACCATGTCTGTGTCGGCCTGGCCCATCGCGGGCGCATGATCGCTGCCGTCGTCGCCCGACCTGACGAGGACAAGCTGTTCACCGCCATACGCGGCAAGGGAGCCTGGCTGCAGCGAGGCGCACGTCCGGCCCGGCGGCTGCGCCTGCCCAAAACCCCGCGCACGAACCGTGCCTTCATCTCGACGAAAGCCCGCTCCTTCCAGGCCCCGGCGCGCAGCCGCCTCGACCCGCGTGAGCATCCCATCGGCGCCGCCCTCGTGTTGACGCAGCTGGCGGAGGGAGCCCTCGCCGCCTACCTGACACGGCAGGTCGAGATCTACGACGTGGGCCCCCCATCACTGATCGCCGAGGAGGCCGGAGCCACCTGCTTTCTCGACGGCGGGCGCCGACCGAACTACGACCGTCGACGCAAGTTTCCCTACTACATGTCCGCCGCCACCGACGACCTGAAAGACTTCCTCCTCCAGATACAGCGCGAGGGCAAGGAGGCCGCCCGCGCCTCGAAGGAGCCTTTGATCGATGAGTGAGAACGCTGATTCCATCCGCGGAATTCTGCCCGTCGTACACATGCCGTATCACATGGATCTTCGCATCGACTTCGATACGCTCCGGCGGGAGGTCGATCACCTCTTTACCACCGGCGCCCATGGTCTGTGCCTGGCCCTCGTGTCGGATACGCTGCGATTGACGGCACCGGAACGTATGGAGATGCCGACGCGTCTCGTCGAATTCGCGCAGGGGCGCGGGCCGGTCATCATCAGCGTCGGCGCTGAGAGCACGGTACAGGCCCGCGCCTTCGCCCGCGCCGCCGAAGACGCCGGCGCCGGGGCCATCATGGCGATCCCACCCTTGTCGCAGGGCCTGGCCGAACCGCAGCTTGCCGAGTACTTCGATGAGCTTCTCGAGGAGGTGGCCCTGCCGATCATCATCCAGGACGCCAGCTCCTACGTGGGTAAGGCGATGAGCCTCCCCTTTCAAGCAGAGTTGTTCCGCAAACAAGGTGAACGCATCCTGTTCAAGCCCGAAGCGGCCCCCCTGGGTCCCTGTATCTCTGCCCTGCGGGACCTCACCGGCGGGCAGGCAAAGATCTTCGAGGGTTCCGGTGGCGTCCTGCTCATCGACTCGTATCGCCGTGGCGTGGTGGGCACGATCCCGGGTGTCGAAATCCTGGCGGGTCTGGTAGCGCTGTGGAATGCCTGCGTCGCCGGAGACTGGGACCGTGCCTACGAGGTCTACCTGCCGATATGCGCCATCGCCACGTTGCAGATGCAGGGCGGTCTCGACGGCTACATCGTCACCGAGCGACACCTGCTGCACAGACAGGGACTGTTCCCCAACCAGGTTCACCGCGGACCCCTCGCCTATCAGCTCGACTACGAGACGCGAGGCGAAATCGATCGCCTGTACGATCGGCTGCAGGCAGTACTTCGCCGATGACGGGGGGGGGCCCGCTGTCACAGCGTATGGAGGCGGTTCAGGCACCCGTCATCCCGGACGTGGCGGCGCTGATCCGCGACACGTCCGGCACCATCTCCCTGGGGCAAGGCGTCGTCCACTACCCACCGCCGCCGCAGGCATTGGCAGCCATCGACGGCTTCGGCAGCTCGCCGGCGGAGCACCACTACCGCAGCGCCGACGGTATCCCCGAGTTGCACGAGGCCCTGCGGACCAAACTCGCCGCCGACAACGCGATCGACGTGGACGATGACCGGCAGGTGTTGTTCGTCACCGCTGGCAGCAACATGGCTTTCTACCACGTCGTCATGTCCGCCTGCGACCCGGGGGACGAGGTCATCGTCATGTCGCCCTTCTACTTCAACCACGAGATGGCCATCGCCATGGCCAATGCCCGCGCCATCGTGGTACCCTCCGACGAGCGCTACGGCCTGCGCGTCGACGCCATCGAGGCAGCCGTTACCGATCGCACCCGCATGGTGGTGACGATTTCCCCGAACAATCCCGCCGGCGTTGTCTACGAGCCCGAAGCGCTGCGCAGCGTCAACGAGCTGTGCCGCAGGCGCGGCATCTACCACGTCAGTGACGAGGCCTACGAGTACTTCACCTATGCCGGCACCCGCCACCTGTCGCCGGGTTCCCTCCGCGACAGTGCCGAACACACGGTCTCCCTGTTCTCGTTCTCCAAATCCTACGGTCTGGCTAACTGGCGTGTGGGTTACATGGTCGCCCCGCGGCCGCTGATGCGAGCTCTGCAGAAGAGCCAGGACACGGTCCTCATCTGCCCTCCTGTGATCTCGCAGGTAGCCGCCGTCGGCGCCCTGCAGGCCGGCCCCGCCTACTGTCGCTCATACGTCGAGGGGATCGATGCTGTCCGCAGCATGTGTCTGCAGCGCCTGCAGGAACTGGCGCCACACTGTGTCGTGCCCGAGGCCAACGGCGCTTTCTACCTGCTGGCCCGCCTCGACACGCCGCTGTCATCGATGACCGTCGTCGAGCGCCTGGTACGCGAGCACAGGGTTGCCGTTATCCCCGGCAGCGGCTTCGGTCTCACCGACATCTGCCACCTGCGAGTCGCTTACGGCGCCCTCGAAGCCGACACCGTCGAGGCGGGTATGGACCGCCTCGTGCAGGGCCTGCACGCCATCCTAAACAGGGCCTGAAGGAACCGCATCACCTCGCGAGAGTCTGGTTGACATTCACTTCTACCGCGGCTATCTTGCTGGGCATAAAGAGTGACCTGAACTCGCACTACAGTCTGCCCTGCTGGAAGTTTTTTCACTGTTCATTATGAACGTGGAACTTCGACAATGTTTCTTCGGCATTCTGGTGAGTTGGTCGCTCTTTCTTTTTAGGCGCCACAACCTCAGCCACATCCGATGACATCCAGCCTTCGAGGGCTGCGCCGCGCGTTGGGCGCCGCCATCCTCGCCGTTTTCGGCACACTCCTCTTCCTTCCGCCGGGCGTCGCCACCGCTCAACCGCTCCAGGTAACGCCGGACGTCGTCGACTTTGGTGTGCTCAAGCCGGGCATCGCCGTGAGTCGCGACGTCGTCGTGCGCAATCCTGGCACGAGCCACATCGACGTCCGCGTGCAGCTGCAGGGTGGCCCCTTCACCGTCGACACCGACACGCTGCGCCTGGCTGCCGGCGCCCAACGGCGCGTCCCCGTTCGTTTCACCGCGGCCGACAGCGGCACCTACGCGGGCGATCTGAAACTGCAGATCAAGGAGCTCTTTGGGACCGAGACGCTCTCCGTCTCTCTGCGCGCTGTCGTCGCCCGCCCGGCGATCGAGGTCAGGCCGAGGGCAGGGGTCGATGCCGGTGCAATGGCCGTGGGCGCCTCTGTAGAACGAACCGTGCAGTTGATGAACACGGGGCGCGTCGAGTTCGCCATCGACCGTTTCGCCGTCGTACCCTCCGGCATTGGCTTTGCCCTCGTGGGAAGTCCGGCTCGGCGCCTTCCACCAGACGGCACCCTCGACCTGACCGTCGATTTCGCGCCCGTAGGGGACGGCGCCGTCCGCGGCCGCCTGGCGGTGTACTCAAGCGATCTGCTGACGGGCGTCATTGACATCCCCGTCGCTGGCGAGGGTCTGGCGCCGCAACTGGCGGTCTCGCCCCTGCCCGAGGTCGGCATCGATTTCAAAACCGCGGAAGTCGGCAAACCACAGCGCCGTTCTGTGTCCCTGTTGAACCGGGGCCGCGCCGATCTTGAAGTCGACGTCCGTATCGACGCCGAAGCCTTCACGTGGGCGGGTGACTCCGTCATCGTCGTCGAGCCCGGCGCCCGGTACGATGTGGACATCTTCTTCCAGGCCCGCTACGAGGGCCCAGCCAGCGCCCGCATCGTGTTGCGCACCAACGATCCGGCGAGGCCACAGATCGAACTGCCCCTCGCCGGTCGCGGTCAGGTGACGCCGCCCAGGGTCGAGGTTCTCAACCGCACTCCGATCCGATTTGGCAGCGTTGCTATCGGTAGTCCCGCCCGTGAGCAGCTGCTGTTGTTCAACCGAGGCGGCAGCCCGTACACGGCGCGCCTCGAACTGGAGAATGGTGGCAGCACCGAGTTCGAACTGGAAACCGACGCCGTCCTGCTGCAGGCCGGCGAGAGCGGCAAGGTGGAACTCACCTTCCAGCCCAAAGAGATCGGCGATCGCGAGGCCGTGCTCTGGATGGACACAGAGTCCGGCCGTAACCGCTTCCAGCTGCACGGCACCGGCATGTACCTCAAGTTGACGCCATCTTCCTACGATTTCGGCCGCGTACCGGTCGGTGAGACCAGCAGTGGACTTATCGACCTGGTCAACATCGGCAATGCCGACTTCACCATCAGCCGCATCCGTTCCACCAGCGACGACTTTACCATCCACACGCAGGTGTCCCCGGACAGCAAGTTCCTGCTGCCGGCCAACAGCCTGCGTTCGCTGCCCATCAATGTCACCTACGAGCCAGCCGCTCGCGGCCTGAGTTCGGGTACCATGCGGCTGGAGGGTTTCTGGGAGGAGGGCACGCAGACACTCGAGATACTCCTCAACGGCACCGGCATCGCCGCCGAGATCGAACTTTTTCCGGCTGGCACCGTCGATTTCGGCTTCGTCGTGCTCGGGGACAGTACCATACGCACGCTGGTGGCGACCAACTCCGGGGATACATCCCTGCAGGTCGAGGCCAACGCCCTGACGCGCGAGGCTCGCGTTGAACCCGCAGTGTTCTCCCTTGAACCCGGCCAGTCCTCAACACTCAGGATCTTCTTCTCGCCGCAGGCACTGGGCGAACGCTTCGGCCAGATCCTGCTGGTCAGCAACGACGTTCGCGACAAGGCCCAGCCCATCAAGATCAGGGGACAGGGCGCACTGAAGAACATCGACCTGGCACAGATCACGTCGGTCACCGTGTCACGCAGGGACGACCCGCAACCGCTGCGCGTACCGTGGAACAACACGCCCATCGTCGTGCGGGATGGCACCAAGATCGACCTGTGGTTCCAGGTCTCTGACTCGCTGCGCAAGGCCCTGGTGGGCCGTCGTATCGACATCGGGTGGACCGAACTGGACGAGAACTATGACCCGAAGGGCGGCGTCAAACAGACGACGGTGCAGATCTACGAGGACTCAGGAGAGATTGTGCTGGCTGAGGACCTCAACCTGCGCCTGAAGGAATCCGGCACCAGGCGCGTCCGCCTGAAGTTGACGACCCACAGCTACCCCGGTGCTCCGCCCCAGTCGGTGAGCCAGATCTTCGAGGCGGGTGGCTGGAAGTGGGAACTCGAGGCCAAGCCGCTGCTGACCTTCCTCACGATCCGCCCCGGACGCGACTGGATCGACGG
>JAYZCA010000317.1:0-4596 GCA_036339235.1 Candidatus Latescibacterota bacterium | reverse complement strand
CAGTACACCTGCCGCTACCTGGTCTACGCCGTGGGACAGCGCTGCGAACTGCGGTCACTCGGCGTGCCTGGGGAAGACCTGCCCCTCGTGACGCAGTATTACGAGAAGCCGGCCCACTTCCCCGGACAGCGGGTGCTCGTCATCGGTGGCGGGCGTTCGGCGGACTGGGCAGCGACGGAGCTGCATGATGCCGGCAAGAGTGTGACCTACGCCATGCGGCAGAGTTCGGCCAACCACTGGAGACTGATCAACCAGAGCCGCGGTGGCCTGCCGTACTACGCACGGCTGGCCGAGATCCTGGAGAACCCAGCCGACGGCGGCAGCATAGAGACCATCTACGGCGCCACGGTGAACAGGATACAGGCGTCAGGAAATACTGGTCTGGTGACGATGGACGTGGCCGGCGAGGCGCGGACCGTCGAGGTGGATCACGTGCTCAAGGAGGTCGGCGGACGGGCCGACTACTCACTGCTGCAGGGCTTCGAGTCGTCGCTGCAGCTGGTGGAGAAGTTCGACAATTACCGCTTTCAGGTGCTTCAGGCGAAGGTGCACCCGCACAGTTACGAGTCGGTGGACATCCCGAACCTGTATCCGGGGGGCTATCTGGCTGAAGGGCTGGGGCTGGTGGTCATCGCCATGCATGGCACGACCTACGCAATCGCCGCCGACATCCTGCGCAAGGAAGGGAAATTTCTCTAACCCTGCGCCACTCGAAAGCCGTAGTCGGTCAGCTGCCGGTCTGGGAGGATCGCCGACCGGTGGGCGCAGCGTGTCACCTTGATGGCGTGGCGCCACGAGCCGCCGCGAGAGGCACGTCGTTTGCCCTGGTCGGCACCCGTCGGGTTGCGCTCCGGTGACATCGCATAATAGGCTGCGTCGTACCAATCCGCGCACCACTCGTGTACGAGATCTGCCATGTTGTGGAGTCCAAAGTCATTGGCCGGATCCTGCGCCACACGGTCCGGACGCTCCACATCATCACCGGCGTAGTGAACATCCATCCACTCCGGCAACCGATTGCCCCACGGAAAGTCCTCACCTTCCCTGTCCCCGCGGGAGGCTTTTTCGCGCTCGGCCTCAGTGGGCAGACGAAAGCGGCCACCCAACCGGGCAGACAACCACTCGCAGTAAGCGACGGCGTCAAACCAGCTGACGGCGACGGCCGGCTGGTGCGGGTCGGCGAAGCGCGAGTCCTCCCAGTACCGGGGTGGCTCATGTCCCGTGGTGTCGAGAAAGAGCTGGTACTCTTCCCGGGTCACGGGTGTCACGGCGATACCGAACTCGTCGACCCAAACATCGTGGGTGGGACGTTCGTTGGGCCGGCCGGCGTCGCTCCCCATGCGGAAGGAACCCGCCTGGATCGTCACGAGTCGGGGCTCGGCGGGCGTGGTCAGTGGGTCAGCTCGCAGGTCATTCAGTCATGGGGGAGAAAACAGACTTTAAGCGCCTGGCGCGTGCGCAGCAGCTCTACTCCCTCGGCGTAGTCGCTCAGTGGCAGCTCGTGCGTGACGACGGTGCTCAGGTCGAGGTGTCCGTCTTCGATGAGAGCGAGGGCGCGCTCGGCGGCGTCACGGTTGTGGGTGCCGTAGCCGAGAATGTCGACTTTGCTGCGCCACTGCTGCCAGCCGTAGGGAACATCGTCGCGCAGCACGCCGAAGAGGGCCACCGCACCACGGGTGTGCTCCATCAGAAACTCGACGGAGGCCTTGGCGCCGGCGCAGTCCACCGACGCATCGACGGGACCGCCGGCAGCCTCGGCGAAGGCGCCGTCCTTCGGCTCGACGGCGGTATTCGCGCCCAATTGCAGGGCCAGCTCTCGGCGCTCCTCGACGGGATCGACGGCGATGATGCTGTCGGCGCCCCAGGCGCGAGCCAATTGCACCGCGATCAGACCGGCAGGTCCCATGCCGCTCACCGCCAGCCGCTTGCCCTCAAGCAGGTCGTACCCGCGCAGGCGGTCGAAGGTGACCTGCACGCACATGGCCAGCTCCAGCGAAGCGATCGATTGCGGCGCCAGATTTGTGCTCACCTGCAGCAGCGAGTCGGCGGCGAAGGGAACGTACTGGGCGTAGCCGCCGAGGCGGACGTCATTGCCGCGGTCACGCCAGGCGGCGACGCGGGCGCCGACGTGGAGATCGTCGACGCCAGGGCCGACCTCGACGACGTCGCCGACGATCTCGTGTCCCGGTTGCCCCGGCGTCAGCGGGTAGTCGACACGGGCGCCGGGGAACATCGGTTCGCCGGACATCATGTGCATGTCCCAGTGGGGGCATGTAGTGACGGCATCGATCTTGAGAAGGACCTCGCCGAGGCCGGGTGTCGGCATGTCAACGTCCTGCCATTCGACTGTATTGGTATTGACGATCTGCAGTTGTTTCACGAGATCAGGACTTTCTACCAGTCGAGGATGACACCCATGACGGGCTCGGACTTGCTCTCGATGAGCCGCCATGCGTCGGCGGCGCGATCTACGGGGAAGTGGTGGGTGATGAGGGGCAGCGTCTGCAGGTGGCCGGCGGCGATCAATTCGAGGGTGCGCTCCATGCGGTCACGCATGAGGCCGGAGACCAGGTGCACGGTCAGCTCGAAGTCGCGTGCCGGCTGCAGGGCGAAACGGTCCTCGGTGCCGTAAAAGCCGGCGGAGACGAAGTGGCCGAAGCGAATCATCAAAGGCAGCAGACTATCCACCGCTGACAATGAACCCACGGTGTCGACGAGAATGTCGAGGCCTTTCGGGAACAGCCGACAGACGTTGCCCACCCACTCCGGGTCGTCAGAGTCGAGGGTGAAGCGCGTGTTACCGTCCGGTTCGAACTGGGACATGCGGTCCTCGTGCCTGCCGAGCAGGGCGACGCGGGCACCACGGAAGCACAGGGTCTGCGCCGCCCACTGGCCGACGAGGCCGTCGCCGATGACAACGGCGCTGTCACCGGGGTTCACATGGGGACGGGCGCCGCAGTTGTACCCAACCTGAGTCAACACGAGACCGGAGGCGGCGAGGGGGTCGAGGCGGTTGGGCAGCTTGTAGATGCCGGAGCGCGGCGCAACCGATGGCGAGACATGCCCGCCGCTAGCCTGGTACATACCCAGCACCTGTCCCTGCACACAGAACACGGTTTCCCCCACGGACAGGTCGTTGATGTGGTCACCAACGTGCTCGACGACGCCAACCTTCTGGTAGCCGGCGACGATGGGGAAGGGCCACACGTTGCCGACGCGGTAGGGGGTATCGCCGGCGGTGCGTTCGCCACGCAGGAAGGAGCCTTCGGTGCCGTTGCTGATCCACGAGTGCGTGACGCGGATGACAGCGTCCCCGGGACCGGGTTCCGGAGTCTCCACATCCTGCACCTCGACGGTGCGTGGGGCGACGAAGACGACGGCCTTGGCGCGCACTTCTCTAGACCTTGTCCGGGACGCTGTCGCCCTCGGGGCGTTCGATGGGCTGCCAGTAACCGGACGGGTCGGAGCCCCGGCAGATGATACCTAGCGCGTGCTCCGGCTCAACGTGACGAACATCGAGCGGATGACACCTCAGAGTCAGGCCGCAGCGCCGACGCTGTGAGCGGTTGGGCTCGGAGCCGTGCAGCAACAGGTCGGTGTGCAGCGACACCTGACCGGCCCTTATCGTTTTGGCGGCGGGGGCGTCCCACCAGTTCTCGGGATCGCCTACCGACTGGTTGAGGACATTGTTATCCTCGGCGGTGCTCTTGTCAAAGGGGATCTGGCCATGCAGGTGTGAGCCGGGGATAAACAGCATCGGCCCGTTGTTGTCATCTACATCATCGATGGCGAGCCACACGGTGACGGGAAGACGTAGCCTTTCTCGTTGAACTGGGTGATCTGTGCCGGCGTCAGGTGCTGCGGGTCCATGTTCGTGTAGGGGTAAAAGCGGAGATCGCGCTCCACATGGGGCACGGCATTGGTCTGGGTCATGGATTCTGGCTTTCGTGGACATCAGCCTGCCCTCCGGCGACTGCAGCTTCGGCCGGCCGGTGCCGTCCTGGGGGGGATCGCACGCCGCATCCTGCTGCGCGATCCACGCGCACCATCCTGGTGCGCACCCATAGGGGCCTGATCCAGACCGCCACCTGGCTTACGCTCAGGTCGCCTGCGGGCAGACTGACGTCTACTGGCAGGCGATTAGATCACTGTTTTTGTCGGGGGGCCTAGGGTAGGGCACGGTTTCAGCGCCGGCAAGGAGGGGGCGTCACCGCGTCGGGGAAGCGTCAGTTCATTGTGCGGCGCAGCTTGCGGTCCAGCAGATGCTGCTGGGCAGGCGACTCGGTCTGCTCGCGGGCCTTCAGGAACCAGGCGCGGGCGCGCTCGGGATCGCCGGCATCCAGGTGCAGTTGATGACGGCGCGGTAGGCGATCCCGGCGTTGTTGACCAGAATATCAACTCCCTCCCCGTCGCGCAGGGCCTCGTCGACGACGGCGACGCGCTCGTCGTCATCGGTCACGTCGAGGGGGCGCAGGCGGACGCGGTCACTCTCGTGGCATGCCAGCTTCGGCAAACCGGGCTAGCGACGAAGCGCGCCGTGAGGATGAGGCGGAAGTGCTGCAGGGGCAGCAGCAGTCGCGACAGGGCGAGTCCGAC
>JAYZCA010000316.1:0-6379 GCA_036339235.1 Candidatus Latescibacterota bacterium | reverse complement strand
TTTCGATATCAACAGCTACACGCAGAACGTCTCGATCGTGCAATTAGCCATGTCGGGGGAGCACGGAGGCTACGGCCTCGTCGCCCATGTCGGCCTGCGGCGCGAGAACCGCTACCTGCACAAGGACGCGAAGGCCGCCGGTCGTGAAAACACGGACCTGACGGCTTTCTTCGTCGATGTCATCTTCGGGGTGCAGTGATGGTCATGTCCATCAACAGGCATCTGCGCCGCGCCGTGCTCCACGCCGTACTGGCCGTTGGCTTTGCGCTCCCGGCGGCGGCGCAGATGACGACGAAGACGTGGGAGGAACGTGACTTCCTGCATACAGGCCCGCAAGTCACTTATCTGAACCACGCCGAAAACCCGTACCGTGGATTTCCCGTGTTCGGCTGGGAAGTGCCGCGCTACGACCGTCTGGGGCGCTACGTCATGGAGGGCCGTGTCATGCTCTCCGCCGACGAGCAGCGGCCGGGCCTGAGCAAGTTCGAGGGGCTGAAGTTCGAGACGGGAAACGTCTTCCAGGTTGGTGCCGACTTCAACTACCAGGTCATGCAGGATTCCTATCGGGGTCGCAGCTACGCTCTGATGATCCTGCTCAGCAGCAGCGAGGTCTCCACCGCACCGGTGAAGGCGCAGTTCACGCCCCTGACGCTGAACATGAACCGCTACACAGGAGTGCGCTTCGACGTCAGCGGTTCCAAGAACAAGACGACCTTCCTCTACACCAAGGGAGGCGGGGACCGCCAGCGATTCTCTCAGTTCGAGGTCGGGCGCGACGACCGATCTCCTGTCATCCTCTGGGGCGGTCACTGGCAAACGCAGGTCGGTTCGGCGCTGCGTCTGGGCACAACCTTCGTCAACCAGCACATCCTCGACACCATGTCGAAACGTGGGAGCATCCTGAAGGGGGACATCTCCAACGACATGCAGCCGCCGGACCTGGTGGCGGTGCGCATTGTCGACGATTCTCCGAGCCTGCCCAACTCGGGTGCCGCCGTCTGGAGTGTGGCGCTGCTGGTCACCGGCCTCGACGCCGACGGCAACCGTCTGACTCTGACCAGCGATCCGGAGCTTGCCGATGACGATGTGCGCTACGAGTCGGTTCTGGATCCCGGGCAGGCCGCCGGACGCCACGTCGGCGACCACTGGGAGGCCGATGGCGCCAGCGAGCAGATCGAGTTCGTCTTCAACTTTCCCGACGCCGAGACCTTCCGTCCCACGTCGGCACAGTTTGTCGCCACCGTCGGCGGCGACTACCGCGTGCAAGTGCGGCAGGAATACAAGCACACCTTCACGCGCATCATCGCCAGGCGCGAACGTGAGGCGACAGTCGACCACCAGTGGCCGGCCGTGCCGCGCAAATCCTCCTTCGAGCGCTCCGGCTACGAATTCGATTCCGGTGATCTGCGGTATCCGACGGACTTCAAATTCGGTGAGGAGACGGCGGCGTACACCGTGCTCCGCGCCGAAGGGACGCCGCAATCAATGGAACCGCGACAAGTGCGCTTCGACTACGGCTTCCCCACGGCTCAGTCGCTGGCCAGCGTCGATGCGCACCTGAATTACGGAGGTTTCGCCGTGGACGGCGAGATCTCGTTGAATACCCAACACTTCAAATTTCCGGTCAGCGACGGTCGCCGCAGCGACAAGGACGCCCTGGCCTACTACGTGACGGCATCTCGCCGGCTGAATCTGCTTGGGCGCTTCGGGCCGGATCTGAGTGTCGAATCGTTCCACATCGACGCTGACTACAGTGGCAACTACGACTCCCGCCGGGGAGGGACCGTGTTTCACACCAGCGTCCCGGCGTCGCCGCCGAATACCGCCATCACACAGGAGTTTAACCTGTTCGATGACAACGACGACGGTGATCAGTGGCCGGATGAGATGCCCAACGATACGGCTCTTTCAGGGGCCAACGATGCCGGCGTCTACCCGGGTCTGGACCAGAACCATGACAACGTCCCGGACACGGACCAGAACGCCAATGGCCTCCCTGACTGGGACGAGGCGTTCCTGTTCTACTGGTCGGACCCGCCGCAGTTCATCTACGATATCGACTTCAACAACAACGCCCTGCCCGACCTGACGGAGAACGACGACCGTCCCGATTACCCCTACAGTCGTGGCACGAAGGGAAAACACGCCTTCCTGACCTGGAAGGATCCGCTGCCGTACCTCGAGCTGTTCACAGTTGGGTTGTTCGAAGCCGAAAGTATCGCCGGGGGGGGAGACAACGACGTCCGCTACCTGCGCTACCAATTCGGCTACCGGCGGGGGGAGCATGGGCATGTGGTCCTTCGGGGAGACCTGAAGAAGGTGGAGGACACGATACCGGATCCGGTGTTCATCTGGCGTACGACGGCGATCCCACGGGACAATTCGAACGTGATCCAGGACCCCGTCAGTTTTAACCTGATCTCCCTGAAGGATCCGGACCCGGACCCCATGCTGATGCGCAACAGCACGGTGAGCACAGTGCATCTGGGCACCGAACTCGAGGCGCTGGCGAGTCTGAGTGTGTTCACCAACTACAAGTGGCTGCTGAACATGCAGACGGAGGACGAGTTCGCCGATGGTACCTCCCAGAGCGACGAGACCCTGAGCCGACTGACGTTGTCGACGCGGCTGCAGTACCACTACCCCCTGCGCGACGACGTCAACCTCTACGCCCGCATGCGGCATCTGTTCTGGCATGATGCAGGGTATTCGGCAGCGACGCGGCAGCACTGGATGACCTGGGGTCCGCTGTTCGAGCAGTCCCTGCAACTGACCGAACGGACGGCGCTGATCGCCGGTCAGGAGGGCATCCCCTGGCTGTTGCCGATCACCCACACCGACTACGACGACGGCGACCGTGATTTCGATCGCTGGACGAACGTTTTCATGGTGCGCATGCAGGGTACCTATCTCGGCTGGAAAACGGTGTCCGAATTGGGGTTCCAGCTGGAACACGTCGAAACGGCCGGCGCCGAGGTCAGCAATCGCACCTTCTTTCTCGAGATGTACTTCGGTTTTTGATGTTTGTAATGTTCAGAAAAATAAGTAACTTACAGGCCGAAAACGTGTCGGTTCCGTTCACACTTCTTACGACGATTACCCGGGCTTAGGGCCATGCTCCACCTGTTTTTCGTTTTCGTCACGATCGCCACCGGCGTCGTCATCTCCCGTCCAGTGCCGACGGAAGAGTTGCTGCAGGACCGTTTCGCCCTGGGGCAGAGGTATTATGCCGCTAATGATCATGAGAACTCGGTCGAGGTCTTCTCAGAGATCGAGAGCACGCCGAACTACGCGCTGCTGGACGTGGACGAGATCGAGGTCGCCATCGATGACCTCGTCCTCCCCCTGCGCGTGGCGGCGACCTATCAACTCGGCAACAGCTACCGCAATGTCGGCCGCACTTTGCTGGACCGGGCGCGTAGCCTGTCGGACGAGAGGGACGAGGTTCAGGCGCAACAGCGCCGTCGAGAGTCCCTCACCGCCTTCGACAAGGCCCGCAGTTACTACCGCAGCCTCGTCGACGATGAGGTGCGCGCGCCGCGCCACTTGCGTGTCATGTCCCAGTATCAGATCGTACGGGCCAGCTACCAGACTGAGGACTACGAAGGGGTCGTGAGCGAGACCCGTATCCTGCTGGACCGCTTCCCCGGTTCCCAGTACGAGGACGCCGCCCTCTATGACCGCGGCTGGGCCTACTACTACATGGAGCGTTATCGCGAGACGATCGCCACTTTCGAGGAGCTGCTCGCAGTCAGCGAGGATGCCCTAAAGAGAGACCGGTCGTTGTTTCAGATGGGCGAGAGCCACGACCAGCTGGGAGAACGCGAGCAGGCCCGTGCCAGATACAGACGCCTGGTAGATCAGTACGACTTCACCGCGTTGTCGAACCGGGAGCTGCTGGCCATGAAGGCGCAACGGCTCCGCGGCCTCGTCAAGGAGACGACACGCGAGCTGGTCGCCAAGGCGCAGATTCGCATCGGCGATTCCTACGCCAGCGAGGCTCGGGTGAGCGAAGCCATCGCCGCTTATTCCAAGGTGCCGCTCAACTACTCGCAGGAAACACTCATCGTCCAGAAGTCGTACGACAACATGGCGACGATGGTTCTGGAGCAGCAGGGCGTCGATCCGGGCATCCGCATCCTGCGCCAGGCGATCCAGCAGGTGGACGACACCTACTTTCGGGGCCGAGCCCAGTTGCGCATCGCCGGCATCCTCTTCCGCGACGGGCGCTACCGCGAGGCCATCGCTGAGTACGAGGTGTATCGCCGGGCCTATGGCTCCGAAGCTCGGGCCATCGGTGTCGGCCTCGATGAGGTCCTGTTCTCGGAAGCCGAAGCCTACCGCGAGCTGGCCCGTGCCGAGGGTGACAACGCCGATGACATGAGGTTGGCGCGTACCGGGTACATGACCATTCTGGCAGACTATCCGTACAGTCACCGTCGCGCCGAGGCGCTTTATGGTCTGGGTCAGGTTCACGTCGCTGCCGGGCGACCGGACTCCGCTCGAGCCGCCTTTGCAGATGCCCTCGACGAGGATAACGAGGCTTCTGTGGCTCCGCACGCGCTCAGCTGGTGGGCCCGTACCGTGTTCCAGCAGGGCGACACGGAGCAGGCGATCAGCCTGTATCAGCGCCTCATCAGCGACTACCCGACGTCGGATCTGGTGGCCCCCAGCTGGAAGGATCTGGGCCTAGTCTACAAGTCTCTCGGGCGCATTGACGACGCCGTCGGTGCTCTTCTACAGGTCGATCTGGGGTTCTCAGCCTGGCCGAAGGTACAGGCGGAGGCGGCCGACATGCTGCTCGCCGCGGGGCGCCTCGATGACATCGACCGCCGTCTGCAGATGCAAGTGGCTCTCGACCAGGCGGCCGTTGCCGGTGATGACGAAAGCGTCGCTGAGCTGCACTACGTCCTGGGCCGCGTGGCCCGCGAACGCGGCGACCATGGGGTCGAAATCGAGCATTTTTCCCGCGTAGTGGAAACGACCCACAACGAGGATCTGGTCGCCTTCTCTCGATTCTTTCGCGGCATCGCCTACTATCAGTCCGGAGCTGCTGCAGACGCGACTGGAGACAGCCTCACGGGAGGCCGGCACTTCGAATCAGCCGTGGCCGACCTGGAGTCGGTTCTCGACGCCGGCGGAACGGCCGACATGCGTCTCATCGCCTTCCGAACACGCGGAGTTGCACTGACTCGGCTGGGACGCTCCGAAGATGCGGTAGGTGCATACGAGGCTCTGATTGCCGCGGCGCCGTCCGCCCTCGAGCGAGCCGAGTTCCAGCTCATGTTGATGGAGTTGTACTACGACCTCGGTCGCCTCGAGGAGACAAAATCGACGGCCCGCAGCCTCATCCGGAGCGACTTCGAAGAAGACGACGGCGCCGAATTCGCCATGCGCGACCGCGCCTACTTCGTCCTGGTTTCGGTGCTTCTCGAAGAAGAGCGTTATGCCGATGCTTACCGCTCCGCCCAGGCGGCAATGCGCCGCTTCCCGGCGTCGGCCAACCGACCGACGCTGATGCTGGTGAGTGCCAGGGCGCTGTTTTTTGACGAGAAATACGGTAAGTCCGCCGCCGCTTTCGGCCGCTTCTCCGAGGCCTACCCGGCGCACTCCGACGCGGCGCAGGCGCGCTACCAGAAGGGATATGCCCACGAGATCCTGGGCGAGTACGAGGCTGCTGCCGATGCCTTCCGCGGTATGGCGACACAATTTCCTGAACACGGGCTGGTGGCGGACGCACTCTACCGGGCGGGGGAGAACCTGTACAACGCCAGCCGCTTCGAGGATGCTCTGACCGTCTTCTTGCAGGTCGTCGATTCCCATCCGCGCACCGAAGCCGCGCAGAAGGCTCTCTATTCAGCGAGCTGGACCTACATGGATCTGGACAGCGAGAAAGAGAGCCTCGCAGCCATGCAGCGCCTCGTGAAAGAGTACCCGCGCAGCGGTTTTGCCCGCTTTGCGCAGTTCTCGATCGGCGACTACTACTACAGCAAGAAACGGTTTGACGACGCCCGGGCGGCTTACCAGAAGGTGATCAGACTGTACCCGGGTACCGATGAGTCCGACAAGGCCCAGATCCTGCTGGGGGACGTGCGCGAAGACCTGGCCAGCCTGGCCTACGAAGGGGCTTTCGAACACTTCCAGCGCGGTGATTATGCCACCGCGGCACGGGGGTTCGAAGACATCTACGAGGAGTATCCCAAGAGCTACTCAGCCCTGGCGGCATTGGCCAACAAGGGGGTCGCCCTCGAGCACCTCGGGGACAGCGCCGAGGCGCGCCTTACCTACGAGCGTGTTCTTGCGGCGGCCACGGACGATCCTGAAACAAGCGACATCTCGAAATTCGCGCGGTTGCGCCTGGAGAATCTGTAACGTGAAA
>JAYZCA010000315.1:0-7402 GCA_036339235.1 Candidatus Latescibacterota bacterium | reverse complement strand
TACCTGTTCGATCTACAGGGATACATTGTGATTGAAGACGTGCTGAGCGGTGATGAGCTCGCTGTCCTGAATGAGCTCTTCGACCAGCAGGGGCTACCGCCGCCGGGAAAGACGTCGCGGTTTGGCGCGGCGCCGGATGGTGCGGGTTTTCTGCAGTGGGGCCAGCCATTATGCGATCTGCTCGATCATCCCGACATCATGCCGGTGCTGCGTTTTCGCCTGGGCGACTGTTTCCGTCTCGATCGTCTGTACGGGATGTACATGCGGCAGGGCATGGGGCGAGGTGGCCTGCACTCGGACTATGGCGCCAGTGCGCGCACATCTGCCGTCGAACCGGGGGAGTACTACCATCCCCGCGACAACGAGATCGTCGACGGATTTATCGTCGTCGCCTGGAGTCTGACGGACGCAGGACCGGGACGCGGGGGGTTCTGCTGTATCCCAGGTAGTCACAAGAGTCACTTCCGGTTGCCGCAGACGATCCACGATGCCCCCGAAGAGGCGTCCTGTCTGGTGACCCCAAACGCGCCCGCGGGATCCGTCATCCTCTTTACCGAGTCCCTGACCCACGCCACGGCAGCCTGGACGGCAGGCCACGAGAGACGCACGCTGCTCTATAAGTACTGCGTGTCCCACATCGCCTGGACGTCGAGACGTGTGCAGCCGCCGACGAACACAGAACTGACTGCGCGTCAGCAGATCCTGTTACGTGAACCGGCTGACCCGCACGTACACTTTCCGTCCCTGTTCGAAGGACCCTCTTGAACGAAGGATGCCTTCAGCCCTGCCCCTGGTCGACCCGGTCGTGCCGGGTTGTTCGCGTCCCGCCACCCCGTCCTCTGCCCCCGGCTGAACGAGCGGGCAAGCTCGCCGGATCGAGCCACCCGGATTCGGGGTGCAGCTCCCTCCACACGCTCCAGGTCGTGTAGCCAGAGGGCAGCTCCGCCGAACGCATGCCTACATACTCACCTGAGATGGCGGTCATGGCGATGTGGCCTGGCGGGCGTTGAACTCGATGGAGTAGGTGCCGTCACCGAGGCTGTGGTGGCTGTGGATGTGGTGGTCTTCGGCGCGCCACTGTGAACCATTGCATGCAGTCGTCATGACGAGAGTCGCCACGCATGCGGAGATCGAAACCGTACAAGAGCGGCTATTCATCTCAAGCTCCTCTCGTGGTAGAGAAGGGTTGCCACTGGAGTTCAACGCCGCGTCGATGTAAGACCGTAGCTGACGCCCAAAACCCCTCGCTGTCGACCCTAAAACTCGACCGGCAACTTGAAAGAAGCATCTGTCTGAGAGTGCATCAAGGCGGCCACGCTTGTGAGCCTCTGGCGGTCAGGCCCTTTCTAGTCGATTTTCAAAGGCTTATGGTCGATCCGCAAACAGGACTCCAGAACATCACCGCTGGTCAGGGGCTGGCCATCACCGCCGTCGGCATGACGATCGTTTTTGCCGCCCTGAGCATGATCAGCCTTTTCATCGCACGACTGCCAGGACTGCTGCGCTTAGTCGCTGTCGTGTTTCCAGAAGCCGTGGCGGCGACCCCGCGTCCCAAAGTCGAGACCGATGAGCTGCCCGCCATCGCGGCCGCCGCCGCGGCCGCCTACCATGTTACGCGCGGCGCTGGTGTGGAGCGGGCCTGAACATGGGCGTTTTACTCGAGTTCCTCGAGACCACCGGTTTCGCGACGATGACGTTGGGGAATGTCCTCATGATCGTCATCGGCCTGCTGTTCATCACCCTGGCCATCACCAAGCACTACGAGCCGCTGCTGCTGCTGCCCATCGGCTTCGGCGCTATCGTCGGCAACATTCCCTCGATCCCGGGAATGGCCCTGAGCGTCTACGACGAGGGCAGTGTCTTGAATTATCTCTACTTCGGAGTTGGTCAGGGGATCTACCCCCCGCTGATTTTTCTCGGCATCGGCGCCATGACCGACTTTTCGGCCATGCTGTCGAGCCCGCGCCTCGTCCTGCTCGGTGCCGCCGCCCAGATGGGCATTTTCCTCACCCTCATCGGTGCCCTCTACATGGGGTTCACGCCCGAAGAGGCTGGCGCAATCGGCATCATCGGCGGCGCTGACGGGCCCACGGCGATCTTTCTGTCGGCCAAGTTGGCGCCACACCTGATCGGCGCCATCGCCGTGGCCGCATACTCCTACATGGCCTTGGTGCCGGTGATTCAGCCACCGATCATGAAGCTGCTCACGACCCATAAGGAGCGTCTGATCCGGATGCCGCCGCCGCGCCAGGTGTCGAGCCGTGAGCGTATCGTCTTCCCCATCGCCGCCTTCCTGATCGCCGCCCTCATCGCCCCCGGTTCACTGGCCCTGGTGGGAATGTTGATGTTCGGCAATCTGCTGAAGGAGAGCGGCGTCACGGACCGTCTGGCGGATACCGCGCGGCACGCTTTCATCGACATCGTCACCGTCCTTCTCGGCTTCTCGGTGGGCGCCAGCACCCAGGCACAGACTTTCCTGACGCCGCAGTCATTGTCGATCTTTGGCCTCGGTGCCCTGTCCTTCGCCATCGCTACGGCTGGCGGCGTGCTGTTCGCCAAGTTTCTCAATCTGTTCACGCGCAACAAGATCAACCCGCTGCTCGGCGCCGCCGGCGTCTCAGCGGTGCCCGACTCGGCGCGGGTCGTGCAGATGGTGGGGCATGCGGAAGATCCCCACAATCACCTGCTGATGCACGCCATGGCCCCCAATGTGGCGGGCGTCATCGGCTCGGCAATCTGCGCCGGCATCCTGTGGTCGGTTATGGTCAAATGACGAGAGAGTTATGACGAAGAAGGTCAACTTCATGTGCACCGCGTTCCGCGACGGCTTTCAGTCCGTCTACGGAGCGCGCGTTCTGACGCCCGACTTCCTGCCCGCCCTCGAAGCGGCACGGGATGCCGGGATCGACTACTTCGAAGCCGGCGGCGGCGCCCGCTTCCAGTCGCTCTACTTCTACTGTAGAGAGGACGCTTTCGCGATGATGGACAGCTTCCGGGCAACTGCCGGTCCGGAGGCGAATCTGCAAACGTTGTCTCGCGGCGTGAACGTCGTCGGCCTCGACACGCAGTCGAGTGACATCATCCGGCTGCACGCCGAGCTGTTCGCCAAACACGGGATTACGACGATCCGCAACTTCGACGCCCTCAACGATGTGCAGAACTTGGTGCACTCGGGCCGGTGTATCGTCGAGGCCGGACTCAAACACCAGGTCTGCGTGACCATGATGGCCCTGCCTCCGGGATGCGTAGGGGCGCACGACGCCGCGTTCTACACCCAGACCCTGCGCGCCATCCTCGACGCCGACATCCCCTTCGACTCGGTCTGTTTCAAGGACGCGTCGGGCACGGCGGTACCGGCCACCGTTTTCGAAACCATCGTTCAGGCCCGCCGAGTGCTGCCCGAGGGCACGCACATCCAATTCCACACCCATGAGACCGCCGGCATCGCCGTCAGTGCCTACCAGGCCGCTCTCGACGCCGGCGTCGACGCCATCGATCTGTCCCTGGCTCCGGTTTCGGGGGGTACCTGTCAGCCCGACGTACTCGTCATGTGGCACGCCCTGCGCGATACGGAGTACGACCTTGACATCGATGTCGACAAGGTTCGCGAGGCGGAGGCCATTTTCAAGGAGTGCATGGCCGACTACTTCCTGCCACCGGAGGCGGTGGCCGTCGAGCCCATGATCCCATGGAGTCCGATGCCCGGAGGCGCGCTGACGGCGAATACGCAGATGCTGCGTGACAACGGCATCATGAACCGTTACCCCGAGATGATCGCGGCCATGGGCGAGGTCGTGACGCGCGGCGGTTTCGGCACCTCGGTGACGCCGGTTTCGCAGTTCTACTTCCAGCAGGCATTCAACAACGTCATCTTCGGGCCCTGGGAGAAAATCGCCCCCGACTATGGGCGTATGATTCTCGGATATTTCGGACGCACTCCGATGCCGCCAGACCCCAAGCTCGTCAAGATGGCTTCCGAACAGCTGCAGATGGAACCCACCACTCGTCCGCCGCTGGAGATGAACGACGAGGATCCGGAAAAGGGTCTGGCGCGGACGCGCCAACGTCTGGCGGCGCAAGACCTGGAGGTAACGGACGAGAACATTTTCATCGTCGCCGCTTGCGGTGACAAAGGGGTTGCATTCCTTAAAGGCGAAGGGGAGTTCGGCGTACGCAAGATCGACACCGAGGTTGCACCGACTGCGGCTCCGACGCCCATCCCGGAACCCGCCGCTTCCGCTGCGGTCGCAGAAACATTGCCGGACACACCGGTTCACCTGACGGTGACCATCGATGGCAAGACACACGACGCCGTCGTCGACGGCGGTCAGGTGCAGATCGATGGTCGAGTCTTCACCGTCGGTGTCGGCGACGCCGACGGGGCCGCGCCCGCGCCGTCGGCTGCCCCAAGCACGAGCCCGAGCACGCCAGCGGCGGCCGGCGTGCCGGTAGAAGCCAACATGCCAGGCAAGGTTCTGCGTATCGCCGCCGAACCGGGGACAACGGTCCACGACGGCGATGCCGTGATCATCCTCGAGGCGATGAAAATGGAAATCCCCGTGCCATCACCGGCTCACGGTGAAGTCACCCAGATCCACGTCGCCGTGGGTGATCAGGTGGCTTCCGGCACCCTGCTGGCCACCGTCGTACCGGGCTAGCTGTTAGCTGTCTAGGCGCAGGTGGCCGGTCCAGACATCGACGGTCTCGCCTTCTTCCCGCAACCGTAGCTGTCCCGCGTCACCGAAGCCGGCCAGTATACCCTGGCGCCGAGAGTCACCGTCGATGACAGTCACCCGCTGCCCGAGGCCGGCGCAGCGGCTCTCCCAGTCCTGACGCAGCGCCGCGAATCCACCTTCCATCCAGCCTTCGAGGCGCGGCGCCAGTGCTGTGAGCAGACCCGGCAGCAGATCGCGGGCGGCTGAGGACATTCCCGTCTCGATATTCACCGACGTCGCGGGCTGATCGATGGCCGAGGCTTCGTCCCGCGACATGCCGACGTTGAGGCCCACACCAACCACAACAACCGCCGGGCCCTTTCCCTGAGCCGGATGACTTGGCAGTTCCGGCAGGATGCCGCAGATTTTGCGCTGGCCGACGACGACGTCGTTGGGCCACTTCGTCTGCGCCACGATGCCGAACCCGTCCAACAGATCGGCGACCCCAAGGGCAACTGCCATGGACAGCGAACACAAGTCCCTGGCGTCGACCCCGGCATGCATCACGAAAGAGCAGGCCAGATCGCGGCCCGGGTTCGTCAGCCACTGGTGCTCACCGCGGCCACGGCCGGCGGTCTGCTCGTCGGTAGCCAGCACCGTGCCTGCCGGCAAGAGCACACCGTTCTCCAGCCGCTGGACCAGGGTGGTGTTCGTCGATGCGACGCGGTCGATCCACTCAGGTGGCAGGAAGTTCATCGGACTAGGCCCTGGGGTGCGGTTCCGGCTCGCTGCTCCTGCCATTCACCACCTCGAATTCCTCGGGCGGAAAAGCGGCGCACAACTCGCCGCCGCGCAGGACCCACGGCAGGGCACCCCAGGAGCGTTCCGAGCGTCGGACCAGATCTGGAGTCGTGTACACCCCTGCCATGCCGATGCGCCCCTGCGGACTGGTGTTCACCGGACTGCAGTGCCACAACGAACTGTGCCAGCAGACCACATCGCCGGGTTGCAGCTCGATATGCTCGACCTCTCGTCGGGCAAGCATCTCGTCCACACGGTCCCTCGGCAGCTCCGCGTGGATGCTGTCATCGTAGAGGACGTGCTGCACGATCTCTGCGGCGTGGCTGCCGGGAACGAACTGCAAGCACGCGTTCTGCCGGGTCGCCGGATCGAGGGCCATCCAGAAGTTGAAGGGTTCCGTCTCGCCATCGCGCCACAGGCCGTTATCCTGGTGCCAGGGGGTGGCGGCACCGGTGAGTGCCGGCTTGACGAAGACGCTGCTGAACTTGAGCAGGATGTCGTCACCAAGGTAGTAGCGTGCCAGCGGCGCCATCGCGCCGCAGTGTACCCGGTGCCAGATCAGGGGTGAGGTGTGGCAGAAACGATTGAGTTTGCGAAAGCGGGCGGCCCGCATTTCTGGCGTATCGCCCATGGGGTCCATGGGGTCGGCCTCAACGCGCTGCTCCGGCTCCGGCGTGAGGATGATGTTCTTGATCACACCACGCATCTCCGCCGCCTCCTCCGGGTTGACCACAGCCCGAAGAACGAAATACCCCTTGTCCTCCCACTTCAGCAGCTGCTGGGGATTTGGTTGCCAAACCACTACTTACTCCTCTATCAGGACTGTCGCGTGCCGAAGAGGTTCGTCCGGTCATGCCGCTCGGTTGCGGTGATCTAAAAAGCGCCTCGGACCGGTTGCCCGAGACGCCACTTTCGAATTCCTAGACAGGAAGACGACGGTTTCCCACTACATCTGTTGCTGCGGTTGCCTCCAGTTCGCCTTGCCGATTTCACGCTCAAAGGCGTAGGAGATATCGATCTGGTCCACCGGCTCGTCGCGAAAGTCGAAACGTAGCGCCGCGTCGTGGATGACGAGCTCGACGGAGTTTACGTCCGCGTGCAGGGCTGGGAAGATGAGGAAGCCCTCCGTCTCCTGGCCTGAGAATACGGGATCCGCATTGAACATCGTACGGCGCAGCAGATCCATCCGGTTCTGATAGCGGGAATACTCGTTGCCCCTGTAGCCGATGGCGTACCCGCGGTAGTACGTGTCGAGCTGTTGCAGATTGAGGGTCCAATACTGCCGGCTGTTGGCGGCCAGCAGTTCCACCTTCGCCGGATCGATAATGACCTTGGGATGCTCGTAGTTCTTCACGCTCAGCTGAAAGACGGTGAACCTCGTATGCGCGAGACCGTCGGCGAACTCGGTGTCACCGTAGGTGTAGGGGTTCGTCGACTTCTGGCCCTCCGCCGACACGGAGGAAAACTGTCGGTTGAGCTCGTCGGCGGTGAGCGGTCGCAGCCGCACCTCGAGACGACCTTGGGTAAAGGTGATACCGCCGTCATCGGCGACCGTCATCGACGCCCCCTGGCTCCCCGTAGGCTGCAGAGGCCCGGCCACGTAGTGGTAGCTGCATCCCCAAATGAGGGCGAGTGTGAGGCCGGAAACGACGGTCACGGCTCGGGACGGCATCGGCACGCGAAACATTCGAAAGCTCCTGGTCGGCGCGGCGAACAAACGCAGCCACCGCATGTTGGTCTACGGACAGGGCCAATGTATGTACATTGGGCCGCACCATCCAACCTTAGATGCAACGAGTTCTCTGTGGTCGAATGTCCACCTGCAGGGGGACTCGTTTGCACATCAGGGAGACCCATGACCTTCGAAGTGATCGATCCGATCCTGGAGAGCTCAGCGCCGACGAATCCTCCGTCCTGGGCGGTGTTGGAGCGGGCTCTGATCGACG
>JAYZCA010000314.1:0-9486 GCA_036339235.1 Candidatus Latescibacterota bacterium | reverse complement strand
GGAGGCCGGCCGCGGACGGTAGGGGCTGTCGGTGTAAAAGTGCTCCTCCGGCACGTAGCTGGGAGCCGAACGGATCCACAGGCCGCTCTTCCCGTAGAGGGGACGGTCGAAGAGCCGCGGGCTGGCGCCGGCATCCGACGGCGGCTGCCAGCTGCCCTGGCCTTCCTCAGAAGGGGCTGTCACGGTGGGGTTGAGGGCGACGGCGGTTGCGCCGGCGCGCCCGACGACATTGTCGAGGACGGCGTCGACGCCCTCGGAGAGGATGAAGTCGGCGAGAACGGTGATCCCGAGAGTTCGTCTGTGCATGAATCTATTCTCCACTTGCGTGACGCTGGGCCCCCCACCGCTGCAACAGCAGTCCGGAGACGATGATGACGAGGCCGAGGATGGTTGCCGGTTCGATGGATTCGCCCACGAGCCGGTGGATGAACAGCAGCGACAGGAAGGGGCTGAGGAAGATGAGGTTGGCCACGCGCGCCGCATTGCGGGCCCGCTGCAGAGCGCCGAGCCAGAGCACGAAGGTGAGGCCCATCTCGAAGATTCCTACATAGGCGGCGCCCGCCCAGCCCGGCCAGGAGAGGGGGGGCGCACCCGAAGTCATAGCACAGGCCAGGGCCACCGGTGGCAGGGCGAGAAGGAAGTTGAGGAAAAGTCGCTGCACCGGATCGACATCGTCGTGCGTGACACCGACCCAGTAGAGGGCCCAGATGACGGTGCTGCCCAGGGCGAGGGCGACACCGGTGATATCGTCGAAACGGAAGGACAGGACGTCACCCCGAGTGGCCACGACGAGGACCCCCCCGTAGCAGATGAAGCCGGCCAGGACGTCCCAGCGCAGCAGTCGCTGGCCGAGAAGCAGCGCCGACAACCAGGCCAACACCAGGGCCCATGTCTGGTTGAGGGGCTGCGCCTGCTGTGCGGGCAGCCTCGCATAGGCGGCGAAGAGGACCAGGTAGTAGAGACAGGGATTGAGCAGACCGAGTGCGCCGGAGCGTAGCCAGACACGGCAAGGCAAAGCGACCACCGGACGCAACTGCCCCCGTGCCAGCAGGACCCCGCCGAGGAACACGGTCGATACGCCGGTGCTGACCAGAAGCAGCTGAGCCGGTTCGAAGTGCCGCAGGGTCAGCTTGAAGGCAGAGGCCGAAGTCGACCAAAACAGCACAGCGGCAAGGGCGTGGGACGCGCCGGCGGGGAGGCGGGCGCCGCGCAGGGTCACGGGCGGTGGTCTTGCTGGCGGACCACGAGGGCGATCTTTATCTTATTGGAGTTCAACAGATCATCAACTTCACGCAGGACGGACAGGTATCCCATGGCCAAGACCGGCCCCCGCAATCAGATCATGCTGAAAAGCACCGAGAGCAGTCATATGTACTGCACCTCGAAGAATCGCCGGAACCAGCAGGCACGTCTGGAGATCAAGAAGTACGATCCAATCCTGCGCAAGCACGTCGTCTACCGCGAACAGCGGTAAACAGCCGGCACACTGCCGATGAGAAGTATCGCCGCCCCGGGCCGCTGCCTAGGCGGCGTTTTTCGTTCTGCCCTGCTCTGTATCGTTCTCCGCCACCGTCCCCCGCCAAGGCGGCGGTGATGGCGCCCGCCACCGTGCGTCCAGGGCTGCTGGCGCTGCACACGAGGGTCTGGCTGCGCTACCAGGACAACCGCGTGTACGTCATGCAGAGCGAGGGACGCCGGTCGACGGCATGGGGGCGTACGGCCAGGTCGGCGTCAGCGAACATGGACCACACGCTGAGTGTTTTGAGTCGCTCGGTGCCATAGGTGTCGACGAGGAAATCGTACGTCTGTGGCACGGGCATCCTTTCCGTTTCACTCCCAGGGGCGTACGAAGCGTCCAGGGGTGGTACCTGTATGCACGCCGTCGCACACGACCTGCCTGCCGTTTACCCAGACGTAGCGCACGCCCTGAGACAGCAGATGTGGGTCCTCGAAGGTGGCATGATCCATGATGGTCTCCGGATCGAAGACGACGACGTCGGCGAACATGCCTTCGCGCAGCAGGCCGCGACGGCGCAGGCCGAGGCGGTCAGCGACGGCTGAAGTCATCTTGCGCACGGCATCCTCCAGGGTGATGACGCGCTGTTCGCGTACGAAGCGGCCAAGGACACGCGGGTAGGTGCCGTAACCGCGTGGGTGCACCGGGCCGAAGGGCCTGCCCCACACCGGATCGTAGCCACCCGCGTCGGTGGAAACCTTGATCCATGGCTGCTGCAACTGCAGGCGCAGGTTGTCCTCGGTCATGGCGAAGTAGATCGTGCTGATCGACTGGCGTTCGCTGAGCACGAGATCACAGACGGTGTCGAACCAGTCCTGCCCCCGCATGCGGCTGATCTCAGATAGCTTGAGACCAACGTACTGCTGATTTTGCGGCCTCTTGAAGCCGATCGGCATGACGCCGTCCTCACCATGCTGGCTGACCATGGCCTCCCAGCGGCCGTCGGGCTTGAGGACGGCTTTGCGGATACGGGCACGCTGGGCCGGGTCCTGCAGATTCTCGTAGAGCCGCCCGCCAGCCATCGCCCACGGCGGCAGCACCGAGGTGAGTCCCGTCCCCGAGGCGGCATAAGGGTACATGTCCGCCGTCACGTCGAGGCCACCGGTGCGGGCCGCGTCGATCCGCTCGATGACGCGCGGCATTTTGTCCCAGTTGTCCCGACCCGCCGCCTTCAGGTGATAGATCTCCACGGGCACGGCGGCGCGCACGCCGATCTCGAAGGCTTCGTCGAGGGCGCTGAATATCTCTCCTGCCTCCGAACGCAGGTGAGTGATATAGGTGCCGTCATAGCGACCGACCACCTCGCAGACGTCGACGATCTCATCCACGTCGGCGTAACAGTCAGGCGGATAGATGAGGGCGTAGGAGACGCCGAAGGCTCCGTCCTCCATCGCCTCGGCCATCACGCGACGCATCGTGGCGCGCTGTTTTCCGGAGGAAGGATTCATGTCCATATCCATGGCGCAACGCCGCAGTGTGCCGCCTCCCAGGTAGGAGCCGATGTTGGGCGACACCCCCGCCTCTTCGAAGGCTTCGAGCCAGTGGGCGAAGCGAGTCCAACCACGGCTGCGCTCCACCCAGCGCTCCACCGGTTCGCCGTAGACACTCGTGAGCAGACCGCCGGGGTTGCGGCCGCCCACCGGTGCCGGTGTCCAGGCCTCGCCCATGATCTCGGTGGTGATACCCTGAGTGATCTTCGACACACAACGGCCGTCGACCATCAGCGGATAGATGGAGTGGCTCTGGATGTCGATGAAGCCGGGACAGATGACGGCGTCGGCGACGTCGACGACGGCGCGCACCTGTTCCGTGGGGATGGCGCCGGGGGCAGCGATGGCGACGACGCGGTCGCCGGCGAGGGCGACATCGCCGCGGAACCACGGGTTGCCGCTGCCGTCGACGATACGCCCCCCGGTGAGCAAGGTGTCGAAGGGCACAGTCAGCTCACCACCAGGTAGGACAACCAGCCCTCATGACGATCGTTGAGGATCACGTGCGGCACCCCCAGCGGCAGGTAGACGGCGTCTCCCTCCTTTACGGGGAAGGCGTCGAAACCGGCCACGACGGTGCCCTCCCCTTCGAGGATGTAGTAGATCTGCTCCTTGTCGTCATGCTGGTGGTAGTCGGAGGCATGGCCTTTGCCGACTGCCTGGCGGGCGAGATACCAGAACGCCAGCAGACAGGGCTGGTCGGTGACCGGCTCGTCGGCCGCGAGGCGTTCCAGAAGCTGCCAGGTGACCGCCTTGCCATGATCTCCCATGTTCGGTGAGGCGTCCCGCCAGTTGAGCACACGCGGCTGGCCGATGGCCTGCCCATCGGCAAGTCTGTCTTCGGGGACGGGGCAGGTGATGATGAGATACTGCATCCAGTCCGGATTGTCCTGACCGATGAGCTGGTGGCTGACTCCGGGAGGGAAGTAGGCGACGGATCCCTCGTGCACCGGGAAACGGTCGTCCTCGATACGAACCTCGGCGGTTCCGGAGAGGATGTAGTAATACTGTTCGGCGTTGGCATGGGCGTGGTAGTCGGTGCTCTTGCCTCCCTGCAGGGAGTGCCCGGCGAAGCCGCTCAAAAGGGTCAGACATCGGTGCGGGCGAGGGTCGTCTTCGGCGGGGGACATGAAGATGGGCCAGACGATGGCGTTGTCGTGGCCCAGATACGAGTCGGAATCACGCCAGTTTCGGTTGACGGCGCGGGGACTGGTCACAGGCTGGCTCCTTTTACGAGGTTTCTGTCAACTCAGGCCGCAAGTATAAGCCGCCAGGTTGGGAAAGAAGAGGAGAGATGAAGATCGTGCGTGTTGAGACCTTTACGAAGGCACCGAACGTCACCATTCCCCCGACGGGCCGGGCTGGGGCGTGAGCGAAGCCTTAGCTCTGGCGTTGACTCTCTGCCCAGGCCTGCAGCGGGATGTCGCCGTCCTGGGGCCGCCAGTAGCGTGACACGGGATGTACGTCCGGGTCATCTCCGGCGTAGTTTGTCAGTCCCGTGCCCAACTCGCCGAGCAGCTGCCGCTGAACCGGGTTGCAGCGCGCGATGACATCAGCGGATTGTCGGTCGAAGTCGGAGGGGCGCATCCAGCGGGGTTGGTAGCCGTAGTAGAGGCAGCGTCGCGCTTGGGCCGACAGGTTCGGGCGCAAGGCGTGCAGCAACTGCGTGCGCCACACCAGCGCCGTACCCGGGCGCACGTTGACGCCGACGATGTGGGCCGGGTCGATGCGCCGCCGGCCGTCCGTATCGATGGGCTGAGTCGACAGGTGGCTGCCGCGCACGACACAGATCTCGCCGCTGTTCGGCATCGTCAGGTCCGTCAGGTAGTAGCCGACCTTCATCTCCATGAACGGGAGCAGCCCCTGCACCCTGGGCCAGCCGAAGTTGGGCCCGTCGGAGTGCCAGGGAAAGAAGCTGTCAGGCGCCCCCAATTCGTGGGCGGCCACTTCCTCTCTCTGTGGTGGCCGCACGTCGGCGTGAGACGTGCGCAGCTGCACGTTGACCCCCATCAGGTCGACGACGAGGGGTAGGATACGCGGGTGGTCGACCATCCGCAGGAAAACCGGATCCGTGGCGGCGACGTTGCGCATCTGGAAGGCTTCGTCGACCCCGAGGTCGCGCTCGCGCTTGTGAGCGGCATAGCGCGCATCGACGACGGCCAGCAGCTCATTGATCTCGGCGGGGGTCAGCGTGTCTTCGACGAGGAAGAATCCGTCCTCGTCGAAGCGGCGGCGCTGCTCGTCGGTCAGCGCCAAGGGCGCAGCCGGATCGGTGAGGGGACCGTGCGCGGTTGGCGCAGTACCGGTCACGAGGGACCGCCGATCGTGCCGTCCGCCAGCATCGTCAGCAGGGCCGAGTCGTCGACGTCGAGAGGCAGAGGGATTCGCCCGCGCCGCCGGGACGACTCATACGTGGCGAAGATGAGCTCGGTGGCGCGCAACGCCCGGTGACTGGACAGCTCGGGTTCGTCGCCGCTCTCCAGGCAGTCGACCAGGTTCTGTACGCTGGCCACGGTGTGTTGGGATACAGGCACGCCCACGATGCGTTCCGGATCCGTCCACGCACCGTCGCGAAACAGGCGCAACGGGTGTTCAGCCTTGCCACCTGGAGTAATCTCTATCACACCCTCGGAGCCGATGAGGCGGTTCATGTTGCCGAACCCGACCTCGCCGGTGGCCAGCAGGCCCTCAACACCGTTGGCGAAACGGATCCACGACAAGCCGCTGGTATCGAGTCGCACACCGAAAACCTCCCTGTGCTCATCCACCGACATCTGGCCGAGCACCCACTGAGCCGGGGTTTCCTCGTTGTAGAAGAACATCATGTCGAACCAGTGGGTACCCCAGTCAAACAGGTTGGGGCAGGAGGCCTCGATGCGGCGCAACTGGCCGATGGCGCCGTCGCGCACCAGCTGGCGCGCCGACTGGAAGGTGTCCCCGAAGCGCCGCTGGTGGCAGAAGGTGAGCAGGACGTCTCTGTCGATGCAGGCCTGGTGCATGGAGCGTGCCTCGCCCCATGTGGGGGCCATCGGTTTCTCGGAAAGGATCGCCCGCACACCGGACGAGGCGGCGGCTTCGATCATCTCGCGGTGAAAATGAGGCCAGGTGCAGACACTGACGAGATCGGGTGACTCGGCGCGCAGCATCTCGTGATAGTCTTCGTAGGTGGAGGGTACATCGAAGGATTCGGCGAAGCCGTCACGGGCCTCAGTAGACGGGTCGGCGCAGGCGACGATGGTGGTGCGCGGGTCGGCGGCGTAGCCCTCGGCGTGGGACCGGCCGCGTCCACCGCACCCGATCACGGCGGCGCGCAAGCTGGTGTCGGATGGCACGAAAGTCCTTTTCGTTGGAGCGCAGGCAGAATCCGGCGCCGTGAGGAAGGAAGCGATCCCTGGGATCTGCGGTCAAACAGCCGGTGGCGGTTCCCAGTCGAAGTTGGTCTCCGGAATCTTCGCCTCCACCGACTTGCGCCAGGTAGCCAGGCGCTCATGCAGGTCGCGCCTGATGTCGGGATGTTCGGCGGCCAGGTTCTTGTCCTCGGAGATGTCATCGGCCAGGTTGTAGAGTTCCTGTCGGCCGTCCTCGAAGAACTCGATGAGCTTCCAGTCGCCGCAGCGCACAGATGAGCCGGGGGTACCCCCCTGGTTGCCGTAGTGCGGATAGTGCCAGAAGATGGCCTCCCGGTCGACAGAACCCGCGCCGCGCAGCAGGGGGAGGATGGAGGTACCGTCCACGTGCTGCTGCGGTCGAAGCGGCAGGCCGGCGGCTTCGAGCAATGTGGGGTAGAAATTCGGGCTCGTCACCGGTACGGAGCAGTCGCTGCCACCGGCGATGTGTTTTGGCCAGCGAACGAAGAGAGGCTCCCGCGTGCCGCCTTCGTACATCCAGCCCTTACCCTCTGCCAGAGGCGCGTTGCAGGTCGGCGAACCTTCGGACGTGGCCAGTCCGCCGTTGTCGGAGGTGAACACGACGATCGTGTCCTGCGCCTTGCCGTTGCGCTCCAGTGCATCGAGGACACGGCCGATGTTCTCGTCGAGGCAGTCGATCATCGCCGCGTAGACCGGATCCGAGTGCAGCAGTCGTCGCCGTACCCGTTGCTCCTTCTTGTGCTCGCAGGGAAAATACTCACCGTCGATGAAGGTTTCGAAGCGGTCGAGGCCCAACGTCTTTGCCTTGTCCGCGTAGCGCGCGATGCGATCCTCCTTGGCCTGAATCGGTGTATGCACCGAGTAGTACGACAGGTTCAGGAAGAAGGGCGTGTCACCGACGTTGTCGATGAGGTCGACGGCACGGTCCGTCAGGTAATCGGTGAGGTAGGTGCCTGGGGCCACGTCGACATCGGCGAGTGGCGCGATCGTCCACGGGCTGAAATAGCCGCCGCGGCCCGGAGAACCCATGTGACAGCCACCGACGTTGACGTCGAAGCCGTGATCCTGCGGCAGATGGCCCTCACCCCCTAGGTGCCACTTGCCCACGTGCCAGGTGTCGTACCCGCCCTCACGCAGCGCGGTGGCGAGAGAGAT
This sequence comes from Candidatus Latescibacterota bacterium, assembly GCA_036339235.1. Lineage (GTDB taxonomy): Bacteria > Latescibacterota > UBA2968 > UBA8231 > UBA8231 > UBA8231. Next base: position 1,957 of record JAYZCA010000314.1, on the reverse strand, counting down.
CTCCGACCTCGGCAGGTTGCGCAGGTAGGGCACGTCGACAACACGGCCACGCGGAGCCGGTCGTGCGTCGCCCCAGTGAATCCAGTCCGTGATACCCACCGTGGCGGGGTACTTGCCGGTGAGCAGGCTGGCCCGCGTCGGCGAGCAGACAGGGCACGCGGCGTAGGCGTCGGTGAAACGCATGCCGTCGGCACACAGGCTGTCTATGCGGGGCGTTTCATAGTACTCGGAGCCGCAGCAGGACAGGTCGGTCCATCCCATGTCATCGATGAGGATAAAGACGATGTTCGGCTGAGACTGGCTCACGGGGACCTTTCGTCAATGGAAAAACAGGGCAACATGAACCGCTCCACAAACCCCAGCTTCCGAGCCGTAGCCGTCGACCCGTGGTTGCCGTGGTTCGCGGTCCACGATGGTGTGAGATCATTCTCCAGACAGTGCGCGACAAACGCGCAACCCATCAGCGTTGCCAATCCCTGCCGCCGATAGTCCTTACGCGTGGCAATGTCGATCTCGGCCTCGCCTTCTCCCAGACCAAACGTCGAGATCGCCCCTGCCAGTTCACCATTCCGGGCAAGGACGACAAATCCGAACCCTCTCTCCACAAATCGCTCGAAGGATCCCCAAGTCTGAGCGGTGGCAACCTGCAGTGTCCTTTCCTGCTCTGCACGTCGGGCGAGCTCAACGTCCATCGGCACAAGCTGCATTCCACGGGGGATACGCTCAGGCCACCGTCGTATCCAATCGATCCGTGCACTGGTAAAGGAGAAGTACTCATATCCTCCACGCTGCAGTCGATCGCCGAAGGTCGCCCACAACCGGGCAATCCAGGACGTCGATCTCGGCACAAGCAACTCCTGCTCGGACACAGCAATACCTGCGGCGCCTGGTGCCTCCTCAATGATCGTGCGCAGATCTCCTGATTCCGGGTCACCCGCCAGGTAGCCGTAGTCACCGGGGTGATACAAGACGGCGCATTGTGGATCCAGCGTATCATCGCAAAAAATGAGGCCGGCCTGGTGCCGCTCCAACACACTGCCGATCAGGCAGCGGTCATAGTCGTAGGTGTCGAACAGGTGCGCAACATGTTCGAACTCAGCGGGTGGCAAAACCTCTGCCTGGCTCAAGGTCACCTCTCGTGTTTGTTTGGACTTGCTGAAGCGTAGTCGCGATGCGTTCCGGCAACAACCCACACAAGAGGTCTGGCATGGCTAGACGAGCGACAGCAGGACAGAAGACGGAGGCGGTCCTCTCGGTATTGCGCGGCGAGAGCACGGTGGACGAGGTCTGCCGCCGGCACGGGATACAGCTCTCTACCTACCGGCGCTGGCAGCACGGCGTCGTCACCGGCAAGCACAGTGACGCATGGGCGACGATCACAGACTCGGCCCTCGCTCGGGATGCGCACATCGCCCGGGATCAGTGGGGTGTAGTCCACTGCAACGCCGGCAGTGTCGCCGACCTGGGGTTTGCCGCCGGCGTTGCCCAGGCGCAGGACCGCCTGTGGCAGCTCGACTACCGTCGCCGTGTTGCCGACGGCCAGCTGGCGGCCATCCTCGGGCCTGACCACGTGCGCATGGACCGGGAACATCGGACCCTGGGATTCCGTCGCATCGTGAAGCAGGTGGAGGCGCCGGCGCTGAGCGACGAGGCGACGGCGGCATTGGAGGGGTACGCCGCCGGTGTCAACGCCTGGACGGATCACGTAGCCGGCAAACTGCCCCTCGAGTTCGATCTGCTCGGCTACGAGCCCGAGCCGTGGACACCGATCGACAGTCTCGCCATCATGCGCTACTTCTGGTGGACGCTGACGGGGCGGCTGAGTCAGCTGGTGGCGGCGGAGAGGCTGCAGCGGCGCGTCGATCCCGAGGTGGCGGCCTGGTTCCTGACACCGGAGACGGTGTCCTACATCGTGCCTGACTGGGGTGCCAGGGGCGGCACGCCTGGCGGGGCAGCC
>JAYZCA010000313.1:0-5933 GCA_036339235.1 Candidatus Latescibacterota bacterium | reverse complement strand
AGGCATCATCGAAGGTAAACCGCTGCCGCAGGTCGTCGACATCCCGTCCAGCGGCAATCGCCCAGTCTGCCTGCGCCAGTTCGAAGTCGATGCCGATGACGACGTTGCCCAGGTCAAGGAGCCACGCGTCCACTGACCTCATGTCTTCCGAAACCACCAGTCCTTCCTCCTGCGTCATGGATCCTTCTTTTACACAAGATAGACACCAGCCAGCACGAGCAGACCCGCACCCGCCGTGGTGACACCGACGCTTCACCGAGGAGCAACACGCCGCCGGCGAGGGTGACCAGAGGCTCCAGGTAGAGCAGGGACGCCACTGATGAGGCCGACGCCCGGGCGAGTGACGTATACCAGCACAGATACGCCAAGCCCGAGCAGCCGACGCCGACGAAGACGACGGCACCGCCAGCAGCCGCCGAAACCGAGCCGTATTGCTGGGCCAGCGTCTGCCAGGGCGCGAAGGGCAGAAGCATCCCCAGCCCCACGGCCATGGCGATCGTCGTCGCCTCGAGGGCCCCCATGCGGGCCAGAATTGTGCGCCCCAGCACAGTGTAGATGGCCCAGTTCAGCGTGCTGGCCAGGATCAGCAGGTCACCCTTCGTCGTCGGCAGCAGACCCGGACCGACACTGCCGCTGGTGCCCAGCAGCGCCGCCACTCCCAGAAAGCCGAGGCCGAGGCCCGCCAGCTTGCGCCGGCCGAGACCCTCCCCGAGAACAACCAGGGCCAGCAGGGCCGACCAAACGGGGATAATGCCGATCAGCCAGCCGGTGCGTACGGCGGTGGTCATCGTCAGACCCCAGGCCTGCAGCAGCATGTGCAAGAAGACGCCGAGGAACCCGGCCAGCAACAGCCGCGGCCACAGACCGACAGGTGGCCGCAACGAGCGACCACGCAACCCCGCGATGACGACCAGAAACAACAGCGCAAGCAGCGTGCGCCCGATGACGACGGCCATGGGTGACAGTTCCGCGAGCGCCATCTTCGTCGCCACGAAGGACAGACCCCACAGAACGACGGCCAGCGCCGCCGGCAGCAGCGCGACGTTCACTTCGCCATCGACTTCAGGGCAGCAGGCCCTTGGACCATGGCCACAGGCAAGGTGACACTGGGTCAGGCGAGGATTTATTGTGACCGTAGGCTTGGAGTACAGTTGGCGGCGCGCCCACTCTCTCCAAGGGTTTTCTGACTAAACAAGCGCGCACGAAAGGAGACAGAGATGATGCTGTATGGACTCGCACTTGCATTCTGCGACGACGTTCGCGGTCTGTCTCCTTGCGGGGGCTGAGCGACCGACACATCTGATCGGTTGACACACCCTCTCTCCGGAGCCGCACTGCGAACCTGCAGCTGCGGTTTTTTGTGTTTTCGCATCCACGGAAAATCCCCTCACGGAGAGAGGATCTTGTATAACGCCGATTTCTGGGAAGTCCAGCTCGACCCGGCCGACCTCGAACGTTACCCGGCTGCGTCGGCTATCTGGCACGAAGATGATGAAGACCAGCGCCTGCGCCACCGCGGGCTCGAGCGCACCGAGCAACTGTTTCCGCCGATCATGGCCCTCGTCAGCGGCTCGCTCACGGAGCGGCAGCGCGAGGCGGTCATGCTCTACTTCCTCCACGACAAGACACAGGAGGAGGTGGCCGAGATCATGGGAATCAATCGGCGGGTTGTCAGTCAGCACCTGTTTGGCATCCGGCGCAACGGTCGGCAGGTGGGCGGTGCCATCGCCCGTCTGCGGACCCTGTGTCGGAAGCGGGGAATCGCTGCCGATGCCTGAAGGCGATTGAGCCGGAGCGGCGGAGCGGTGACGAATTCGATTGACACCGTTCCGCCACTCCCGTACCAGTTACGGAAGCCGCATGAGGGTGCAGGAGCCGACCGCTCGTGGACATGGAGCGCCGTTCCGGCTGGAAACACTGGTTCGCCGATGTGGGATACATCTACGTCCTCGTCGCCGCTCTCGTGGGGGCCACCATCGTCCTCACCGACTTCCAGGATGGCCAGCACGCTGCCGATGCAGCGGCAGGTCCGTCAAGCCAGGCACCCGGGTACGGTCCTTCGAAGTAACCCGCACAATCCAACACAAAATCCCTGATTCTCAGCCCTCGCCTCCCGTTGGCGACGGCCTGGGGTGTGCCGTATCCTTCTGCGGGAGACGATCCGCACAGGTCGGTCTCGACGTCGATGCCCACCGCTTCTTCACAGCCTGCTTCGAGGTTTTCTGACAATGACCGTGGAGGCCTGCATCGCCGACCCGACCCGGCATGAGCACGACGCTTGCGCTCTCGAGGTCCCCCATATCCGCTATGGGGACAGTTTCTCCCGGGGCGCCGCCGAGTTCGCCGACGAGGGCCGTCTCGATTCCACCTACGCCGCTTTCCTCGGCTTCGACGTCCCCCGCCTGCGCCGCGACTTCGGGACTTTTGTCGACGACCTGCGACGTATGGCCGACGAGTCGCGCCTGCGTCGAGCCGGCTACCGGGACTGCATCTTCTGGCTCATCGAAGATGGGTGCTACATCGGCCAGTCCTCGATCCGTCCCGAGTTGGGCACGCCGTACCTCATGACCTACGGCGGTCATATCGGCTACAGCATCCGCCCCTCGTACCGTCGCCGTGGCTATGGCCGCCGCATCCTGCAGCTGGCTCTTGAAAAATGCAGCGACCTGGGAATGGAGCGCGTTCTGGTGACCTGCGACGAGGACAATACCGCCTCACGACGGATCATCGAGGCCAACGGCGGTGTTTTTGAGTCAGGCATGATGATGGACGAGATCGTCGCGCGCGCCGAAGGGCGAGGCGGCGAAGAGGTCCGCAAGCTGCGCTTCTGGTTCGAGTTGCCACGGGCGTGAGCGCTGACGACACCCGGCGTGTCCTGCCCGACTACGACGGCGGCAGCATCGTCAACGTGGCCGCATCGATCCTCGACGCCTTCGAGGTTGAGCCCCCCTCCGCACCGCTGCGCCCCGACCTGCTGCCCTCCGGCGGCCTCGCCGGCCCCGGAGGCACCGTCCTGCTGGTCCTCGACGCCCTCGGCCTGTCGCAGCTCGACGCCGCCCTCAGCGCCGGCTGCACGCCGCGGCTGGCACGGCTCATCGACACGGCCCCCCTCGGCACTCAGCGCCTCACCTCCATCTTTCCCTCCACGACGACGGCCGCCCTCAACAGCCTGGCCACCGCCTGTGCGCCGGCAGAACACGGTGTCCTGGGGCACATGCTCTGGTTCGAGGAGGTCGGTGCCGTCGTCAACATGCTCACCCTCTACCCCGTGGGCGGCGACACACCGATCTCAGAGGACATCGTGCGCCGCGTGCCCACCGTCTACGAGCGTCTCGCCGCCGCCTGCGTGCCGTCGACACTGATCACCGATTTTGCCTTCGAGGGGACACCGTTCACCAATCTGCTGACCGAGGGTGCCCGCTTCGCCGGCTACGGTGGTCTGTCGCAGATCCCCTATCAGCTGGAGCTGGCACTGCAGGCGGCGGATGGGCCTGCATTTTACTCCCTCTACTGGCCGCTCATCGACACGCTGTCCCACTTCCACGGCCCCGACCACGCCGTCACCCCCTCGCCGGCGTGCCGGGTCGAGATGGAGTTCATCGACCTCATGGTGGGCAAGGTCGCCGACATCTGCGCCCTCCACGGCTGCACACTCGCCGTCATCGCCGACCACGGCCAGACAACCTTGTATCCGCAGCGCGCCGTCTCCGTCGACGGAGAGCTGCGCGCAGCGCTGAACAGGGTTCCCGGCGGTGCCCGACGCGCCCTGTATCTCAGCGGAGTGGACGTGGAGCGCGTCCATGCCGACACCGAGCTGTCCGCGGGCCTGGAACTGGCGATCGCCACCGACGAAGCCATCGCCGCCGGCTGGTTCGGCGGCGCCTGCGACGGCGTGCGCTCCCGTGTCGGCGACGTGATCGTCCTCGCCGGCGATGGGGTCCAGCTCCTCTACGACTACGGCCACGGCACCTACACACAGTCGGGCAGCCACTCGGGTCTGACGAGCCAGGAGATGGTTGTCCCCCTCATCGTCGTGCCGGGAGACTGAGTGACCTGTATATTGACAGGCATGAACAGAACCGCCCTTACTCTCTGCCTCCTGTGGGCCATCCCCTGCCTGGCCACCGGCGTCGTGCAGGACACGGTGCTGCAGGAGACCCTTGTCCTGCTCGACGAACGCCTCGCCGGCGCCGATCCCGTACACGCGGCGCGCCTCTTCGAGGATGTCGCCGGGCGGACCTCGCGTACCGCACAGCAGGTTCGCCGTCATCTGCAGGCGCGCCTCGACGACTTCGGCGGCCTGCGCGACACCGATCCGACCGTCTGGAAAGAAGTTCTCGACCTGCGCGTGGAGAGCATGTCCGAACGCCAGGTGAAGCGACTGCTGCGCGAGCTCACCGGCATATCCGATCGCGTACTGGGCGCCGACAGCGACTACCTGGTGGGTACCGGTATCCGTTGGGCGGCATACGAAGCCCGCGTTCCTGAAGACGAAGCCGGTACCTTCGCCCGATACCTGGTCGCCCACGGCGTCATCGACACGACGACCGAGTGGGTGCCTGAACCGGTAGGGCTCATGGTCAGCGGCTGGACGGATCCCTACGAGTTCGGCCTCAGTCCTCTATATGGCTTCTTCGACACCGACGAGGAAGCCTACGTGCGCGAAGCCGTTCGCGACGTGCAGCGTTTCGTCGTGCCCCGTGTCGTGCGCCGCCTGCCAGCGTCGCGCGGTGTGCTCTACGCCGTGCGCGACCGCAACGTCAACGCCCTTATCGACCCGCGATTCAACCTGCGCATCACCGTGCAGAGCCTGCGCTTTAGTGGCACCAACACCGATCTCTTGCCCTGCATGGACGTCAACGCCAGCCTCATCGACATCGACACCGAAGTCACTACCTGGCAGACCACGCTGTCTCACTGCACGCAGGAGCATGGCTCGGCGACGACGAACGAACTCGACGACTTCTACGAAGAGATCGCCGATCTCATCTACGAGCGGGTCGACGGGCACTTCGAGACGCGGTGACCTGGCAGGACCATTCCGGCCTTCTCGATAAGCTGGAGGCCGGGCTGGGCGAGCGCGGCGCGTTGTGGTTCACGACGAATCCGGGTCTCGAGGATATCGTCGCCGACGAGTTGAGCGAGCGGCTCTCGGTGGCCGGCATCGACGCGACCACTCTCGAGGTCGAACGAAAACCCCTGGGCTTCAGCGGCAACGTCATCGTCCTGCAACCAAACCTCGATGTCGACGTCGAACGGGCCGCCTGCGAACTGCGCTCCGTGCATCACGTCGTTCGTCCACTCTACGGATTCGACCTCGGCCCGGCGGAAGACGAAGCCCTCGACGTGATCGCCACGCAGTTGACTGCGCGTGGTGTCCCCGCTCTCGAGGCTGACGGCCTCACGTCCTTCCGCGTCACCTCGCGCCGTTCTGGTACTCATCCTTTCACCAGCCTCGACGTGCAACGTCGGGCGGGAGCGGCGCTGGTAGACCGCTATGGCCTCGGAGTCGATCTGGAGAAGCCCGATTGTGAGGTTCGTGTCGACGTCATCGGTACTCGGTGCCTGGTGGGCGTGCAGCTCACGCGCGAGTCGCTGAGCCGCCGCAAGCAGCGACGCTACAACCCGCGTGGTGCCGTCAAGTCAAACGTCGCCTACACCATGCTGCGCTTCGCCGGCTTATCCGTGGGGCGCATCCTAGATCCCTTCTGTGGTTCGGCGACGATCCCCATCGAGGCGGCGCAGGTCTACCCCGATCTCAACATCGAGGCGAGCGACTACTCTGAGCGCGCTGTCGAGGGTGCCCGGCAGAACGTGGAGGCTGCCGACCTGAACCAGCGGATCGACGTGTTCTGCCGCGACGTCGCCGACCTGCCCGAGCATCATCCTGCTGACCGCTTCGACGCCATCGTCACGAACCCTCCCTTCGGCGT